>JADKBM010000016.1:1346573-1683217 GCA_016715115.1 Acidobacteriota bacterium
TGGCCGGCTTTGGGGAAAGATCAGCGACAAGTTCGCATATCTCGTTCCGCTCCGGATCATACGCCGGCCCGAATCGCTGACGATTCTGGATTACCGGCCGACGTTTCTTATGTTTCTGACCGTCGTCGGACTTATTGTCCTGGCGCTGTCGGCGGTCTTCATTTTCTTCGGTTACGATGCCTCGTGGCTGTGGGTGCTCGGCGCTCCTGGGGTTGTGGGCCTGTTCTTGGTCTTCAAGGGCACGCTCCGCGAGGTCTATCATTTCGACAAAACTTCGGACACTTATACTTTCGTCCGTCAGTTCATTCATCGCAAAGAGGTGATAGAAGGACACACCAGCCAATTCACAGGAGCCTCGGTAAAAACCGTTAGCAACGAAGACAGTAATTCATATTTCGTGGTTTTGCAGCAAGAAGGAATGTTCCTAACGGGCGTTGACGAGCAGATGTTGCGTGAAGAGGTTCCGATGTTCAATACATTCGAACGGGAAGCCCGGATCGCGGGCGCTATCTCAGGATTTCTTTCTTCAAATCGCTGAGATGTTTCGCTGTCCACGAGCTGAAGCTAGTGACAATTGATGCAGACACAGCGGTTACGAGAATGCGAGCCAGTTGTATGTGATCAAGGGGGGTTGAAGTAGATCAGCCAACGATGCCCAAACGAGGTTGGGAAATTATGAGTTCCGAATCGATCATTACAGACGAATACGCTGACTTTATCTCTAAACTCAAAGCCGATATTGGGAGGACGCAGATAAAGGCGGCGCTCACCGTCAATCGCGAACTCGTTTTGCTCTATTGGCGCATCGGAAACGGTATTTTGGCAAAGCAGAAGGAGCTCGGATGGGGAGCAAAGGTCGTCGAGCAGATCTCGCTCGATCTGCGGCTCGAGTTTCCAGCGATGAAAGGGTTTTCGCGGACAAATCTGCTGTATATGCGGCTCTTTGCCGAAGCGTATCCCGACGAGGCAATTGTCCAACAAGCTGTTGGACGAATTCCATGGGGTCATATTGTCCGGATTCTCGACAAGGTGAAAGATCCGATCGAACGTGAATTCTACATAACTAAAACCATCGAAAACGGCTGGAGCCGCAATGTTTTGGAGATACAGATCGAAACAGGCTTGTATTTGCGGCAAGGCAAAGCGATCACGAATTTCGAATTGGTACTGCCGAAGCCGCAATCCGATCTCGCTCAGCAATTACTGAAAAGCCCGTATAGTTTCGATTTTCTCGGACTCACGGACGAGGCCCACGAACGCGACATCGAACAAGCGATGATGCGGCACGTGCGAGAATACCTGCTCGAATTGGGTGTCGGTTTTGCGTTTGTCGGGAGCCAATATCGGCTGGATGTAGGTGGTGAAGAGTTTTTTGTTGACCAGCTTTTCTATCATCTTAAACTCCGCTGTTATTTCGTTTTGGAGTTGAAAGCGGGTAAATTTAAGCCCGAATACCTCGGCAAGCTCAATTTCTATCTTTCGGCGATCGACGATATCTTGCGAGAGGACGGCGACAACCTCAGCGTTGGACTGATTCTTTGTCGCGGAGAGAATAAAACCGTCGCGGAATACGCCTTGCGCGATATGACCAAGCCGATAGGTATTTCGAGTTTTGAACTGACAAAGATCTTGCCGGAAAACTTACGCGGCAATCTGCCGACGATCGAAGAGATCGAGGCCGAATTGAGATCGGTGAAGATCCGCGAATAAAAAAATGACATTGACCGAAGGCACAAAACTAGGACGATACGAGATCCGCTCCGTTATCGGCGTCGGCGGAATGGGCGAGGTTTACCGGGCGAGCGACCCGAAGATCGGTCGTGATGTGGCGATCAAGGTCCTGCCGGCGGATCTCTCCGCTGACAAAGACCGTGTCGCGCGGTTTGAGCAGGAAGCTCAGGCCGCCGGTGCTATGAATCATCCGAATATCCTTGCTATTTACGATGTCGACACGCAGGACGATGTTTTGTATGTCGTTTCTGAATTGCTCGAAGGCGAGGAACTTCGCCATCCTCTGGACGAAGGGCCGACAGGCAGTTGCTCGACCTAAAGGCCGATAGGAATTGGGACTTCCTGCAAGACGACCCGCGATTTAACGGAAAAACAAGAACGTGGCGAAAGTTAGTTATGGCTAAAGATAAGACCATACTGGTAAAAGGAACAGAAATTACGATTTCAAATCGAGGTGAGATGGACTATATCTCGCTGACCGATATTGCCCGACATCGAGATGCCGAAAGAAGTGATTATATTCTGCAAAATTGGCTGAGAAATCGCAGCACGATCGAATTTATCGGATTGTGGGAGCAACTAAATAATGCAAATTTTAATTCCATCGAATTCGATGGATTTAAGAACCTCGCAGGCTCGAATAGTTTTTCACTCACTCCGAAACGATGGATCGAATCCACTAGAGCCATCGGCATAATTTCAAAGGCCGGACGCTACGGCGGAACTTTTGCTCACAAAGACATTGCCTTTGAATTTGCATCGTGGATCTCTCCAGAATTTAAGTTATACCTCATAACTGAATTTCAACGGCTCAAAGACGACGAAAGCAGACGTCTGAATCTCGAATGGAATCTTCAAAGAACATTGGCAAAAATAAATTATCGAATTCATATGGATGCGATCAAGGAAAACCTAATCCCGGCGGAACTTTCCAAATCGCAGATCAATCTTGTGTATGCCACCGAAGCCGATCTTTTGAACATGTCTTTGTTCGGCAAAACCGCAAAACAATGGCGTGACGAAAATCCCGATTCGGTCGGAAATATCAGGGATCACGCATCTATCGAACAATTAGTAGTTTTTCTATCGAACAATTAGTAGTTTTATCGAATTTAGAAAGCATCAACGCTATTCTTATTCAGCAAGGATTGCCACAAAGCTCTCGATTAAAACAGCTAAACGCGATCGCGATAACACAAATGACTTCTTTAATGACTAATTCAAACGTCGAAAAGTTGAAGTAGGAATCTATGAAACGGAGCCCTGGATGCAGACCGGATTATTACGACGGCACGCTGCTGTATTGCATCGACGATGGATATGGACCGCTCGAAGGCCCAGCGTCGATGGATGAGCCGGCGATGGCCATCCGGTCTGCTGTCGAAGCCCCGACTACGCCACAATTAAGGACAAACGACGAAACGGCAATTTTGGACGGATTCGATGGCGGCGGGGCTACGGCACCGCAAGCTGACGGAAGTTGGATTCGAAGAGCTGAATGCCAAAAAGGCAAAAGACCCCAACGGATATGTTAAAGCCATGGATTTTTCCTGCGCATATGCCCGGGACAAAGACAAAGATAAGACGATCGAATATCTGAACAAAGCGTATGACGAGCGTGGCAGGCGGTTGCTCGAACTAAAGGTTGATAAAATTTGGGACTTCGTGCGAGACGACCCGCGATTTAAGGAATTGGTCCGCCGAGTCGGGATTCCTGAATAGAGAAAGATAAAGATGGAAACAGGAACAATCATCAATCAATACAAAATCATCTCGCCAATCGGTAAAGGCGGAATGGGCGAGGTGTATAAGGCCCACGATTCGCGGCTTGATCGTGAGGTAGCGATCAAAGTGCTGCCATCGGGAATGTCGAGCGACGAAGACCGTCTGCGGCGGTTCGAGCTGGAAGCAAAGGCCACCTCGGCACTCAATCACCCCAACATCCTGACCGTTTACGACATTGGCGAGCACGACGGCTCGCCGTTTATCGTGGCTGAGTTGCTCGAAGGCGAAGAGCTTCGCGAGCGTCTCGACGAGGGTTCTATCCCGCTCAGAAAAGTCACTGAATACGCCCAGCAGATCGTAAGTGGGCTCTCGGCGGCTCACGAGAAAGGGATCGTCCACCGCGATCTGAAGCCTGAAAATCTGTTCATCACGAAGGACGACCGCGTAAAGATACTCGATTTTGGACTCGCAAAATTGTCAGAACCGGGAGCGGTAGCGACTGGGTCGGAGGATCACACGCGGAAAGCCCTCACCAACCCCGGCGTAGTAATGGGAACAATCGGCTATATGTCGCCGGAGCAGGTTCGCGGCCACGCGACCGATCACCGGTCCGACATCTTTTCGTTCGGGCTGATCTTGTACGAAATGATCACGGGAAAGCGGGCGTTTCAGCACGAAACCATGGCCGAAACGATGTCGGCAATTCTCAAGGAAGAACCGGAGGAGATCACCGAATCCAATCCGAACATCAGCCCTTCGCTCGGGCGGATCGTCAGGCGGTGTCTGGAAAAGAAGCCCGAGCAGCGGTTTCAATCGACGGCTGATCTTGGCTTCGCGCTTGAGGCATTGTCTTCGCCGACAAACTCGTCGGGCGGATTTACGACCGGGGCCAATGCGGCTGTGGCCCGAACCAGCAGATCTAAATGGATCGGCTGGGCACCGTGGGTCGCGGCTGCCATTCTTTTGCTCGGCTTCTTGGCGAGTGCGCCGTTCGCGGTTAAGTACATTCGCCAGCCGGCACGGACCGAGGCCGTTCCGATCAGTTTTTCGATCAATCCGCCGGGGAAATCGGCCGGGTTTAACCAATTAGCCATTTCACCGGATGGCTCAAATCTGGCTTTCAACGCGTTGATCGACGGCAAACTTCTGATGTTCCTGCGGCCGATGAATTCGCTCTCCGCCAGAATGCTGCCGGGAACGGAAGGCGCAGCAGGTTTTATGTTCTGGTCGCCGGATGGCAGATCCCTGGGATTTGCCACCAGTAACGGAAAGCTCAAGCGGGTCAATCTCGCAGACGGGACCGTTCAGAACATCTGTGATTTCATCGGTGATCGACGCGGCAACGAGGGTTCATGGGGCCGCGACGGTACCATCATCTTCTTTGTCGGAGGACAAGGCATCATGCGAGTGCCAGCGTCAGGCGGTAATGCTGTCTCGCTACCGGGATTTGAAAAGAACGAGGAAATGCTCAAACGCTGGCCGCAATTTCTGCCCGACGGACGCCATTTCATCTATCTTGCAACGGACACGAAGAAGGGCACATCCGAAGTGATGGCCGCGTCGGTCGACGGCGGTGAATCAAAGCGATTGTTTTCGTCAGATTCCAACGCCCGCTATGCCCCATCGCCTGACGGCGGCGGGCACATCTTCTTCCCGCGGTGGGGCATTGCTCGCCCAGGCGTTTGACGCTGACAAGCTGATGACTGCCGGCGAGCCGTTTCGCGTTGTGGATCAGATTCGGATCAACGCCAATGCCCGTGCATTCTTCACGGTGTCGGATAATGGAACGCTTGTTCACGACCCGAGCTCAGATCTGGAGAATCGGCAGATAACCTGGTTCGACCGAGCCGGCAAGCAGATCGAAACGATTGGCCCGATCGGGGCCTATGCTGTCGCAAGACTTTCGCCCGACCAGAAACGGATCGCCGTTTCACCGGGCCGCGGGAACTCGACATCTTTGTGTATGACATCGCCCGAGGCACGAGTTCGCGTCTGACGTCCGGTTCGTCGGACGTCGACAACGTTGCTTGGTCACCGGACGGAAATTACATAGCATGGTCCGGGCGGCAGGTCGGGAGTAGCGAGATGTACCGAAAGTTGGCAAGCGGTGCCGGTGAAGCCGAGGTTTTAACCCGTTCGACAACCCGATATTCGTCACCGACTGGTCGTCTGACGGAAAGCATATTCTTTACACCGATGCCGATCCAACGACAAACACCAACATCTGGGCACTGCCGCTCGACGGTGATCGCCGCCCGTTTCTCTATTTCGGTTCGCCATTAGAGGACACGTGGGCCCGGTTTTCAGCTGACGGGCGGTTTATTGCCTACGCGTCGCGCGAATCGGGAGTCTCCGGGGTTTACGTTCAGACGTTTCCGGCGTCGGGCGGAAAGTGGCCAATCTCTACAAATGGCGGCGGCAGTCCTGCGTGGGGACGGAACAGCGAGATCTTTTATATTGCATCGGACGGGAAGCTGATGGTGGCCGAGTCGAAAACAGGAGCAAACTTTGAGCCCGGCATTCCCAAACCGCTTTTCGACACCGCTGTCGCGAGGACAACTCAGGCGAACATCTTTGACGTTTCAGCCGACGGCCAGCGGTTCCTATTCATCAGCCGGATGGCCGACGCCACTTCGTCGTTAACGGTTTCGGCCAACTGGATAGCGAACTTCAAAAGATAGTCGATCGCCTCGGACGTTTCCGAACGCGTTCGGTGAGCACAACAGCAAAACGCCGCGAGTACGTTAAGGCATAGAAAATAATGACATTAACCGCAGACACAAAACTGGGAAGGCACGAGATCCGCTCCGTTATTGGAGTCGGCGGAATGGGCGTCAACGCGGAACTCTCAAAATGGTCAGTTCCAATTGAATGACCCGAGTCGGGATTGACGTTTCGAGTGCATAGAACAGAGCCCTTGCTCACGTGCGGGCAACGGACACACGATCCGGGACTTAAAAGTCAGGATTCCTGAATAGTGCACTTTTTGTTTGCTTTGAAGTTACGATTTTATTCATCGGAGGATAACAAATGTTAGGAGATCCGGACAGTGTTTTTGACCGCTTTTGGGATAAGATTTCGGAACGATTCGATTTTCTCGTACCGCTTTGGATCATGAGGCGGCCCGAGTCATTGGCCGTTATTGATTACAGACCAACGTTGATGATGTTCGCTGTCATTGTGCTGTTGATCGTTTCGCTGATCGGAATCGGCTGGTTTGCGATGAATTTCGACCCGGAGCTTTGGCTGATCGGCGGAATTTCCGGTCTCGCTGCAGCGGCGGCAGTCTTTCTATTGTTCAGGTTTACGATTCGCGAGGTGTATTATTTCGACACCATAACGGACAAATACGTTTTCACACGACAGTTTATCCATCGCCGTGAGGTTATCGAAGGCGCGCTCAGCCAGTTCAGCGGAGCGACGGTGAAAACGGAAAGGGATGAAGACAGTGAAACTCACTTCGTTGTTTTGAAGCAGGAAGGAATGTTTATTGCGGGCGTCAGTGAACAGATCCTGCGCGAAGAAGTACCGATCTTCAACTCATACAGCCGCGAAGCCAGAATCGCCAGCGCGATCTCCGGAATTTTGGCTTTGAAGCGGTAAGTCGGGGATTTTCTGTGAAGATATCACGTGCTCTTGAATGTGGTTCTGTTCCTGGCGATCTTCACGGTTTCTGCGGCTGCTCAACGGGTCGATGTGAATATCGACCCGTCGACGCCCGGCACCACGATCGATCGCCATCTTTTCGGACAGTTCGCGGAGCATCTTGGCTCCGGCGTTTATGAGGGAATCTGGGTCGGAAAGGACTCTCAGATCCCCAACACCCGCGGTATCCGCAACGACGTCGTTGCCGCACTCAAAGCGATCAAGGTGCCTAATGTCCGTTATCCGGGCGGTTGTTTTGCCGATGAATACCACTGGCGTAAAGGCATCGGAACAAAAAGAGTTGCCACCCTTAACCCCAACTGGGGCGGTGTGATCGAGCCGAATACGTTCGGAACTCACGAGTTTATGGATTTTCTCGATCAGATCGGTTCTGAGGCGTTTCTTTCGGTGAATGTGGGCTCCGGAACTCCGCAGGAAGCGTCAGAATGGCTCGAGTATTTAACCACGGATCAACCGACCGATCTGGCCAAAGAACGCAACGGTCACCCCGCGCCTTACAAAATCCCGTTTCTCGGAATAGGAAACGAAAGTTGGGACTGCGGCGGAAATATGACGGCGGATTACTATTTGAGTCAGCTTAAGATCTTCAGCCGTTTTGTAACATTCGGCTGGAATTATTCACCGTGATATCAAGCCGGATAATGTGATGATTCGGGCTGACGGCTTGGCAAAGATTCTCGATTTTGGAATTGCCAAGCTGTCAGAACCGCCTGCGGTAGCGGGTGGTTTAAGACAAAGCCGGTCAGATGACGAAGCTGAGCCATCCGATACCGCAGATGGTTCTGACAGGGAGGCCGCGACCGCGATCCGGCCGCAAACTCAGCCCGGCATGATTATTGGCACAGCAAACTATATGTCGCCCGAACAAGCCAATGACTCGTGACCGAATGAGCCGTTTCGTGCGCGACGCCAAAGCCGCATCGGCGCTCGATCATCCGAACATCATCACGATTTTTGAGATCGGCGAATCCGTCGGAACTGATAAGCAATGAGAAGTATTCGGATCGGTCTGATTTCCATCGCCATCATTGCGCTTGCCGTCCAAGCGCATTCGCAAATGGCGCCGCAGAACCCGTCGCCGTCGACCGAGACGACGCGGCCGCATACGCGCGTCGCGAGGGTCGATGTTCCGGGCGAGCGAACCGAGCTTAAATCTCTGACAGGCGCGGTTTTGTTCGTGCCGGAGAAGAGTCGTGTGAAGATCAAGCCGCCTGAAGGCGGAACTCCGAGCGTGGCCCGAAAGATCCCGCTCGTCATTCATTTTCACGGGGCTCCGTGGCTGGTTCAAAAGCAAATTTCGGACGAGATGCCCAAGGCGGCGCTCGTGACGATCAATCTCGGCTCAGGCTCACGGGCTTACGGTGGGCCGTTTGCAGCTTATCCGGTGCTGTTCAAATCGGTGATCGACGAAGCGGCGGCGATGCTCAACCTTAAGAACGGCTTTTCATCGATCACACTGATCGGATTTTCGGCCGGATACGGCGCGATCCGTCAGATACTTCGGCAGCCGGACAACTTCAAATTGGTCGATAACGTGTTGCTGCTCGACGGAATTCACGCGAGCTATGTTCCGGAAGGAAAGCCACTCGGCGCCGGCGGCGTGATCCGCGACGAGGATCTTGACTCATACCTAGCCTTCGCGCGCGAGGCCTCGAAGGGCCGAAAATCGTTCGTCATCACACATTCGGAACTCTTTCCGGGAACGTACGCGAGCACGACCGAGTGCGTCGATTACCTGATCGCGAAACTCGAACTGAAGCGGACGCCGAAACTCAAACACGGACCGATCGGTATGCAGCAGCTGAGCGAGGTAAACGTCAAAGGATTCAAGATCCGCGGCTATGCCGGCAACACCGGGATCGATCACGGCGATCATCTGTACGCCATGCCGGCGTGGCTCAAGTTGCTAAAGATTGAGTAATCCCCAATTGATCGTTTGGCGAAAAATGTTGCGCAAGGCATTTGTGTCCGGACTTTTCCCGACCCGAAGCCAGGCCAAAGAATACATGATCCCAGCCCAACTCGACGTGGAATCCTGAAATCTGGATTCCAGAGTTCCACGGGTTCCAGACTGGGAATCCCGAATCGCGCTGCATTCGCGTCGAGTCGGTACCATCTGCGGTAGCGGATGGTTGAAGATCGGTTGGTATCAATACTTCAGTCCGGGAGTGCCGCAGCCAACCATCCGCTACCGCAGATGGTACCGACTTGTCCCGGCCCCGAATACAAAGTACCCGTGGGTTTTTGCAAAGCTCCCGAATCTTATCTCCCGACCCGCACGAACGGCATATCGCGCATTCGCGAGCCTCCGATGTGAAGCTTTTCGATCTTTCCCGACTTGTCGCGCGTCACCCAAACGACATAACCCGGCGTCGAGAAGTGATCTTTCGTTACCGGCCGGAGCGGCAGGCTCGTGGTCGGCCGCTGACGGATGAAGGCCTTGTCGCCCTCGATAACAAAGGTGAACGCCGCCTGGGACTCTTCGCTGTACCACTCGCCGGCGAATTCGGCGAGATCGGCGGCCGTCGGCTTCCAATCGGCAACGCGCGTCAGGAGCGTCGCCGAACCGTCAGGATTCTGAATTCTTGCTTTGTTCGCGTCGGTGAACGTCAGTTTTCGTTCGCCGATCAAAAATGCGCCGCCGGCGATCGGTTTCAGTGCCGATCCCGCCAACCGTAGCTCGCCTTTTTCAAGCGTGATCGGATTCACGAACCGGGTGACATCGTTTTGCCACGATCCTTCGTATTTTCGGAGCTCGTCTTCGGCAACCGCAACGGTCTCCACCTTTGCCGGTGCCGGAAACGGTCCGAAGATCTCATCGGTGACGCTCGCGCCGAGCCCGCCGGCACTCGGCGAAGTGCCGTTGCAAAGCACCGCGACCGACAGCTTTTTCTCGGGATATCGCGCAAGAAATGTCTGATAGCCCGCGGTTGATCCGCCGTGAGAGACGTCTTTGATCCCCTTGTAATCATCGACAACAAGGCCGAGCGCATAGCTGATCTTGCGGCCGTCGTTAAGGATGCCTTGTGTTTCGAGAGCCTCGACCAACGGTGCTCCCATCGAGCGCGAGTCGAGCATCGCGTTCCACTTGAGCCAGTCACCGACCGTCGTCAGCATCCCGCCGTTTCCGTAAACGTTCATAAACGGCATGTTGAGCTGCCACGGCGCGTCGTTGCCGTTGCGCGAATATGCCTGTGCGCGCCCCGGGACGATTCGTTGATAATCGTCGCGCCACGACGAATTCTTCATCCCGAGCGGCTTGAAAAGACGCTGTTCGATGAACGCCGGGAACTTTTGTTTTGAAACCCTTTCGACGATCAGCGCCGCAAGTTGATAGCCGCTGTTCGAATACGAGTACTCGGCTCCGGGAACGAAATCGAGCGATTTCTGCCGCAGGATGACGTCGATCGCAAGATCCTGGGAGATCACGCGGTCGCCGCGGCCCGCGCCGGTGAGCGCCATCACCGATCCCCAATCCCGCAACCCGGCAGTATGATTGAGCAAATGCCTGATCGTCATCGGTGAACCGTAATCAGGCAGCTCGGGAATGTACTTTCGAACGGGATCGTCGAGGCTGAGCTTCCTGTCCTGCTGAAGCAGAACGAGTGCCGCCGCCGTGAAGTGCTTCGCCACCGAACCCGACTCAAAGATCGTCTGCGGGGTATTCGCGATCCCGTGCTCCATTTCCGCCAGACCGAAGGCCTTTTCGAAAACCGATTCACCGTTCAACGAAACTCCTACCGAACAACCCGGAGCCGGCATCTTCACGGCCTTTGCGGCCTTATCAAATGCCCGTTCGGCTCCGGCGATCACCGCTTGCCGATCCGGAGCCTGTGCCGACGCGATCCCGGCAAACAGCAACAGGACCGAGCTGAAAATGTATTTTCTTGATTTGAATTCCATAAGTTTTCGACGACTCCGACCGAGTCGCAAAAGCTCGGTCTCGGATTCTTGGCTTGAGAAAATCAATACTAACCTTGCCCGCGAATCTCACGAATTTGCGCGAGTAGTTTTAGATTTTGGCTTGATATTCGCGTTCATTCGCGGGCAACCTATTAAGTTTTGCCTTTCACCTTTTTTGCCTTTCTTCCTTTTTCCTTTTGCCTTTCTTCCTTTTTCCTTTTGCCTTTCTTCCTTTTTCCTTTTGCCTTTCTTCCTTTTTCCTTTTGCCTTTTGCCTTGTTCAATCACTCAACCACGATTTTTCGCCAAACGCTCTCACTCCGCCGACCGAAATGTAGGCCGAATAGGTCGCAATCCATCAACAGCGTCAACTGCACGATCGCATTCGAAAAAAGGATACTCGAAGCGTCGAATGTTATTGCTTCGACATAATGAAGAAAAAACCGGGCATTTCGGTCGAAAGCCCGGCACTCAAATAGTTTGGCACTTGGCTCAAGAAGCCGATTATTCAGGAATCCACTTTGACGTTCCACCTTGACCACATTGCTCGTCGCGGGCAGCTCTCGATGCATAGGTATAACCGCACCCGGTATAGACAGTTTGTCCCCTTACCAGTTTTGTTTGGTCAACGCCGTCACCGATCCACTTCGAAGTTCCGCCATCTTGACCGCATTGTTCGTCACGGGCGGCTTTTGTTCTGTAGGTGTATCCACAACCAACATACACGGTTGCTGACCTGGCCGTGGTTACGCGTTCGTCAGGAATCCACATAGAGGTTCCACCTTCTTGACTACATTGCTCGTCGCGGGCAGCCCTCGATGCATAAGTATATCCGCAACCCACATAAAGAGTTTGCCCTCTCCTTAAGCTGTTTTCGTCAACGCCATCACCAATCCACTTCGAGGTTCCTCCGTCTGGACCACATTGTGTATCACGGGATGCTTTCATTTTATATGTGTAGCCGCAACCGGTATAGACTGTTTGTCCTCTTTTCATATTCTGTTCCTGTGCCATTGCCGTACCAGCTACAAGCAGAAACATTCCCAAAAACGTCATCGTAGACAGAATTCGCTTCATTCTATTCTTACCTAAGGTTACTTTTGTTGATTTTTCGATCTTCCGGGTAAATTCCGAACTTGAGTTGTGACAGTATTGCCGGACGATCCGACTGTTATGTTGGATACGCTATTGCATCACGCGGATAGTGTCAAGCGAGTGGGCCGTGGCTCCCGGTGAAATGAAACTGAAAACGGGACTGGTTCACCTGATCTAACGATGATTCCGCTGGTTTTATCCAGGTCCGATCAGAATTCGACAACCGGGCGAAGATCCGGGCTGCCTTCAACCTACACATCACCATCAGAACGCTTCCTGCGTCGTCTTTGCGTCTCGCGGCCGCCGCCGAAGTACGCAAGGATCATCACAACCAGATGGGCGGCGAACCAGACGTTGTCATAGCCCATATTCTGATAGATGTAGATCAGTATCAGGACGCGCGGTGCAAAGACGCCGAGCAGGATGTCGCCCCATTGCGGTACCGAATTCGCCGGGAAACCACTCGGGAACGCGATCAGATAGACAAGCATCACGATCCGCGGGAAGAAGAGTGAAAAAAGCAGAAAGTAGAAGTCCATTTATTGCCGAGCATATTCCCGCACGTGCTTCGTGTCAAGAAAAAAACCGGCGGGTTCAACAGAGAATGCCGCGTCGCGGTCTTTTCGGACGAGGCAAACGGACGCCTTTCGGCCCGTCTTGCCCGCGACCGAGAGTCCCTGTAAGCTTCAATTCGCTGATTGGGACGTATATCTACCTCTTGACGACGTAAACGCCTGTCAGCAAAACCAACGATCCGACGACCGACGAGAGCATAGCGCCGATCGGATAACAGCCGATTTCCCTGTCTCTCACTCAAATGCCCGGTGTCTCGAATGCGACGGTGAGGCTCGACCGGACCTTCGCTAAGACTTGGCGCAAGATCACAACTTGAAGCCTGAGGAACCGCTTGGTCTTTGCTTATATTTTCGGTCGTTTGATGATACCTTTCGAATGGTTTCCAGGGGCTCGCGCCGATATTGGGTCGGGTCGAATCCGGATCTTGAACGGACGCGCTTCCGCTCGTGGTTCGTTTGCCCTATTTCTTTTTTTTTATGAACCTTCAAACAACTTTGCCCGATGGCGTATTTACCGCAGTCGTGACTCCGTTGAAGAACGATCTTAGTATCGATCACGATGCGCTGGCCGCACATTGCAGATGGCTTCTGGCCAATGGCGGAGACGGGATCGTCGTGCTCGGCACGACCGGAGAGGCAAATTCCTTCACCGTCGAAGAGCGCCTTGAGACGGTCGACAGGATCGTCCGAAGCGGTCTGCCCGTCGACCGGTTGATGATCGGCACCGGCTGCTGCGCGTTCCCCGACACTATCAGGCTGACCAAATTTGCGGTCGAGCGCGGCGTCGGCGGCATTTTGATGCTGCCGCCGTTCTATTACAAACAGGTCAATGAAACCGGGCTGGCGAGATACTTCGATCTCGTCATCAGCGGCGTAAATGACGAGCGCCTGAAGATCTATCTCTACAATTTTCCGAAGTTGAGCGGCATCGGTTTTTCGGCCACGTTCGCTGGTCGTCTGGTCAGGGAATATCCGGGTATCGTCGTCGGGATGAAAGATTCCTCGGGCGACTGGGAGCATATGGCCGAGATCATCCGTGAGATTCCGGGTTTCAAGATCTATGCCGGCACCGAGAAACTGCTGCTGCGAATCTTGAGAGAGGGCGGCGCCGGCTGCATTTCCGCCACGACGAACGCCACGATCGGGATGGCCGCCCGGCTATTTCGGAACTTGCAGTCCGACGAAGCCGACGCTTTGCAGGAACAATTGACTGCAATTAGAAACGCTTTCGAGGGTTATCCGTTCACTTCGGCGCTGAAACAGATGTTTTTTGAATGGACGAAGAATCCGGCTTGGCTGAATGTCAGGCCGCCGAACTCGCTTATCGAAGCGCAGGATCTGAAGATGCTTTCCGATAGATTGCGGTCGCTGGGTTTTTCAATTGAACTGTAAGCCCGGTCGGCGAAACCGGAACTGAACCGTCGCGAACGATTGAGGCGACGCCCGAGATTTCTTCAAAACGTCGGACTCACGATCGCTCCCCGCGAGGTGGTCGGGCCGCCGCTATTTCTTGACCTCGCGCGCGATCAGTTGCTGGATCAGCGGCGGATTCTCGGGGCTGAGCGTGAAAAAGACCTCGATATTGGCCTTCTCGCCCTCGATCACGAATGTTCCGCGAAGCTGGTTTTCGGCCCTCATCTCGCCGACGCGCACGATCTTTCCGGCCTTCGCGTAAAGTGCCGCAAAATCCTTTCGGAGGATCTCGATCGGATTGTCGGGAAAGAAATTCTCGGCGAAGATCCCGCTCTTTTCGGCGTTCTCCCAGTTTGGAAACAGCTTGACCAACTCCGCTTTTCGCTGATTCAGGATCGCCGATGCCGGAGTCTGACGCGGCTTGAGTTTCGCCGCCGTGATCAGTTTGTCCAACACCTGGAGATTGACTGCGGTCGCCGGCGCGTACGTACGGTTCGCAAATGCCACGACGCCGATGCCGTATTCCGGAAGGAACCGCCAATTGCTGCCGAAACCCGGAAGTCCGCCACCGTGGCCGATGTAGATCCGTTCGTCGCAATCTCGCAGCCAGTTAAGTCCGTAATTGTAGGCCGTCACGGTCGCGCATTTGCGTCCGCCCGCGTACGCGAAATTGGGATTGAATCCGCTGATCCGCCAAGGGTGATGCATCTCGCGGATCGAACTCCGCCGGACCGGACCGGAATCGTTTGCGTCCGACGGCGGCCACGCGGAAAGATGAAGCGCCAGATAATTGGCAAATTCCTCGATCGACGTCAGCATCCCGCCCATCGACCCCCAGGATCCGTCCGGCTTGTCGTGAAGCAGCTCTTCCTCGATCCATTTCTCGTTGAGCCATCGATAACCGTGCGCGAGTTTTTCGGGCGCGACGTTGCCGTATTCCCATTCGGTGTTTTTCATCCCGAGCGGTTTCCAGATATTTTCGCGGATGTACTTCTGATACGGCTCTTTCGAGACAACCGTGATGATCCGGCCGAGCAACGTGAAGCCGAGGTTGCTGTACTCGTACTCAGTTCCGGGCGACGTTGAAAAAGAGATCTGGCCTTTGATGAGGTCGAGCAATTCCCTGTCCGAGTCCGCAAGCTGGCGGTCGCCCCACGGGTTGTCCTCGGGAAATCCCGCGCCGTGCGTCATCAGATGACGGATGGTGATCGCCGGCGAATCGGCCGTAGGGAGTTTGAGTTTCTTGAGCTCGGGAATATAGAGATATGCCGGATCGTCGAGTTTGAGTTTTCCTTCGTCGCGAAGCTTGAGGATCGCCATTGCCGTGAAACTCTTGCTCATCGACGCGATCCTGAAAATTGAAGAGGTCGTGACCGGCGTCTTCTTTTCGATGTCCGTAAACCCTTCGTTGCCCGTGAAAACCAGTTTGCCGTCGACGACGATGCCGTAAGACAGTCCCGGAATGTGATTCTTCTCGGCCCATTCCCGATACGATATCTTGATTTCCGGCAAGATCGCCTTGATCCGTTCGAGACGATCGGGATCGTTAAAACCGGCCGGTTGAAAGGATTGGCCGGAAGCTGCAAAGAAAAAGAACAAAGCGATGATAATCGACAAAAAGAATCTCATTAGAAACACCTCTCAAAATACGCCGCGAAATGTTGTTGCAAACTTAAGTCAGGATTTAAGATACTATCCGCAGTCGGTCGGAAATTCAAAAACGCACTTGCCGTGTTTTGCCGGAACGCCGAACGGCGATCTTTTAGATGAACCATCGTTCGACCGGCCTTTTCCGGGCTCGACGCGAAAGCGGAACTGACGGTTAACGGTGTTACACTAGCGAAAGATTTAACGAGATGTCGAAATTTGAAATAACAGAAAGGAAGGAAGACGGCGTTGTTGTTCTTGACTTGAGTGGCGACCTTGTTTTTGGGGATGCCCCCGCGAAGCTCCGAACCCGCGTCCGCGATTGTCTCCGGGACGGCACGACAAACATAACGCTCGACTTCGCGAATACCGGACACCTCGATTCAAGCGGCATCGGCGAAATGATCTCGGCTTTGACGGCGGTCAACCGCGAGGGCGGTCGCCTTCAGCTGATGAATCTCAGCGAGCGGATTCATTGGCTTCTCAAAATCGCGAAACTGACCGAGATCTTTGAGATTCTTTCCGAAGAAGAACAGCAAAACGCGCGATAAACCGAACTTTGCAGCTCACGACTTTGCAGGTTCGATGAGTCCCGGTTTTCGCCGCGCCTTCGTTTTTTGCTCGTACGCGTATGCCAATTTGATCAACTGCGGTTCCGAGAATGCTCTGCCGAAAAATCCGATGCCGACCGGAAGGCCTTCGAAAAACCCAGCCGGGACGGTGATGTACGGATAGCCGGCGACGGCCGCGATCGACCAGGTTGCACCGCTTGCGAGTCCGACGATTCCGTCAAGTTTGTCCTTCCCCAAAACCGCGTCGATGCCGTTCTCGCGCGTCGCCGATTTGATTTTCGCCAGCGAGTCAAGATACGCCTTGTCGGTCAACGGGCCTTTCGCCTCCGATTGCAGGAACAGTTCCTGCGCGAACAGCGGCATTTCCTTTTCCTTGTTCTCGTCGTTGTACTTGATAAGATCGGCAAGCGTTTTGTATTTCGACTTTCTGCTCGCGAGATATATTTTCAGATCCGTCTTGAACTCATAAAGCAAAACGCTCAAACGGTCGTCGCCGAGTTTTCCGAGTTCGTCCGGAAACGTAACGTCGACGAGCGTCGCCCCCGCCTCGCGAAGCAGTTCGAACTGCGCTTCGGCGATTTTCTTGACGTCGGCGTTGTTTCCCAGAAATTGCCGCGCGACTCCGATCCGCGCGCCCTTGAGTCCGTTCGTGTCGAGAAACGCCGTGTAGTCTTTTTTGCCCTTCGACGCGTCGGATGTGATCGCATCGCTCTTGTCGCGCCCGACGATCGCCGACAGCAGTGCCGCGGCGTCGGCGACGGTTCGGGCCATCGGACCGGCGGTGTCCTGCGTGTGCGCGATCGGAATGATGCCGCTGCGCGAGACGAGTCCGAGCGTCGGCTTGATCCCGACGACGCCGTTGCGCGTCGCCGGACAAATAATCGAACCGTTCGTTTCGGTACCGATCGCAGCGGCGCAGAGATTCGCCGAAACGGCGACGCCCGATCCGGCGGACGATCCGCACGGATTCTTGTCGAGAATGTACGGGTTGTTCGTCTGCCCGCCGCGTCCCGACCATCCGCTGATCGATTTTGTCGAACGGAAATTCGCCCACTCGCTGAGGTTCGTCTTTCCAAGGATGACTGCGCCCGCGTCCCTGAGTTTCCGGACGACGAAAGCGTCGCGTTCCGGCACCGGTGCGTCGACCAGTGCCAGGCTTCCGGCGGTCGTTTTCATCTTGTCGGCGGTGTCGATATTGTCTTTGATCAGAACCGGGATTCCGTGCATCGCCGACCGGACCTTGCCGCGCTTTCGTTCTTTGTCGAGTTTGTCGGCGATCAAGAGCGCGTCGGGATTGATCTCGACGACCGATTTGAGTTTCGGATCGATCTCCTTGATCCGCGCGGTGTAGATCTCGACAAGCTTGCGCGCCGTCAGTTCGCCTGACTTCATCTTCGCCTGCAGATCCGCGATTGTCGCCTCTTCGATCTCGATCGCGGCTTCTGTCGGAAACTTAATCAGCCCCAATGCGGCGATTCCGGCCGCGCCTGCAAATAGGAATTCCCTTCTCGATTGCTGTTTCATCTTTGAGTATTTGTAACCTATACGTTCGCGCTTCGCAAAAGCCCTTCGTTGATTGGAATCTACGCAGAGGATTGAATTGCCGTCTCGGACTTCCTACGGTTTCGGTTTGGGTTTCGGCTCGACTGTCTGAAGTCCGCCTTTGTATGTCTTCCGGTACTCGTCGATCTCGACAGCGCGCTTTGCATCCATCTTCCGCAGTATCGCCAACTCGCGATCGAGATCGGCGTTCGCCTTTGTAAAAGTATCGGCGATCTGGACGTACGCCCGACAGATCTGAAACTGCGCTTCGACAAGACCGGGCTTGATCGTCAGGGCCTTTCTGAAAAAGACAATGGCTTTGTCCTGTCGGCCGTCGACGACCCAATGATCGCCGTCCATCGTCGCGATGCCCATACTGACCAAGGTATTCGGGTCGTCCGGATTCTTCACCAATGCTGACGCAGCATCCCGAAGGCGCTCGGCACGCTCCAAAACGGTAATGAAATTCGGGAAAGTCGTATCTTTGTCGGTAGTTCTCGCGTTCCAAAGTTCGCGCGCTTCGGTCAATCGCCCTTGCTCGACAAGTAGCCGGCCGAGGTCGTTGCGGACGAGTGTTTTCTCCGGATCGGTTTCGAGCGCGATCCGAAAAAGCGATTCGGCGCCTTGCGTATCCTTCGCGCCGTATGTTCGCCAAGCCTTGCCGGCAATGATCGGCCCGACCGCCTTGGGATTGAGTTCTGCGGCCCGGCGAAATGCGTCGAGCGATTCAACACGACGGTCGGGAACATCGAACAAGGTCTCGCCGATTCCCATCAACCCGTCGATGCTGTCCGGGCGCAGTTCCAACAGTTTCTTATAGGCCGCGAGCGCGTCGTTCGTCGCCCCGCGCAAACGGTCGGCAACCCCTTTATAGAAGTAAACTGCGGGTTCGTCGGGAGCGATTCGGATCGCTTGAGCCAGGTCGCGTGAAGCTTCTTCGTAACGCTTGAGCCGGATATTCGCGCGGCCCAATACGATAAAAGAAATCGGTTCGTTTGGCCTGATCTTGCGGGCTTCAACGGCAAGACGCAGGGCCTCCTCGAAGTTACTCTTATCAAACTCCTGCATCGCCTTCGCAATGATCTCCTCGAACCTTGCGCGGTCGGCGGTCGGATCGTTTTGCGCCAATAAGACGGTCGAACCATGAGTCAACAACAGGAACAGAAGAAAGAGTCTTGGGATTTGCATATCGACACGCACAGAGACCTAGTTCGTTCGTACCACAGTTCATTCGAAAAAGAAAGTCTCTCTTGACAACGATTCTTTACGATTCCGACGAACGTGCGACTGATTAGTAGCGCGCCAACGTTGGGTTTCGGCCGCCGCGAAATCGCGACTGGATACCAAATTCGATTCGTTCTTTTTACAGTCTCCTTATGTTGCATCAATCGCTTGAGACTTTCGATTGTTTCCGCTATAAAGAATTACTCGCTTTCGCGTGTGAATTTTCGTAATTTCTTGCCCTGAACGAGACGCCCGTTTTTGAATTGGCGAAGCGCGACTTGTCGTAATTCGATATGGAAACAACTCAAAATCCCGACGGTCGCGTCGAACTGACCTCAGAAGGAATCTCTTCGATCGCCGGCAGTCCGCTGTTCAACTCCGACCTGGCGCCGGTCGCGGTCGCCGACCGCAACTGGACGACCTACAACTACGCCGCGTTGTGGATCTCGATGGCGCACTGCATCCCGACGTATATGATGGCCTCAGGGCTGATCTCGGCCGGCATGAACTGGTGGCAGGCGCTGATCACGATCCTTCTCGGCAACGTAATCGTGCTCGCGCCGATCCTTTTGAATTCGCACCCCGGAACAAAATACGGAATTCCTTTTCCGGTCTTCGCCCGCGCCAGCTACGGCGTCGTCGGATCGAACCTTCCGGCGCTGATGCGCGCGATCGTCGCCTGCGGCTGGTTCGGGATACAGGCGTGGATCGGCGGACAGGCGATCCACGTTTTCTTCGGGTCGATCATTCCGGGCTGGAACACTTTGCTCGGCGACAAGATCGCCGGGCACACGCCCACCGAATGGCTCGCGTTCCTGATCTTTTGGGCGATGAACATCCTCGTCATCTACCGTGGCATGAACCTGCTGCGAATAGTCGAGAACTGGGCCGCGCCGTACGTTCTCGTCATGACGGCCGTACTCCTTGCATGGATTCTTTACCAGGCCGGCGGCGTCGGATTCCTGCTCAACGAACCGGGTAGGTTTCAGACCTTCGGCGAGTTTTTCCCGATCTTCATCCCTTCGCTGACGGCGATGATCGGCTTCTGGGCGACGTTGAGCCTGAATATGCCGGACTTTACACGGTTCGGAAAAAGCCAGCGCGAGCAGATGATCGGCCAGACCGTAGCGCTGCCGACGACGATGGTCGTGTTCGCGGCGATGGGAATCCTGATCACGTCCGCGGCGGTCGTCGTCTTCCCGCATATGAAGCACGAGGATTTGTGGGATCCGGTGAAACTCGTGGGTCAGTTTTCGCAACCGGTCGTCGTCGCCGTTTCGATGTTCACGGTCGTCGTCGCGACGCTTTCAGTCAATATCGCCGCTAACGTCGTCTCGCCGGCCAACGACTTCGCGAACGCCTTCCCGAAGCTGATCTCGTTCCGCACCGGAGGACTGATTACCGGTATCATCGGGATTCTGATGCAACCGTGGAAACTGCTCGCCGATCCGTCCGGTTACATCTTTAGCTGGCTGCTCGGATACTCGGGCGGGCTCGGCTCGATCGCCGGAGTTCTGATTGCCGATTACTGGCTGGTGCGCGGAAGGAACTTGAATCTCGCCGATCTTTATCGCGTCCGCGGCGAGTATTCCGGATGGAATTGGCGCGCAGTTGCCGCGACGCTTCTCGGATGCTTTTTCGCGTGGATCGGACTGGTGTTCGAACCTCTCAAAATACTGTACGATTATGCTTGGTTCGTCGGATTCGGAGTTTCGTTCTTTGTCCACTGGGCGCTGATGAAATCGATGCCGGCGAAGCTTGAATCCGCCGAAAATAAATAATAGAAAGCAAACCGTTGCGAAAATAACCTATGAAGTACGAAACCGTTCAGAACTATTACAATGGCCAGTTTGCCGAAAGCGCTTCGGCCGAATCGCTCGACGTCGTATCGCCGACGGACGGCAATCTGCTTTCGCGCGTTCCGATGTCGACGACAGACGAACTCAACGCCGCCGTCGCTTCGGCAAAGGCCGCGTTTGAGAAATGGAGCACGACTCCGATCAAAGAACGCGTCCAGGTGTTTTTTCGCTATCGGAACTTGCTTGAAAAGAACTTCGACGAGCTGACCGCGCTGGTTGCGGAAGAAAACGGCAAGACCTGGGACGAGGCCAAGGCCGAAGTCGAAAAATCGATCGAATTGACGGAGTTTGCGTGCTCGATGCCGCAGCTCGTCCTGGGCGAGATCCTCGAGGTTTCAAAAGGCGTCGAATGCCGCACCGAGCATTTCCCGCTCGGCGTCGTTGCGTCGATCGTTCCTTTCAACTTTCCTTTGATGGTGCCGAACTGGACGATGCCGAACGCGCTCGTGCTCGGCAACACGATGGTGATGAAGCCGTCGGAACTTGTTCCGCTGTCGTGTCTGCGAATGGCGGAACTGCTCAAAGAAGCCGGATTGCCGGACGGTGTTTTCAACATCATCAACGGCGGCCGCGAAACCGTCGAAGCGCTCTGCGCGCATCCGGACGTCGAAGCCGTCAGTTTTGTCGGTTCGACGCGCGTCGCGAAGCTCGTTTATCAGCAGGCGACGCACAATTTGAAGCGCTGCATCGCGCTCGGCGGCGCGAAGAATCATCTTTTCGTCCTGCCCGACGCGAATCCTTCGATGACCGCGACCAACGTCACGGCATCGATGTCGGGCTGCGCCGGCCAGCGATGTATGGCGGCTTCGGCGATGCTCGCCGTCGGCAATGTCGATCCGATCATCGATCAGATCTGCGACGAAGCGCGAAAGATAATTCCAGGGAAAAATCTCGGCGCCGTCATCTCGCCGGCCGCGAAAGAACGAATCGAACGATACATCACCGAAGCGGAACGCGACGGCGCGCGGATTTTGGTTGACGGCCGCGGCGCGGTTGTCGAAGGCAAGGAGGGCGGAACCTATGTCGGCGCGACCGTGATCGACTTCGTGACGCCGGAAATGTCGGTCGCGCGCGAAGAGATCTTCGGACCCGTTATCTCGATAATGCGAACGGAAACGCTCGACGAAGCGATCCGGATCGAAAATTCGAATCCGTACGGCAACGCGGCATCGGTATTCACGCAGTCCGGCGGACTGGCGCGTTATGTGATGGAAAAGGCAAGCGCCGGTATGGTCGGCGTCAACATCGGCGTCCCGGTGCCGCGCGAACCGTTTTCTTTCGGCGGTTGGAACGATTCGCGATTCGGCGCGAACGACATCACCGGCAAGAGTTCGATCGAGTTTTGGACGAAGATCAAAAAGACGACGACGAAATGGAATCCGGAAGCGGGCATCAACTGGATGTCGTGACGTCATTTGGGAATTCGGATTTGGGAGTTCGGATTGGAGCGCAAGCGTCCCGCTTGCATTGAGCGCGCAGCGCGAAGACGCCGCGGAAAAGCAACAAAGTTATGGCAAAACACAACTTCCTGATTGCCTTGATCATCGCGATCTCAGCGATGCCCTTGAATATGTTCAGTCAACGAACGCAGAAGCCCGTAATTTTGGGCCGCAAATGGGTCGCCGTGACGGGCAAACCGATCGCCGCGACGGCCGGTGCGATGGTTTTTCAACAGGGTGGGAACGCCGTCGACGCGGCCTGTGCGATGATCGCCGCGACCTCGACGATGTGGGACACGCTCGGCTGGGGCGGCGAAACGCAGGCGCTCGTTTACAACCCGAAGACCGGCAAGGTCATCGGCATCAACGCGCTCGGCGTCGCTCCGACGGGCGCAACCGCGGAATTCTACAAGTCAAAAGGGATGAAACATCCACCGGAGTTCGGACCGCTCGCGGCCGTCACGCCCGGGACACCCGGCGGAATTCTGGTGATGCTCGCAGAATTCGGCAAACTGAGCCTTAAGGACGTGCTCGCCCCGGCGATCGAAATGGCCGACGGATATCCGATGGACAATGAGACGTCGAACGTCATCGAGCGCCGCAAGGACTGGCTCAAGAAATGGAAATACAGCCGCGAGGTGATGCTTCCTCATCTCGGCGAGAAGCGCGAAGCGCCGGCCGCCGGCGAGATCTTCCGCCAGCCCGATCTCGCGGCGATGCTCCGAAAACTGGTCGAGGCGGAGCAGAACGCGCTGAAGACCGGCAAGAACCGGAAACAGGCGATTCTTGCGGCCTATGACCGGTTCTACAAGGGCGACATCGCGAAGGAGCTCGTCCGCGGGACGCAGGAAGAAGGTGGTCTGATTACGCTCGAGGATCTCGCAAAGTGGAAAGTTCATCTCGAAGAGCCGGTCTCGACCAATTACAAGGGCATCGATGTTTATAAGCTGAATGTCTGGACGCAGGGCCCGGCGATGCTACAGGCGCTCAACATCCTCGAGAACTTCGATCTCAAAGCGATGGGCTACAACAGCCCGAAATACATTCACACGGTCTATCAGGCGATGAACCTCGCCTTTGCCGACCGCGATTTCTATTACGGCGATCCTTATTTCAAGCCGGTCGCGCCGGTCGAGACGCTCCTGTCGAAAGAGTACGCTAAGGAGCGCGCAAAGCTGATCAAACCTGACCGCAACGATCCCGAGGCGAAACCCGGCGATCCGTACAAATTCGGCGGCAAGCCGCATCCGTTCCAGAAACTGCTTGACGGCTGGAAAGTGGTACCGTCCGAGACGCAGACGCTGGCGCCGCAGATGACCGGTTTGCTGGTCAACGGTTTCCCCGAGAACGAAGCCTCGTTTTACGGCGGAACGACTTCGGTCCAGGCATCGGACGCCGAGGGCTGGGTCGTTTCTGTGACGCCGAGCGGCGGCTGGATTCCGGCGGTGATCGCCGGCAAAACAGGCGTCGGCTTGAGCCAGAGGGCGCAGAGTTTCGTCACGGATCCCGCCGATGGCCCATACAATGTCGTTGAACCCGGCCGCCGGCCGCGCGTGACGCTGACGCCGACGCTGGCGCTCAAGGACGGCAAGCCGCTCTACGCGTTTTCGGTTCAGGGCGGCGACAGCCAGGACCAGAACCTGCTTCAGTTCTTTCTGAATTCGGTGGAATTCGAACTCGGCGTCCAGCGCGCGGCCGAAGCCCCGAACATCAACAGTTTTCAGATGCGGAGCAGTTTCGGCGCGCATGAGATCCGTCCGGGACGATTGTTGCTGGCGAACTCGACCCCGCAGTACGTCCGCGATGAGCTAATCAAAATGGGCTATACGCTGACATTCGAAGAACGCACTTCGGGTCCGATCACGGCGATCTTTTTCGACCGCACACACGGCACGATGTGGGGCGCCGCCAGCAATCACGGCGACGATTACGGAATCGGTTGGTAATTTCGGATTTGGGATTTCGGATTGGGATTTCGGATTTCGGATTTGGGATTTGGGATTTGGGATTTCGGATTTGGAATCTGGAATCTGGAATTTGGAATTTGGAATTTGGAATCTGGAATCTGGAATTTGGAATTTGGAATTTGGGATCTGGAATCTGGAATCTGGAATTTGGAATTTGGAATTTTGGAATCTGGAATTCGGATTTCTGGAATCTGCTGGAATCTGGAATCTGGAATCTGGAATTTGGAATTTGGAATCTGGAATCTGGTCAACTTTCGCAGCAATATGAAAAATACAATCAAGATCTTGGCAGTTATCGGATTTACAGTGTTCGCGGGATCATTTCTCGCGAAATCGGGCAGCACACAAACGAAACAGGTCGAAACTGCCGGCCAGAAGTTCAAGAGCATCAAGGTTCTGAACGAAATGCCCGCGGACCAGATGGGCAAGGTGATGAATATGATCTCGGCGTCGCTCGGCGTCGACTGCAAGTTCTGCCACGCGTCGAACGACGCTGACTACGAGAAAGAAGGCTTCGAGCACAAGGACATCGCCCGGCAGATGCTGAAGATGACGTTCGAGCTCAACAAGAACTACTTCGAAGGCCGGCCCGAGATCAACTGCAACTCGTGTCATCAGGGGAAAAGCCATCCCCAGCCGACGTTTCCGCTAAAGCCCGTCGAACAGGAACCTCGTCCGGCGCAGCCGACGACGAAACCGACGGTCGATGAAATCCTCGCGAAATACGCGGCGGCGCTCGGCAAAGGCGATATCAAGTCGCGCCAGATCACCGGACAGCGAATCGAGCCGGACGGGAAGACGGTCGAACCCGAGGAAGTTCTGCAAAAGGGCGAAAAAATGTCCGTTAAAACGACATACGGCACATACGTCGTGCGCGAGATTTACGATGGCAAAACGGCGGCAAAGTACGGCAACGCCGATAAAATCCAACTCAAACCTGACGAGATGGAACAGATCAAACGCGAGGCGCAGATTTTCGCGAATGCGAATCTGAAGGCGATCTATCCGAAACTCGAGTTTCGCTTCGTCGACAGGATCGACGGCCGCGAGGTCAATCTCCTGCTTGCGACCAACGCCGACAACAGCCGTGAACGTCTCTATTTTGACGTCCAAACCGGTCTCCTCGTGCGTCGCGTCGCATCCGCACCGACGGTTCTCGGGAACTTTCAGTTTCAGGTCGATTACATCGATTACAAGGATTTTGGCGGCGTCAAGATCCCGACCGTCGTGAAGTTCGCCGTCCCGAACATTCGCTGGACGCGAAAAGTTTTAGACGTTAAAATCAATGTCCCGGTCGGAGACACCGTTTTTGCTAACGACTGATTGACTTGCCGTTTTGGTTTAGGGTCGAACCGGTTCATTCGCAGCAAAGCGTCAAAGACGCGGTCAGATAATAGCCAGATGCGTAGCGTCTGGGAACGGAAAGGGAACAGGCCCGCGTCGAAGACGCGGAAAGAACATCCGATGCCGTCAAGCCACGTTTCTGCCAATTTCCATCTTGTTTTTGCGACGAAGGGGCGTTTGCCTCTGATTGCCGACGATTGGCGTCCGCGTTTGCATGCGTACTTGGGGGGTATAGTTAAGGGAATGGAAGCGGTCCCCCTTGCGATTGGCGGCGTTCGAGACCATGTGCATTTACTTGTCAGTCTGAAGTCAAAGCACCGTTTGGATTATTTTCTCCGTGACCTAAAGGCAGACTCCTCCGGTTGGGTTCACTCTGAACTTGGAAAGAAGTTCGAGTGGCAGAAAGGATACGGAGCGTTTTCGGTGAGTCCAACAAGCATCGGTGCTGTTACGAAGTATGTTGTAAATCAAGAGGAGCATCATCGACTGAGAACGTTTGAACAAGAGTATGTTGAACTCCTCGATGCCAGCGGTATCAATTATGATCCGCAGTATCTCTGGTAGTTCTTTCGCGACTTCAACGCGAAGTCGACACAATTCGACCGGACGTTTCACGTCCGGCTACTTTCGGATCACGGCTCCGCCGTTGGTGCAGTGGACATCAGGATCTTCAACCGAGGAATTCCGACCTGAACGGACTTAGTAATTTATGTCAAGAATAATCAAAGCTGGCCTGATCCAGGCGCACAATGTCGGCGATGTGAACGCGCCGATCGACGAGATAAAAAAAGCGAACATCGACAATCAGATGAAGTTCGTCGAAGACGCAGCACGGCAAGGAGTCCAGATGCTTTGTTTCCAGGAGATCTTCACGACGCCTTACTTTTGCGCCGAGCAGCAGACGCGCTGGTACGATGCGGTCGAGAAGGTTCCGGACGGACCGACCGTCAAGCTGATGCAAGATGTCGCGAAACAGTTCGGAATGGTTCTGATCGTGCCGATCTACGAAGAAGAGATCTCTGGAATCTACTACAATACCGCGGCGGTGATCGACGCCGACGGCAAGTATCTCGGGAAATACCGCAAGACCCACATCCCGCACGTCGCGCCCGGATTCTGGGAGAAGTTCTATTTCCGCCCGGGAAATCTCGGTTATCCTTGCTTCGACACCGCGTTCGCGCGGATCGGCGTTTACATTTGCTATGACCGCCATTTCCCCGAGGGCGCGCGTTGTCTCGGGCTCAATGGTGCGGAGATCATCTTCAACCCTTCGGCGACCGTCGCCGGACTTTCGGAATATCTCTGGAAACTCGAACAGCCGGCGCACGCCGTCGCTAACGGTTATTTCGTCGGCGCGATCAACCGCGTCGGAACCGAAGCGCCGTGGAACATCGGCGAGTTTTACGGTCAAAGTTACTTCTGCGATCCGCGCGGACAATTCGTCGCAATGGGCTCGCGCGACCAGGATGAGCTGATCGTCGCCGATCTTGATATGGACAAGATAAAGGAAGTCCGCAACACGTGGCAGTTCTTCCGCGACCGCCGTCCCGATGCGTACGGCGCGATCTGTGATGATTAGGCTGTTTCGTTCGGAATAGTTGAAAGCTGATAATTGTCGCGCCGTATCAACTTTCACTTATCATCTATCAATTGCTCCGAAGAAGAACTTATGAATAACCAAATACTAGGAACGTACCTGAGAATTCTGGCAGTCGTTTTTGTTCTGTCGTGCCTTCCGACTTTCGCTCAGACACCTCAGACGATCGAAAAGGAACTCGTCAACCACGCGAAACGCATCAGGACGTTGGCGACGGAAGAAGGCCAGGATAATGCCGTTAAACTCGATGCCGAGAACGACGCGTTGAAGGCGAAACTCGTCAAATACGGTCGGCTCGCGTCTGTCTTGAAGTATCCGTTCAACGAATTGAAAAAACACCTGTTCGTTGCAACATCGAAAGACGGGAAATTTCGTATCTATTCGTGGGATACGGAAACCGGCGGCACAATGCATTTCTACGAGAACGTCTTTCAGTTTCAAGGCGGCGACGGCAAGGTGTACGCCAAGACCGCGGTTCTCGACGAAGGGGATTCCGGTGGATTTTATTCCGACATTTTTCAGGTTTCGACGAAAAACGGAACCGTTTATCTCGGCCGGATGACGGCGACACTCTCGACAAAGCATTCGTACGAAGAGGTTGCGCTCTTCAAGATCGACCGCCGAACGCTAGATGACCGCGTCCGCCTTTTCAAAACGAAGGCCGGCCTGCAAGATCACATCGGCTTCGAGTACAACTTCTTTTCGGTCGTCAATCGCAAGGAGCGCCCGATCAAACTGATCCAGTTTGACGAGCGTTCCAACACCGTTCGAATTCCCGTTGTTCTCATCAAGAAAGATGACGAGATCGGGACGGTAACGAAAAGATTCATCAATTACCGATTCAATGGAACTCATTTTGTAAACGCCAAATAAGGAAAACAGTTGAGGGTGGTGAAAAAATGAACGACGACCTATGGGGCGAGATCGCCATCGACACAAAACTGGAATTGCCGATCGCGATTCTTAAGCGGCAGGCCGAGCTTCTGGAAAAGAAAACCGGCGGGGTCCTCGACGCGCAGGTCCATTCGATGAAGATGACCGGCAAAGATTCGGTCGGTTATTCGTTCAACATCGTCGCGCCCGCGCTTAGCGATTACGTTCACAAAGTGCTCACCATCAGTCATCCGGGCATCCTGCTCTATCCCGTACGGTTGGTGTCACACGTGACGGATGCCGATTTGAGCTGCAAGGATGAAGAAGAGTTTGTAAAAGCTCTGCGAGAAATACTCTCCTCAAGCGTGGTCCACAAAGCCGTGCTTGCGTTGATCACTCAGAGTAAAGCCGCGGGATCAGCGTAATTGCCGCGTTTCGCCATTGTATGGAACCTAAACTGACCGAACAGATCGAAGATAATTTCGCGGAGATCCATCCGCTGATGTCCAAGCCTGAAGCGCTGCTGGAAGCGAATCGATGCCTTTATTGCTACGACGCTCCCTGCACGCGTGCGTGTCCGACACATATTGACGTTCCGGCGTTCATCAAGAAGATCGCCTCGGGAAACCTCGACGGCGCATCGCGGGTGATCTTCGACGCGAATCCGATCGGATCGTCGTGCGCCAAGGTCTGTCCGGTCGATGTACTTTGTGAAGGCGCGTGCGTCGAGAAAACTCTCGTCAAGAAACCGATCGAGATCGGACGCCTGCAGCGATATGCGACGGAACACACGCTCCGATCCGGAAAAACCCTGTTCGAAAAGGGTGTCGGGAACGGAAGATCGGTCGGCATCGTTGGGTCCGGACCTGCCGGCTTGAGTTGCGCGTCATATCT
The DNA here is from genome assembly GCA_016715115.1 of Acidobacteriota bacterium. Classification (NCBI taxonomy): domain Bacteria; kingdom Pseudomonadati; phylum Acidobacteriota; species Acidobacteriota bacterium. The sequence continues at coordinate 1,375,639 of JADKBM010000016.1, forward strand.
CGCGCGGCTTGGATATGACGTGACCGTTTACGAAAAACGTCCGCTTGCCGGCGGGCTTGATACGTACGGAATGGCGGAATACAAAATGACCCAGGCACATTCCTTGGCGGAAGTCGCCCAGATCGAAAGGCTCGGCGTGAAGTTCAGGGTCGACACGGAAGTAGTTGCCATTGCGGATGGCGAAGATCCTGCAAAAGTGACAATTGGCTATCGAACAACTCCAAGTCAAACAACCACTGACGCGCACGATGCCGTCTTTCTTGGCGTCGGACTCGGCAAGACCAATCGTTTGGGTATCCCTGGCGAAGATCTTGACGGCGTTATCGATGCGCTGCGGTTCATCTATAAAGTGAAAACCCGCGATTGGGCAACGGTTCCGCTCGGCCGGAGCGTGGTCGTTCTCGGAGGCGGGAACACGGCGATCGACGCGGCGACGCAAGCCAAGCGGCTCGGCGCGGAAAGATCGACGCTCGCTTATCGCAAGACTGAAAAAGAAGCGCCGGCGTACGATTACGAGTTCGGACTTGCGCGCCGCGACGGCATCGAGTTTGTGTGGCAGGCATCGCCGGTCGAGATCGTCGGGGACGGCGAAGTCACCGGGATACGATTCAGGAAGCCGGACGGCTCGGAGTTTCAGATCGAATGCGACCTTGTCATCAAGGCGATCGGTCAGGAGAAACAGGCCGAGTTCTTCCGCAAGCTCGGCCTCGCGACTGACGAGAAAGGCCGCGTCTCGGTGAGCGACTCGATGCAGACATCAAATCCGAGGATCTTCGCCGCCGGCGACTGCGTCAATGGTGGCAAGGAAGCGGTCGACGCGGCGCAGGGCGGAAAACTCGCGGCCCAAAGCATACACCGTTCGCTGACGGGCGAAACGGTAAGATTTGCCGGGGGATGATGCGCCAATGGGTACTCGCGAGCCGGCCAACCGGCCCCGCGACGATCGACAATTTCAGGCTCGAAACCGCACCCGTTCCCGAGATCGGCGACGGAGAATTGCTCGTGCAAACGCTGTTTCTCGGCGTTGCACCGGTGATGCTGCGTTATATGACGAATCAGACGTCGTTCGAAAAACCGCTCGCGATCGGCGACGTGATGCACGGGCGCGGCGTAGGGCGCGTCATCGAAAGCCGTCATCCGGATTACGCCGAGGGCGATCTGGTGCAGGCCAAGCTCGGCTGGCGCGAGTTTGCGAAAATAGATGCGCGCGATCCGTACTATTTGATCTACAAGATGCGCAACACGGATCTGCCCGCGTCGCACGGGATCAGCAGCCTCGCGATGAGCGGATTTACGGCGCTCATCGGAATGCGCGAGATCGGCGCGGTGAAACCCGGCGAGAACGTGCTTGTTTCCGGAGCAGCGGGAGGCGTTGGCAGCCAATGCGCTTTCGTCGCCCGCACGCTCGGCGCCGGGAAGGTGGTCGGGATAGCGGGCGGCCCGGAGAAGTGCCGGCTTTTGGTCGATCGGCTCGGTTATGATGCCGCGATCGATTACAAGAACGAGGACGTCGCCGAAAGGCTTGACGATCTTTTCCCGGACGGGATCGACGTCTACTTCGACAATGTTTTCGGCGAGTTGCTCGATTCGGTTTTGCTGAGAATCAATCGCCGGGCGCGAATCGCTCTTTGCGGACGGATTTCCGAGTATTTGAAATCGCCGGACGAATATCACGCTTTTCGCAATCTCGGTCGGCTCGGTCTTCAGGACGCGAAGCTCGAAGCATTCTTCGTTTACGATTACGCGGATCGGTTCTCAGAATATGAAGATACGCTCGCCGATTGGATACGCAACGGAAAGCTGTTGCCGCTCGAATATGTACTCGACGGGCTTGAGCGTATGCCGGAAGCCTTGATCCTTCTCTACAAAGGCCAAAACGCCGGGGTCGCGATGATCCGGATCGCGAAGGACGCAGACAGCGGAATCGATTCAACGGGTGAACGAAACGAAGGAATTGAAAAGAAATCGTAATGCAACCCGCGCGCTCAAGTGCAAGATCGGCGATGACGGGATAAAGCAGCCGGCTGCTTGCGATTGCCGAACAACGCGGTGGAAATTCTAACGCGGAATCCTGGAACGGGAAGCAGGTCGCCAAGAAAGGTGACAAATCAAACGGGATATTTCTTTGCGGTCGGGCGTTGGTTACGGGAGACAAGGATGGCGGTCTATTTCTACAAAGACAATCAGCAGCTAGGGCCTTACGAAGAGGAAGTTGTTGTTGGATGGCTTCGAGCCGGAACACTTACGCCCGAGGTTATGGGTATCCGTACCGGGGAAACGCAATGGACCAAGCTGGGTACGCTGTTTCCGCAAGCGATGCCGGAGCCGAAACCTGACTCCGTAGTGGGAATCCCGCCCACAGCGGCGATCAGTAAGACCGAGCCGGAATCTCGCAACACTTTATGGCTGAAGCTTCTTTGCGGTTTTTGTTTTCTGGTTGCTCTAACGGTCTTTCTGTCAGCAACTTACTATTCCTATGTCATACCGACTGATTCAAATACGATACACAAATATCCTGCTATGATCCTCGTGCAAATTATAGTACGTAACATTCAGATCGGGACTTTTTTGTCGGGTTTCTTTATAATTCTGGCAATTCTGTGTGCGTTCAAGAGCACTCTTATTGACTCCAATCAGATAAGAGTTGGACTCCGAGCCGTCTTCGTTCTGGTATTGCTCGCGGGTTGTGTTGCTATTCTCAGCGGGATCGGAAGTTACCTAACCTTTAGGATGAACGCCGAAACTTCGCCGTACGAGGCGACGCGGACGTACCACGTAGCTGAGAATCGGATTGGTCCGTTTCGGAAGTTGGCAGTGTTGGGGCCATTAGGCGTCGGAGTCGTGATTTTTGGTGCTTCCGGACTTTTTATGACAAAACGGCGACGGAATCCCTAACTCGTATGCAGCCGGATCATCGCTTTTGGTCACCGCTCGACAACGTGGCGAGCAACATTTTGCCGAGATCAACCCGACGGTCTGAGGCGATGCAAGCGAACCGCAGTCTGAAAATGACGTTTTTGTTTTGGTGACATTTGTGTCAATGGAATCAATTGTCGAGACGGCGGCGCTAAAAATTGGTTGGTTTAACTAATATCATGGCAGATCTAAGTGTAAATTTCGCAGGCATCAAATCTCCGAATCCGTTTTGGCTTGCTTCGGCGCCGCCGACGAATATGGGCTCGATGATCGAGCGCGCGTTCGACGCCGGTTGGGGCGGCGCGGTCTGGAAGACGCTCGGCGAGCCGATCGTCAACGTTTCCTCAAGGCTCGCGGCGATCGATTACGGTTCGACGCGAATGCTCGGGCTCAACAACATCGAACTCATCACCGACCGTCCGCTCGAGGTCAACTTGCGCGAGATGTACGAGTGCAAGAAAAAGTACCCGAATCACGCGGTGATCGCGTCGTTGATGGTCGAATCCAAACGCGAAGCGTGGCACGAGATCGTCAAACGCACTCAGGACACAGGCTGCGACGGATTCGAGCTCAACTTCGGATGTCCGCACGGAATGTCGGAACGCGGAATGGGCGCGGCGATGGGCCAGGTTCCGGAATACACCTGTATGGTCACCGAATGGGTCAAGGAAGTCTCGGCGTTGCCGGTGATCGTCAAACTGACGCCCAACGTGACGAACATCGTTCCGCCCGGGCGCGCGGCCCAAAAAGGCGGCGCCGACGCGGTGTCGCTGATCAACACGATCAATTCGGTGATGGGCGTCGATCTCGATACGATGATCCCGCATCCGAACGTCAACGGAATGGCTGCGCACGGCGGTTATTGCGGGCCGGCGGTAAAACCGATCGCGCTCAATATGGTCTCGGAGCTCGCGCGCGATGCGGAATTCAGCATTCCGATCTCGGGCATTGGCGGAATTTCGACCTGGCGCGACGCCGTCGAGTTTATTCTGCTCGGCGCCGGAACGGTTCAGGTCTGCACGGCGGTGATGCATTACGGTTACCGCATCGTCGAGGATATGATCGACGGGCTCAATTCGTATCTCGACGATAAAGACTTCGCTTCGGTCAACGATATTGTCGGCAGATCGGTCGATCGGGTCACGGACTGGGGCAACCTGGATCTCAATTACAAGGTCGTCGCGCGGGTAAATAATGAGCACTGCGTCAAATGCAATCTCTGCTACATCGCCTGCGAAGACGGCGCGCACCAGTGTTTCAGTTTTGACGACAACAAGTTCCCTGTCGTCGACGAACACGAGTGCGTCGGCTGCAATCTTTGCACTCTCGTCTGCCCGGCTCCCGGCGCGGTAACGATGGTCCGCCTCGACGACGGCAGCAATCCGCAGAGCTGGAAGCAGAGGATCGGTTAGCGGTGAACCGTCCGAACCCGGCGGCAGCAACCGGCAAATCCGCAATAGATCTTGTGAGCCTTAGTTTATGAAAAAGAGCATTCAACTCGTCTTGTCGATCGCGATTGCAGCCGTCGTCGCGTTCGGTCAAAAGGGTCCTCTGCCGTTCGACAATTCGGTGTTCGATTCAAACTTCGAAACGGCCAAATGGCTTGCCGAATATGATGAGGTCGCCTGGAAAACCAGTGACGTTGTCATGGCCCAGGACAAGAAGGAATTGGCGCGGCTCGGAACCGCCTGGTTTTGCTTCAAGGACTCAAAAGACGCGTGGCACGCGGTCTACGGGAAGTTTGAGAACTCACAATTCGAATTGGTCTTTCATTTCACGATGGACGCCAAAAAGGTCGTCACCCGTTCGGAAGAAAAACCGGATTCGGGCATGCTCGTTCTCTATGCAAAGGCCCTCGGTCTTGGGCAAGCGAAGGTGAAGGAACGAGTCGGTGCAAATGCTCCAGCGTTCAACCAGTATATTCGCCGAAACTCCGATCAGACATTCACAGTCTGGTTGTTTCCCGCGTTCCAGACAAACGGGCTCGCGGTTTACGGCGGCGAAGGCATTTTCACGATCGATTCAAAGGCCGAAAAGATCACAAAAGATGAGAGCTACTATCAGCCCGGTTTTCGGGGATTCCCGACCGGCAATCCGCGCGAGATTTGGCTCAACTACCGCGAATTGAAGGCGCCGACGCTCGGGGCGATATTCTTTGTTTGGTACTATCGCGAGTATTTCACGAGCATCAATATCGACAATGCTGAAAGTATGAGTACGCTGATCAAGTCCGGGAACAGCCACCTTTGGGTTCATGTGGTGAAGGATAAGAAGTAGGCCGGATACGCGTCTTGGTTTTCTGTGTGGTCGACTCGAAAACCGATCGATTCCGATCGATTCTGACCGAATCCACGCAATCTCAGATACCGGAACGGAACTTCCTCGATAGATTGTTCTGAAGAGTCAACGCTCAAGCCGGGTCAGTTCGACAAACCGCGGATCGTTCTTGATCTTGTCGTAGCGCGGCTCGACCGCCGCGAAATTCAGACTGTACGAACGAACCTCGCGCGCGCGGGCGAGCCAACGGACCGCATTGTCGGCATCACCGAGCAGCGCATAGGCGATCGCCATCTCGTCGGCATATCCACGGGCGTTGCCCTTGACCACGCCGGACGCTTCGGCCTTTCTCAGACTCGCCATTGCTTCGTCGCGTTTGCCGCCGATCGTCAACACCTGTGCCGTAATCATCAACCAGCCCGGCTCGTCGGGATCGGTCGCGCCGGCGTAGAGCCTTTCCCGTTCGTAAGCCGCCGACGCATTCGGAAAATCGCCGGCGCTGAGGTAGATGATGCGCATCGATTTGTGCGCCGGAACCAATGCCGGATTTATTTCAAGCGACTTCTTTGCAAACGCGATCGCTTCGTCGCGCCGCCCGGCATAGTTGTATATCAATGCCGCCGCGGTCTGGATGATTGCCGACCGCGGCTCGAGTTCGATTGCCTTATTGATGCTTGCCACTGCGTCGTCAAACCGCCCCATCGACGCCAACGCCAGACCCGACCAATGATGGGCCGTCGCGTATGACGGATTGAGCTCGGTCGCCCGGCGAAGCTCGACGATCGCGTCTGCGCGTCGATATTCGGAGTAAAGCAGGATGTACCCGAGCGATGCGTGCGCTTCGGCGAGATTTTCATCAAGTTCAAGCGCCTTTGTCGCGTTCTGTTTGGCGATGCCGTACGCTTCATCAGGCGGCGGAACCTGATAAAGATTCAGAAGCGACCAAGCGTCAGCGAGTCCGGCGTAGGCGAGAGCGAATTTCGGATCCGTGTCGCGCGCCTTTTCAAACGTCGTGATCGCCTTTCGCAGGTTCTCTGCCGAACGATTTGCCATCAGATATCGACCCGCGAGATAGAGTTGATAGGCCTCTGAGTTTTCCGTGTAGATCTTGTCGATCTGCTGTCGCTCCGTCGAACTCAGCTCGACCGTCAACGCGTTTAGGACCTGATCGGCGATCGATATCTGCAGGCTTGGGAAATCCGTTCGCTTTTCGTTAAATGATCGACTCCATTGGATTTTTTCGGTTTGCGTGTCAATAAGTTCAGCACTCACCGCAAGTTGATCGCCAGTGTCGTGAAGCGTCCCCCGGAGAACGTACGCGACCCCGAATGTCTTGCCGAGCTCATTCGGCGACTGACCGTCGGGAACATTCAACAGTGCGGACCGAACCGAAAGTCCGCTCGCCTGACCGAGTTTGCGATGTATAGATTCGGCGAGCCCAACGCCTAACTCGACTTCGTTCGGCGTATGCGAATCGGTCCGGAACGGGAGCACCGCGATCGTTTTCACCCTTTTGTCCAGAACCGTCGGCATTTGCGGCACGACCCTTTCGCCGCCTGTAATGCCGCGCCACGCGAATACGGCAAGAACTACGAAAAGCAATCCAATAAGTCCGTACGCGGCATAGCGAAATCCCGAACCGGCGTGCCCCGGCGCAACGACATTGTCCGATGCCGCCAAAACGCTCTCATTGGTGTCGTCGCGGAGGATCATTGTCGCGATCTGCGATTGATGTATCGCATCGGCGTCGCCCGCGCTTCCGATCTGCGCGACCAAGCCAAGGTATCTCGGATCTTCGCGCAGCGAATCGAACCGCGAATCGACCGGCACGTAGACAGCCCAGTAGTCCTTTTCGTCGATCGATCGTTCGAGCCAGACGAATGCTTCGTCGATCTCGCCGAGTTCGATGGATATCAGTGCTGAAAAGATCGGCGGAACATATTGTTTGGCGCGTCGCGTTTCGAGTTCGGCCGCAATCGCCCGCGCCTCTTCAAATTTTCCGACCGCCGCGAGCGCACAGGCGTGCGCGTAAAGCGGCAAACTTTGTCGCTGGCTCAACTCAACCGCCAGTCCGCATTTGTCGACTGCCTCCAGCGGATCTTCAAGGTACCGCACGAACCATCCGAATCCCGCAAGCGCCGTCGGGTTATTCGGGTGCAGCGCAATCGCCTGCCGGAGTTTTGCGATCGCGTCGTCAAATCGGCGTGCGTTGCGCAAAATAATCGTGAAGGCCACCGATAGCGAGGCTGATTGGGGATTCAATCGCTCAGCCGTCAACATCGCCCGCACGGCCCGATCGTGGCGTCCGAGAACCGAATAAAGCTGCCCAAACCAGTTGTGCGCTTCGGCAGAATTCGGATTTAGCCCGATCGCCTTCTTGAGGTACTGTTCGGCAGCCACGAAGTCCCAATCGTAACCGAGCGAAATAACAGCGAGCGAGACGTACGCCTCCGAGAGTCCGGGATCGAGTTCGACCGCTTTGAGCGCCGCTTCTTTTGCGGCCGGGAACGTCTCCGTCGGCGCCATAATGCCGAAAATGCTCAGAAAATTGTAATAGTCCGCGACACCGCTGTACGCCGGAGCAAAATCAGGGTCGAGCGCGATCGCTTCATAAAAGGCGACGAGCGATTTCGCCAAGCCATCGGCCGTGTATTGATGCCAGTGAAATCGTCCGCGAAGGTAAGCTTCGTAGGCTTCCGTGTTGCTTGTCCCGCGACTCCCGATTCGTATCTGTTCATCGCCCGTCAAACGCACAACCAGTGCTTCCGCGATCTGCTTCGAGATCGAATCCTCAAGCGCGAGAACGTCGGTCAACTCTTCATCGAACGATCGAGCCCAGACTGCTGTCCGTTGTGTCGCGTTCAACAGTTGAATCGAAATGCGAATGCGGCTGCCGACGCGGCGAAGGGATCCGTCGACGACAAACTCGACGCCGAGCTGCGTCGCGGCGTCGAATGGATCGGTCCCGCCGCCGAAAGGAATTACCGAACTCGTCGGACGAACGATCAGACGACGGATGCCGCTGAGCCGGTTGATCAGCGCGTCCGCCAGACCGATGCCGAGAAATTCCTCCTGCGTGTCGTCCGCACGAGTTGCGTGCAGGATCTTCAACGGCAGGACCGCGATCGAGGTTTTTTCGAATTCATCCGGTTCAGCGTTCGTTTCCCGGAACGCGAGTGGATTCCTCATTCGTCGCAGCAACGCCCAAAACCGAGGATCCTCGTGCAACGGCTTGAGGAGCGGTTCGGTGCCGAGCCAAAGCGCCCACGGATCGTTCTCGTCGATCGATTGTTCGAGGTATTTGAAGGCTTCGTCCCGATTGTCGAGCGCGGCGTTCGCAAGTCCGAGAAAGCACGGCTTTACATAGCCGAGTTCGGAAAGCCGAAGCATTTCGTCGAGCACCCGTTCCGCTTCGTCGCGAAGTCCGTTGGCGACGAGCGCGAAACACAGCTGGTATTTTGCGAGTGCCGAGTCCGGTATCATCTCGTCGAATCGTCGAAAATACGGCAGAGCCGCTTCCGGATTCCCAAGCGCCAAAAGATTGATCCCGATCTGCGCATTGCCCTGCGGATAGTTCCGATCGAGTTCCGTGATCTGCCGCGCGACCGTCAACGCCTCGTCGAATCGATGCGCCTGATAAAGCGTCCAGGCAACCAGAGTCTTCGTTCGCGGCGAAAGCGCGTCAAGGCGGTCGGCGATATGGATCTCGCGAACGCCGTCGTCGGTTCGCCCTGTCCCGACGAGCACCGCAGCGTACCATTCATGCGACTGCGGATAGTTCGGCGCGAGTTGGATCGATTTAAGTTGGAGGCGCTCCGATTCAGCCCATTCAAATTCATTCTGATGCAGCAATCCGAGCGACGCGTACGCTTCACCGAGCGAATCGTCGAGCTCGATCGCACGCGATGCCGAGGTCCGCGCGAGCCGAAGTCCCTCGACCGACGGGATCATACCGTAGATATTGGCCCAAATGTAAAAATCCGCAAGGCCGACGTGGGCCAGCGCATAACCCGGATCCGCGGCGATCGCGGCCTCAAAAGCTTCGCGGGCTTTGCTCAGCGAATCGGGAGTGAATTGGTTCCAGTAATAACGACCGCGCAGATATGCTTCGTATGCATCGGGCGAGTTCGTCCGGCGCTTGTTCAGCTGAAGTTCCTCTTCACCCGTGAGTTGCGGAACGAGCGACTTGACGACGCGTTCGGAGATCGAGTCCTCGATCTCGAGAACATCGGAGAAACTTTCGTCGAAGCTCTCCGCCCAACGCGCCGAGTTTTCAGCGACGCTCAGAAACTGGAGCGTGATCCGCAAACGATCGCCGGCGCGTCGGATGTTGCCGTCGAGAATAAAGTCGACGCCGAGCGCTCGTCCGGCGGCGAATGGATCGTTTTCGCCGTCGGCGAAACGCAGCACCGAGCTTGTCGGGCGAACAACAAAACGACGGATGTTGGAAAGCCGGGTGATCAACGCGTCGGCGAGTCCGATGCCCAGAAATTCGTCGCCCGTATCCCCGCGCATTCCGACGGCCAGCATCTTCAGCGGAAGAACGGCGAGCGAGATCTCACCGTCGGAGGCCCGTGTGATCGAACGCGGGATTCGCATCGACGACGAACGGAAGTCTTCGGCCATAACCGGCCGGTTTTCAAGAAAGTGAAGAATGTCGTCGGCAAACTCGCCGGCGGATCGATATCGTTCGTTCGGATCCTTGCGCATCGCCTTGAGCACGATCCGTTCGAGATCACCGGAAAGGTCTCGGCGCAGCGTCTCCAGATTCGAATTTCGATTTTCGAAGACGTGGCCCGAATCGGTGCGGTCCGATTCGCCGGTTGCGACAAGATTATCGTCCCGCGTCAAGCTGGCGCCGAGGCTATCAGGTTCTTCCTCGCAAATGACCCGCGCGATCTCATGCAGTGCCCGATTCTTCAAACGGTACGGACGGTGTCCGGTGAGCAACTCGTAGAGCAGAACGCCGAGACTGTAGATATCGCTGGCGATCGTCACCGCCTCGCCGCGGACCTGTTCGGGTGACGCGTATTCGGGCGTCATCATCCGCATCGCCGTCGCGGTCGGGTCGATCGAATCGGCGGCGAGCTCAGGATTGAGTATTTTGGCGATGCCGAAGTCAAGGAGTTTGACCAGCCCGTCCGATGTGACGAGAATATTCGACGGTTTGATGTCGCGATGGATGATCAGATTCTGATGGGCGTAGTCGATCGCAAAACAAATCGTTCGGAAGAGTTCCAGACGTTGGTTGATCGAAAGCTTTTCCGAATCGCAATAGCGATAGACCGGTTTGCCCTCGATGAATTCCATCACGAAAAACGGTAGCCCATCGTCGGTCGTGCCGCCGTCGAGAAGTCGTGCGATGTTCGGATGGTCGAGCGTCGCGAGGATCTGGCGCTCGTTTCGAAAGCGGCGGACGATGAAATCCGTGTCCATTCCGCGTTTGATTACTTTAAGTGCGACTCGCTGGCGGAACTCGCCGTCATCTCGTTCGGCGAGGTACACGGCTCCCATACCGCCGCGACCTATTTCGTGAGTCAATCGGTAAGCGCCGAGCCGACGGCCGATCAGCGTTTCCTCGACGCGCCTTATCTCGTCGCCGAGCGAATCGGAGATCCTTCCGCGTTCTGTCTTTCCGAGCATCAACGAATCGGTCCACGCCGGCGACTCAATAAAATCGTCGGCATCTTCAAGATTCGAAACGAGTTTTCGGACTTCGGCGACGAGTTCCTGATCGGCGGAGTGATTCTCGTCGAGAAAGCGTTCGCGATCGTCAGGCGCGAGCTCGACGACCGCCTGAAAAACCTCTTCGATTTGACGCCAACGCCTTTGATCCATTTTGGATTTTAGGTTTTAGATTTTGGATTGGTCCAACGTCTTAGCCAAAACGGCAATCCGAAATTGGGGGCTCTCGAAATCCAAAATCCAAAATAGCAACTCCCAAATCAATTCCTGGCTATTTGTCCGTAGAGCCACGCCTTGGCCATTTTCCAATGGCGCTTGACGGTGATCTCGCTAACACCCATTACTTCGGCGGTTTCTTCGACCGACAGGCCGCCGAAATATCGAAGCTCGACGATGCGCGCCTTTTGGGGATCCAATTCGTTGAGGTTTTCGAGCGCTTCGTCGAGAGCAAGAAGTTCAAAACTCTTCGCGTCCGAGACAACGACCAGAGCTTCTTCCAGTTGTTCCTTTGAGAATTCGCCGCCGCGTTTTTCGGAATTATGCTTGCGTGCGTGATCGACCAGGATGCGCCGCATAATATTCGCCGCGACTCCGAAAAAATGCGCACGATTCTGCCACTGGACGTTGCGCTGGTCGACGAGTTTCATATACGCCTCGTGCACCAGCGCCGTTGGCTGCAGCGTGTGATCGGCGCGTTCGCGCCGCAGATAGTTGTTTGCCAACTTGCGAAGTTCGCCATAAACGATCGGGAGAAGCGCCTCAAGAACCTGCGTGTTTCCGCCGGTCAATTCGACAAGCAACTGGGTGACGTTTTTATCCGATTGTTCCACGCTGAAAACGACCTTCAAATTCTTCTCAAAACCGTCCTCAAAGTATAACCAAAGTCCCCGATTACTCCAACCAAAATATGCTTTTGATACTTCACTGATACCTTCCGCCGATCGTTTGCGCGTGAACGATTGACGGCGCAAAACGGCCGACCATTCAAGGAGAGCATTAATATGAAAAACATCCGATTCATCTTTATCGCAATTATTCTTTCAGCCCTTTCGATCACGGCGGCGGCGGACGTCAAAGTCAAGTCCAGGCAGTCAGTCAGCGGCCAAACGACCGAGAGCACGACGTATATCAAAGGCAAGCGCCAACGCTCCGAGCAAAACACGGGCGGAATTTCCAGCGTGACGCTTACGCAATGCGACCTCAAGCGAAGCGTTCAGATCAATCCGCAAGCGCAGGTCTATCTTGTCAATTCCTGGGCAGCGGACAATACCGTTCCCGCCAAAGTGACGAAAAGCGGCTCGACCACCGTCGAGTCCAAAAAGGGCGGCGTCCTGACGACGACGGTCACGACAAAAGATACGGGCGAAACCAAGAAAATGTTCGGCTACATCGCTCGTCATCTGATCGTCACGATCGAGACCGAATCATCTGCCGACGCGTGTTCGCAAACCAAGTCGAAGATGGTCACCGATGGCTGGTACATCGACGCGGCATTCGCGCTCGATTGCGATTATGACCGCTACGGGCATATTCAGCCGAACCCGCGCGGCGGCTGTATCGACAGATACGAAGTCAAACAGGTTGGCGCGGCCAAACGCGGATATCCGGTTGTCGAAAAAACGACGATGTTCGATGCGTCGGGCAAGGAATCGTTCACGATGACGAACGAGGTTATCGAACTTTCAAGCGCCACGCTCGACGCAGCTTTATTCGACGTTCCCGCTGATTATCGTGAAGTTCAAGACAGTTCGCAGATGTACGCGGCGCGGACTACCGCGATCTCGAACATTTCGGATCGGTCGATGAATACTTCCGTTCCGTCGACGGATCAGTCGGGCCTCAATTCAACGATCGCATCAAAAAGCGCGAGCCGCGAGGCGACCCCGATGCTTGCCGAAAGGAAGGAAGGCGTGATTCGCATCGGTTTGCCGGCGATCAAAACGGGTTCCGTCGGTGACGGAGTCAATGCCGCCGAATTGGCCGCCGCGATCGAGAACACGTTCGGAGGATATTTCAAGGGAACGAAGATCGAGATCGTCAAGCTCGAGGCGAAATTGTCGATCGCGATCGAAGCGGAGGCCGCCGACAAGGAATGCGATTTTGTTCTTTACGCGCAGACATCCCACAAGAAAGGCGGCGGGAGCGGATTTGGAATGTTCACGAAGGTCATTGCGCCCGTAGTGAGCCGTACGGGAATCGGCCAAACGGGAAGTACGGTCGGCAACGTCGCCGGGCAAGTTGCGACCCAGACAATCTATTCGGCAGCGAGCGCTTCGGCGAACATCAAACCAAAGGATGAAGTGACGCTCGACATTAAATTGGTCAAAGGCTCGACGGTCGCAATGTCAAAGCAGTTCAAAGCAAAAGCCAAATCGGCAGGCGAAGACATCATTTCGCCGCTCGTCGAACAGGCCGCGACGGCGATCATCGAAGTTGCGAGGTAGGAACCAAGAGGGACCGCGTGAATCTCGAGTCACGCGGTCCCTCGCTGGCGTTTTGATATCGCGCTTGCCATATGTGTTGCTCGAATCGAGATCTTGTCCGCGTCGGCGACAAGCGACCGACAGTCGGTCGTTCGCGATTCGGCGTCTCCGACGCAACGAAACCGAATGCATCCAAATAGCTTATTAAAGATAACTTAATCTTCGTGCAGGCAAGGCGCCTCAAATACATATATGGCTTGCGAGATGTGTTAATCGAATAATGTCCGCCTTTTTTCGTAGGCTTCGCGAACGATACGTACATCCTCCAAAAACGACGGAAGTTCTTCCAATCGCAAGGCCTGCGGCCCGTCCACGAGCGCCACGCTCGGGTCAGGATGAAAATCGACGAGGATCATATTCGCGCCGGCGATTACTCCTTGCGCGGTGACGTGCATAATGTCGAGAATATTGTCCGAACTGCGCGCGCGCGAACCGACCGAGTGCGACGGATCGACGCAAACCGGCATCCGGGTAAGTCGCTTGACGACCGGAATATGAGCAAAATCGACCATGTTCCGATGCGGATCTCCGATGTTCGTCTTCATCCCCCGAAACGCGAAGATAACCTTTTGATTGCCCTCGCTGGCGAGGTACTCGGCCGCGTGGAGCGATTCGTCAAGCGTGATCCCGAAGCCGCGCTTGAGGAGAACCGGGAACTCCTGTTGGCGTCCCGCGCTCTTGAGCAACTCAAAATTCTGCGTGTTGCGCGTGCCTATCTGAAGCATCACGCCTGTCGGATCACCCGTCGCGGCGAGCGCTTCGCGGATCTCGTCGATATGCGATTCGTGGGTGATCTCCATCGCGATGACCTTGATGCCATATTTTCCGGCGAGTTCGAAAACGTATTCGAGGCAATTCTTCCCGTGCCCCTGGAACGAATACGGGCTGGTCCGCGGCTTGTACGCGCCCATCCGCGTGCAAACCTGGCCGTTCTCTTTCAGCGCCTGCATCATCCGTTCGACGCTTTGTGGTGAATCCACCGCGCATAGGCCGGCGAAAACGTTCAGATTGTCCTGACTGAAAACCACGCCCTGATATATAAAATGGTTCGGACGGCTATCGTTCTTGTGACGTCCGAGGACGCGGTACTCTTCTGAAACGCGGACGACGTGGTCGACGCCCGGAAAACTGCGCATTTCGTCCAGCGAAATCGCGGCTGTATTGCCGATCAGATAAATTTCGGTCAAAACCTGTTCGGCGCCCTGCACGTGATGAACGCGCATTTCGATGTTGGGCAGGTTCTTCAAATGCGACTCGAGCCGCAGGAATTCACGGCTCTCGGCATCGGTCTGCGGTTTAAGGATAATGATCATAATGATTCTGACTGGAGCGCAAGCGTCCCCGCTTGCAATGAGCGCGGAGCGCGAACGAACCGTTTCACGAAATTGCTGTCCCGGCCCAAAGGCCGCGACGGCGCTTCGCACCGTTTGCGGGACGCTTGCGGGACGCTTGCGCTCCGGTCAATCTGGTCTCTCAATGCTTATCGTCGAATATCTCCCCAGAAACCTTACTTCGGCGGCCTGTTCCTTGATTTCATCGAGCGCGCCGCGGAGTTCGCTTTCGCTCGCCGGAGCCTGCAAATCAAAGTAGAAGTTGAATTCCGACGGCATCCCTTTGATCGGCCGGCTTTCGATCTTCAACAAGTTGATCCCGCGCCGCACGAAGGGCCGCATCGCGTTGTGCAACGCACCCGGTTCGTGCTTGAGTCGAACGATCAGCGAGATTTTGGAGCCTGTGGCGCGTTCGTCCGGCACGTTGGTCAGCAACGCAAACCGCGTGAAATTCTCGGCGTGGTCCTCGATATGCTCGCGCAAGATCTTGCCGCCGTAGATCGCCGCGGTGCGTTTACCGCCGATCGCCGCGCGGCTCGCGTCACCGCTCTCGATCGCGCGCTTCACGCTGCCGGCCGTATCGTCCGCCGCGACGCCTATCAAATCCGGATGGGCCGCAAAAAAACGTTCGCATTGTGCCAATGCGACCGGATGCGATTCGACGGTTTTCAGAGATTCGAACGACGCATTCGGCGGACCGATCAGAAAATGCGAGATCGGCAGAACGGCTTCCGCGACGACGCTCAGTGAACTCGCAAGAAGCAGGTCATAACACCGGTGAACCGAACCGACGAGCGAATTTTCGAGCGGCGACAGGATGTAATCCGCCTTCCCCTCATCGATCGCACGAAAAAGATCGTCAAAAGTCCGGCAAGGCACAGTCCGGCAGTCCGCTCCGAGAATGCCAAGCGCCGCTTCTTCGCTGAAACTTCCGCGTTCGCCCTGAAACGCGACGCGCGAAAGTCGGCCGATGTTTTCAAGGTCGGGGCCCGATGCGGCATCGATCTGCGGAGACCGCTGGAAGTTGCGCTGCTGCAAATGAAGCGATTCGTCGATGATCCTCTGAAAGATATTGGCGACGCTCGTTTCATCGAACGGTCCCGGATTCTCGCGCGTCAGCCGGTCGATCACCTCATGCTCCCGCTGTGGATCGCAAAGCGAGGTGTCGACGTTCGATTTAGCCGCGCCGACGCGCAACGCGATCGAAGCGCGCCGGTTCAGAAGCCTCAGGATCTCGCTGTCGATCGAATCGATCTCGGCTCGCGGATTGTTAATACCTTCAACCATCTTGATTTCGGAATTCTGAATTGAGATCTCGGATTTGATTGTCATACGACCGGCCGCCTGAGGGCAAATCTCAACATCGGATTGGAGCGCGGCCGCGCTCCCTTGCGCACTATCACGAGAAATAATTCGCGCTGCCGAACGGCCAATCCTCCGGTCGATCGCACAACACGGCCTTCACCGGATTGAGGTCGATGTAGTCCAGGACGTTGCAGAAGTGGTCATCATCGCGAATGTAGCGGTCAAAGACCTCTTCCCGCCAGAGTTTGCCTTTTCGTCCGAGCAGTTTATTGATCTCATTCGCCGTGTACGATTTGATCGAATGCTCAACGGCGCTCAAGTCGATGAGGGGCTTGAGCAAGACATGAACGTGATTGGGCATTATCGTCCACGCGAAGAGTTTGTACTTGGCGTCTTTGTGGTGCAGCAACGCGTTTTGAACGATTCCGGCGATCTCCGGATCTCGGAGATAACACTTGCCGTATCCGCTATCCAGATACCGTTCGATACGATCCTGAAGAACCGATTTGGCTTCCGCTTCCGCCAGATCCACGAGTTCGTTCCGCCACACTTCCAAAACCGCTGCCGGCATAGAATCCGCCAGACGAAAGGTCAGGAATTGCGTTTTCTCACCGTCGTCAAAATGAGGTAAATACCCTCGGCTGTGCCAGCCTCGAGGTTCATACATATCTTTTCTCCTTTGGAGCGCGGCCGCGCTCCATCATTTGAATTTCCTTCGCATTATGAGGCGGAGGTGGTTTTTGAGGTCTCCAGTCTATCGCGTTGCATTTCATTTCGACAACATTTTTTCCATTCGCGGGAACAAGCGAGCTACCGCGACGGACTTGATACTCGGTTCGAATCAAGACATAATTCATCCAACCTGATTTACCCGAAAAAAGCCGCTTTCAAGGAGTTTTAGACGTGTCCAAACTGCATTCGTTTTCGATCATTTTTTTCTTTTCGCTGATTCTAAGTTCGACGATCCCCGCTCAAACGCCGAGCCCGACGCCATCGCCGGCCGCAACGGTCGCGCCGACGCCGACTCCGACTCCCGACCCGTTGCCGCCATCGTTGTTCTCGGGTCTGAAGTTCCGCTCGATCGGCCCGGCCGTCACGTCGGGACGCGTCATCGCGTTCGCAGTCGATCCGAACGACCGCACGAAATACTACGTTGCGGTCGCGTCCGGCGGAGTCTGGAAGACGGTCAACAGCGGCACGACGTGGACTCCGGTCTTTGAAAACGAGGGCGCCTTCTCGATCGGTGCGATCGCTCTCGACCCGAAGAATCCGGCGACCGTTTGGGTCGGAACGGGCGAGCGGAATTCGCAGCGCAGCGTCGGCTACGGCGACGGCGTCTACCGTTCGGATGACGGCGGCAAATCGTGGAAGAATATGGGACTTAAGACTTCCGAACACATCGGGCGCATCGCCATTGACCCGCGCGATCCGAACGTCGTTTTCGTCGCGGCGCAGGGCCCGCTCTGGTCGCCGGGCGGCGAACGCGGTCTCTATAAAACGACCGACGGCGGCAAGACCTGGAAAGCCGTCATCACGGTCAGCGAAAATACCGGCGTCACGGACGTCGTCATCGATCCCTCAAATCCCGACACGATTTACGCCGCATCCTGGCAGCGCCGCCGCCATTTTTACACGCTCATCAACGGCGGCCCGGAAAGCGCGATCTGGAAATCAACCGACGGCGGCAACAACTGGACGAAACTGCGCTCCGGCCTTCCGCCGGGCGATATGGGGCGGATCGGACTTTCGATCTCGCCGGCGAACACGAACGTCGTCTATGCAACCGTCGAGGCGAGCGGTACGGCGAGCGGGGTTTTCCGTTCGAACGACCGCGGCGCAACGTGGGAACGCACCGGCACGCAGATCGCACAGGGAATGTATTACGGACAGATCGTCGCGGATCCGAAGAACGTCGACCGCGTCTATATTCCGAATGTCGTTTTTCAGGTTTCGGACGACGCCGGACGGACGCAGCGCGCGCTCGGTGAAAGGCTCAAACACGTCGACAATCACGCCATTTGGATCGACCCGAACAACACCGATTACCTGCTCGTCGGCTCCGACGGCGGAGTTTACGAGAGTTTTGACCGCGGCGCGAACTGGCACTTCAAGGCAAACCTTCCCGTCGCCCAGTTCTATGACGTGACGACCGACACCGCGGTTCCCTTCTACAACGTTTACGGCGGGACGCAGGACAACAACTCGCTCGGCGGGCCTGCGAAAACGCGAAATCAGGCCGGCATAATGAATTCCGACTGGTTCGTGACCAACGGCGGCGATGGCTTTAAGGCGCAGGTCGATCCGCTCGACCCGAACACGATCTATGCCGAAAGTCAGAACGGGGGACTCGTCCGCTTCGACAAACGCACGGGCGAACGAGTCGGCATCGCCCCGATCGAAGGGAAGGACATCGAATCGCAGCGCTACAATTGGGATTCGCCGTTCATCATCAGCCCACACTCGAACACGCGGCTTTATTTCGCCGGCCATAAACTGTTCAAGACCGACAATCGCGGCGACGACTGGAAGGCGATCAGCGGCGACCTGTCGCGCGGAATCGACCGCAATACGCTGCCGGTGATGGGCAAGGTCTGGGGACCCGATGCGATCGCGAAACACCAGTCGACGGCACTTTGGGGGAACGCGTCGGCGGTTGCAGAGTCGCCGAAGAAACAGGGATTCATCGTTGTCGGAACCGACGACGGCCTGATCCAGATCACCGAAAATGATGGCGGAAGCTGGCGCAAGGTCGACAAGATCGCCGGAATCCCGGAACTTTCTTACGTAACGCGCGTCGCGGCGTCGCAGCACGACGTGAACACGATATACGCGCTCTTCAACAACCATCAAAACGGCGACTTCAAGCCGTACATCGTCAAAAGCACCGACGCCGGAAAAACCTGGACTTCGATCTCTGCGAATTTGCCCGAGCGGGGCTCGCTCTACGGTTTCGCCGAAGACCACGTGAATCCGAACCTGCTCTTTGTCGGAACCGAGTTCGGACTGTTTTTCACCGTCGACGGCGGCGCGAAGTGGACCCAGATCAAGGCCGGTCTGCCGACGATCGCCGTTCGTGACATCGCGATCCAGAAACAGGAAAACGATCTCGTGCTTGCGACGTTCGGACGCGGGATCTATGTCCTCGACGATTATTCCGCGCTGCGGCAGACGAACAAGGACGCGGTAAAGCAATCCTCGATCCTTTTCCCGGTCAAGGATGCCCTGATGTTCGTCCGATCGAACGCGCCGTTCACGGGATTTATGGGCGCGTCGTTCTATCTCGCTCCGAATCCGGCATACGGCGCGACATTCACTTATTTCCTGAAGGATGCGCCGAAGACCCTTAAGCAGAAACGGCAGGAAGCGGAACGGGAGGCGGAAAAGAAGAAACAGCCATTCAAGTATCCGTCGATCGCCGAACTCCGGGCAGAGTCCGAAGAAGAACCGCCGGCGCTTTTGTTTACCGTGACTGACGCCGAAGGCAAGATCGTCCGCCGGCTCAGCGCGCCGGCGCTTCCGGGCGTGAACCGCGTTGTATGGGATATGCGTTACGTGACGCCGGCGATCGCCGCGACACCGGCGCAGCTTCCGGCGGATCTTCCGGAAGGCTTCCGTTTCGGTCCGCAAGGCCCGCTTGTGATGCCGGGTCGCTATTCCGTGTCGATGGCGCTCCGCACGGGCGGGGTTGTGACCGCGTTGCCGGGATCGCAGAGTTTCAACATCGTCGTTGAGGGCCGCGAGAAGATGAATGCGGACGAGATCAATGCGCTTTCGGCGTTCCAGAAGAAGGTGTTCGCTCTTCAGCGTTCGGTAAGCGCCGCGTCGGACACGGCGAGTGCGGCGAAGACGCGAATCGGATTGCTCAAACGCGCGGCGCAGGAAGCTCCGGTCGAGAACGGCGGATTGCTCGAAACGGCGAACCGGCTCAACGCCGAGGTCGATTCGATCCTGAACGAACTGCGCGGCGGCCGTGAGAACTCCGAGATCCCGCCGCCGTCGATCGGCGACCGCATCGGTTACGTCGCCGGCGCGATCCGTTTGTCGACGGTTAAGCCGACGCAGACGCAGCTCGATCAGTACGCGCTCGTCGAGTCGCTCTTCAATCCGGAACTCGCGCGGTTGCGAAAACTTGTCGAAACCGACATCCCGGCGTTCGAAAAACAACTCGAAGCCGCCGGCGCGCCGATCACGCCCGGACGGCTTCCATAAACGAAAAGAGGGTAGCGCGGGCATCGGAGCGCCTGAGCGCAACGCACGAAAAAGGCGTCGAAAGTCAAACGCTTTCGACGCCTTCGCGTCGTGCGGGCAAGGATGCCCGCGCTCCAATCCGGCGCCTCACCTCCAATCCTTGTTTTCGATGATCTGGATGTAGTTGCTCCGCTCGTACGCCGTCGGATCGGGGACGTGCTGCTGGCTCATCAACCCCTTGAACGAATCGATCGTGTCAAACTGTTGATCGAGCATATACAGCTCGAGATCCGTCAGTATCTCGCGGATCCACGGAACGCCGTGTTTCAGCAGCGAAGAGGCGACCATTCCGACGTCGGCGCCGGCGAGGATGTATTTGATCAGTTCGCGCGCGCCGTGAACGCCGGTCGTCGCCGCCAGCGATACGGGAATCCGGCCGTACAAAACCGCGATCCAAAGCAACGGCAGCCGAATCTCGGCCGGGACGCTGAGATTAAGATTCGGAACGACCTTGAGCTCATTGATGTCGAAATCGGGCTGGTAAAAACGATTGAAAAACACGAGTGCGTCGGCGCCGGCATCGGTCAAACGCTGGGCCATATTGCCGACCGACGAAAAATACGGGTTGAGCTTCATCGCGATCGGAATATTTACGGCCGCCCGGACCATCTTAACGATCTCAATGTAACGCCGCTCGACCTCTTCCGATGTCAGCCGAATATCGGCGGGGATAAAGTAAACGTTGACCTCCAGCCCGTCGGCGCCGGCCTGTTCGACCTCGCGCGCATACTCGATCCAACCTTCCGGCGTGACGCCGTTCAGACTCGCGATGATCGGGATCTCGACGCGGCGTTTCGCTTCGCGGATCAGTTCGAGATATTGAACGCTTCCGAGGGGATAATCGTCGAGATCAGGGAAGAAGTCCGAAGATTCGGCAAACGCGCTCGACGCCGTTTGGTAAACGCGCTCGAACTTCGCCGTTTCGGCACGGATCTGCTCCTCGAACAAAGAAAACAGAACGACCGCGCCGGCGCCCGCGTCTTCCATCGCGACGATATTGTCAATGCTCTGCGAAAGCGGGTTGGACGAAACCACCAACGGCGACCGCAGAGTCAAGCCCATATAGGTTGTTGATAAATTAGGCATCGTTGTTTGTGAATTGGGATTTCGGATTTCGGATTTCTTTATCCGAATCCCTCCCAGTTTATTCAAAAAATTGTGCGCCAACGTTGGTAATGCATACTCTGAAAATCCGAAATCAGAAATCACCATTCCAAAATTAGAATGTCGGCTGGAACGATCCCGCCCCAAAGCCGGCCATTTCTTCATACGTCCTCCAGCGCAGATCTACGATCTCCTGCGCCAGCTTCATCAGTCGTTCGGCCTCGACCGGCGCGGTCTGCGTCAGAACCTTGTAACGCAGTTCATTGTACGCATAATCGCGCAGCGCGATCGTCGGTTTCGGCGAATCGAGGACGAACGGATTCCCGTTGCTTTTGCGAAGCGCCGGATTGTATCGAATGAGCGGGAAATAACCGCTCGCGACCGCCATTTTCTGCTGCCGCAAACCCTTTTCCATATCGATGCCGTGCGCTATGCAATGGCTGTATGCGAGCACCAGCGACGGACCTTCATAGGCTTCGGCTTCGCGCAGCGCGAGCAGCGTCTGTTGCGGATTCGCGCCCATCGCAACCTGCGCGACGTAAACGTTGCCGTACGAGATCGCCTGGAGCGCAAGGTCCTTTTTGCCGACGCGTTTTCCAGCCGATGCGAACTTCGCCGACGCCGCGGTCGGGGTCGCCTTCGACATCTGACCGCCGGTGTTCGAATAAACTTCAGTGTCGAGCACGAGAACATTGACGTTGCGTCCCGTGGCGAGCGCGTGGTCGAGACCGCCGGCGCCGATATCATAGGCCCATCCGTCGCCGCCGATCAGCCAGACGCTGCGATGGACCAATTGGTCGGCGACCGAAAGAAGCAATTTTGCGTCGAGCGATCCGATTTCAATCAGTCGGCTCTTCAGCGAGGCGACGCGACGTCGCTGTGCTTCGATCTCACTTTCGAGGATCTGCGGCGCTTTCGTCAGTTCGTTAACTGCCTCATCGCCCAGTTCAGGACGCATTCGGTCGAGCAACTGATGCGCCATTCCGAGTTGTTTATCGACTGTCAGCCGCATTCCGAGGCCGAATTCCGCGTTGTCTTCGAAAAGCGAATTCGACCACGCCGGGCCTTGCCCCTTGGAGTTCGAAGACCAGGGCGTCGTCGGCAGGTTCCCGCCGTAGATCGACGAACAACCGGTCGCGTTGGCGACGATCAGACGGTCGCCGAAAAGCTGCGTCAGAACCTTGATGTACGGCGTTTCGCCGCAGCCGGCGCAGGCGCCTGAAAACTCGAAATAAGGTTCGAGAAACTGCACGCCGTGAACGGTCGAATAATTGACGGTCGGTTTTTCGTTTATCGGAAGTTCCTCAAAAAACGCGATCTTGGCGCGTTCGGGTTCAAGATCCTTCGGCTTGTCCGCGAGGTTGATCGCGCGCTTGTTCGGGTTTGCGCGGTCGGTCACCGGGCACGCCTCATAACAGAGATTGCAGCCGGTGCAGTCTTCGAGATAGACCTCGAGCGAGTACTTCGTCTCCGGGAAACCGCGGGCGTTGATCGGCGCCGTCTTGAAACCGTCGGGCGCGTCCTTCAAATGATCGCGATGATAAAACTTCGCGCGGATGACGCTGTGCGGACAGATAAAACCGCAATTGCCGCACTGGATGCAGGCTTCGGGTTCCCACACCGCGATGCGATTCGAAACGTTCCGCTTTTCCCACTTCGCCGTGTTGTTCGGATATGTTCCGTCGATCGGGAGCATACTCACCGGAATCTGATCACCGCGGCCCTCGATCATCATCTGCGTCACGGTCTTGACGAACTGCGGCGCGCGCTCCGGAATCAATACCGGAAGTTCCCGGCGCGCCGAAACTTGCTGCGGAATCGCCACTTCGAACAGATTCTCGAGCGTTTGGTCAACCGCCACGAAATTCTTCTCAATGATCGCCGGGCCTTTTTTGAAATACGTTTTTTCGATCGCGTGCTTGATCTCGGCAATCGCTTCTTCAGGCGGCAGAACGCCCGATAGCTTGAAGAAGCAGGTCTGCATTATCGTATTGATGCGTCCGGCCATCCCGGTCTTGCGGGCGACGTCGGTCGCGTCGATAACGAAAAGCCTGATGCTCTTGTCAACGATCGCCTGCTGCACGCGTTGCGGCAAATGGTTCCAGACCTCGTCCTTGCCGTACGGCGAGTTGAGCAGGAAGGTCGCGCCGTGCTTCGCGAATCCGAGCATTTCTTCCTTTTCGACGAAGTTGAACTGGTGACAGGCGACGAAATCGGCCTTTTCGATCAAATACGGCGCGCGGATCGGATGCTTTCCGAACCTGAGGTGCGAAACCGTCTTCGCGCCCGACTTTTTCGAGTCGTAAACGAAATAGCCCTGCGCGAAGAGATCCGTGTTCTCGCCGATGATCTTGATCGAGTTCTTGTTCGCGCCGACCGTCCCGTCCGCACCGAGACCGAAGAAAAGGGCCTGTGTCCATTCCGATTCGTCGAGTTTGAACGACGGGTCGAACGGCAGACTCGTGTGAGAAACGTCGTCGATGATCCCGACGGTGAAGTGATTCTTCGGATCTCCCGATTTGAGACTG
The DNA here is from genome assembly GCA_016715115.1 of Acidobacteriota bacterium. NCBI lineage: Bacteria > Pseudomonadati > Acidobacteriota > Acidobacteriota bacterium. The sequence goes on from JADKBM010000016.1 coordinate 1,399,516, forward strand.
TCGAACACCGACTTCACCATCGCCGGCGTGAACTCCTTCGACGAAAGTCCGTAGCGCCCGCCGACGACGCGCGGCATCGAGCCGATTCTTCCAGCCGACATCGCTTCCATAAAACTCACGAGCACATCCTGATAGAGCGGTTCACCGGTCGCGCCGGACTCTTTCGTGCGATCGAGAACGGCGACGTTCTTCGCCGACTTGGGCATCGCGTCGATGAAATCGTCGGACGGAAACGGCCGGAAAAGCGAGATCTGCAAAACGCCCGATTTTTCGCCTGACCGGGCGAGAAATTCTGCCGTTTCGGACGCCGTTTCGACTCCCGATCCCATAATCACAATGACGTTTTCGGCATCCGCCGCGCCGTAGTATTTGACCGTCGAATAATGCCGTCCGGCAAGTTCGCCAAACTTTCGCATCTCGTCGCGGACGATTCCGGGAACCGCCGCGTAGAAGGGATTGACCGTCTCGCGCCCCTGAAAGTAAACATCCGGATTCTGGGCCGTTCCGCGAATGAAAGGGCGGTCCGGATTTAGTCCGCGCAAGCGATGCGCGATCACCAGATCGTCGTCGATCATCTCCCGGATCTGCTCATCCGAGAGAAAAATGATCTTGTTGACCTCGTGCGACGTCCGAAATCCATCAAAGAAATGCACGAACGGGATCCGCGCACGGAGCGTTACCGCTTGCGCGATCAGCGCCATATCGTGCGCTTCCTGGACGCTCGCCGAGGACAACATCGCAAACCCGGTCGTCCGCGCCGCCATCACGTCCTGATGATCGCCGAAGATCGAGAGGGCCTGCGCGGCCAGCGATCGCGCGGCGACGTGAAAGACCGCCGACGTCAGTTCGCCGGCGATCTTGTACATATTCGGCAGCATCAGCATCAGCCCTTGCGAGGCCGTGAAGGTCGTTGTCAGCGAACCTGTCTGAAGCGCGCCGTGGACCGTCCCGGCGGCGCCGCCCTCGCTCTGCATTTCGATGACTTCAGGGACGTTTCCCCAGATGTTCGTGATGTCTTTCGCCGACCATTCGTCGGCAAACTCGGCCATTGCCGAAGACGGTGTGATCGGATAGATCGCGCAAACTTCGTTGACGCGATACGCAACATAGACCGCTGCTTCGTTTCCGTCCAATGTGACGACATTCTGATTTGCGATTTGCGATTTGCGATTTGCAATTGATTCCATGATTCCTAAATTCCAGGTTCGCGCCGAGCGGCTACCTGCACACACCTTGCACTATGCACTTTGCACTATGCGCCTTGCACTGAAGCGCTCACTGCTCCGCGATCATTTCGATCGCGTGACACGGACATTGTTCGAAACACGTGCCGCAGCCTGTGCAGAGGTTGTAGTTAAACTTGTATCTCTTGCCTTTCCCGAGTTTGATGATGGCGTCTTCGGGACAGGCGCCGAAACAACCGTCGCACTCGAAACAGTTTCCGCACGACAAACAACGCTGCGCTTCGTAACGCGCTTCGTCGGCCGTGTAACCGGTAACGATCTCTTCGAATCCGCTCGCCGCGACTTCAGGTTCGAGATGCGTTTGCGGTTTCGCAGGGGCCGTCGTTCGGTACCAAACGTGCAGCCGGTCGATCTGGACCAACGGATTGTTCGGCGCTTTTTCGAACGCCGTTCCGTTGAGCCAAGCGTCGATGTTGCGCGCCGCCTTCTTGCCGTGACCGGTCGCGATCGTCACCGTCCGTTCGCTCGGAACCATATCGCCGCCGGCGAAAATGCCGTCCGCGCCGGTCATCATATTCGGGTCGACGACGACCGTGCCGTCTTCTTTGAACTCAATGCCCGGAATTCCCTTCAGAAAATCCGTCTCAGTATCCTGGCCGAGCGCGAGGATCAACGAATCGGCCTCGAGCGTTTCGAACTCGCCGGTCGGAACCGGGCGGCCATCGACGATGTTCATCTTTTCGACCGTTACCGATGTCGATTCAAGGTTTTTGATCGTTCGCAGCCAATGGATCTTGATGCCTTCGCTCAAAGCCTCGTCGGCCTCGAAATCGTGCGCCGGCATATGCTCGCGGTCCCGGCGATAGATGATCAGGGCCTCTTCTGCACCGAGCCGCTTGGCGGTTCGTGCCGCGTCCATCGCCGTGTTGCCGCCGCCGTAGATCGCGACGCGCCGGCCGATATGCGGCTGAAGGCCGAGTTCGACGTCCTTGAGAAACGAGACCGCGTCGAGGATCTTGCCCGCGTCACGCGCCGGGATCGTGGTTTTCTTTCCGATATGCGCGCCGATCGCAATGAAGACCGCGTCGAATCCGCCTTCGTTCTTCTCCGCGAGAACGTCCGTAACTTTGTAGTTGAGCCTGAATTCGACACCCAGTTCTTCGATCCGCTTGATCTCCGCCTGCAAAACGTTGCGCGGCAGACGATACGCCGGAATCCCGAAGTTCATCATTCCGCCCGCGATCGGACCCGCCTCGTAAACGCTCACCGAATGTCCGAGTCGCGCAAGATGATATGCGGCCGAAAGCCCGCTCGGACCGGCGCCGATCACGAGGATGCGCTTGTTCGTCAACCGTTGCGGCTTGGCAAAATTCCAACCTTCCGCGATCGCCAGATCGCCGAGAAACCGTTCGACCGCGTGGATGCTCACCGAACTGTCGAGTTCACCGCGATTGCACGACGTTTCGCACGGATGATAGCAAACGCGTCCGTGAACGGCCGGCATCGGATTTTCCTCCGTCAACCGTTTCCAGGCTTCGAAATACTCGCCCGCCTGCGCGTGATTCAGCCACGATTGAATATTCTCACCGGCCGGGCAAGCGTTGTTGCACGGCGGAAAGAAATCAACGTAAACGGGCTTCTTTGTGCGCGTCGGACCGGTTCCGGTTCCGTGTTGTTGAAGATCTGTCTGGGTGGTCAGGTCTGTTTTCAGAAAAGTCATCTCTATCGTACCAACCTATTGATTTTTCAGTTTACGCGAAACGATTTCCCAATACTGTGACAAGTGTCACCGAATCCGGGATTGATTTGGGAGCAAGCAGCGAGCAAAAAAGCGGCGCTGATACCTTTCCCGCTTCGATTGCGCGTTAGCATTCGAGGAGAGAGGTTCATATGCGATCCAGATCATTCAAAAAGGCAGTTTCGTTGGTCATTTTACTATCCGTTTTCGTTACCGGCATTCACGCCCAAAGCCGGCGGCCCGGTTTGAGCTCGAAGTCCGCCTGTTCGGGCGCGTGGACCGGCAACGTAACGTATTCGCGGCGGCAAACGATGTCCGACCACAAGGTTACCCAACGCGTCAGCAACCGCGGGAAGGACACGCGCGACTGGGAGATGAAGTACGACTACAAGGCGTCGGTCGCCGTTCTCGAATCGCCCGAAAAGGACGGTTCCAACATCGGAAAGGCGCGGATCGAGCACAGTTTCACGACGACGGAAACCGTGTTGGCGCAGGAAGAAAACTCGTGCGACCGCGGAAAGTCGTTCCAGGTGATGACCGGCAATTTCGTCAGCAAAAGCGTGGCCACCGGAAATGCGTCCAATGTCGAGGCATCCATAGGCGTCGGCGTCAACTCCGACGGCACGTACTCCGTCAGCGTCGGATTGCCGCAGATTCGGGGAATGGTCTCGGGTTCCGAAACTTCTCAGTTCGCCGGCCAATGCCAGCCGAAGGAGGGCAAGAACGTCACGATGCCGAGCACGGCGACGAACATCGACGGGAATTCGATGACGACCGACGGTTCGCACCGCATCAATCCCTCCGATCCGAATCGAATTTCCGGAAGCTGGTCGCAAACCAATCTCGGCGTTACCGAAACGATCAGCTGGACTCTCGAGAAATGCGGCGCTCCGCTGCGGATCTCGGATCTGCAGTTCGAGGATATGAAGTTCCCGAACTGGAACGACTGGCAGGAGATAGTGGAACAACGGGGCACGATCGACGGCAATCTGGTGAAGATCAAGGCAAAGATTCTCAATACGTCCGGTGAAACGAAGTTTGCGGACCTGCGTCTGAAGGAAACGTACAAGGGTGACAAATGGGACGGCGCGAGGCCTGATGCGCCGCTGCAGGACCAAGTGCTCTCGGTGCGGGTCGACGCGAACAGCGAAGAGACTGTCGAGATGGTATGGGATTCTTCCGGCTATGCTTGGTTCGACGACGGACGTCCGCGACTGCTGCAGCGCATCAAGGCCGAACTCGAGGAAAACGACAAGAAGATCGACGAGCTGACGAAGAATCTCAAGATCGCGCCGAAACCGGTCGTCCTGGTTCACGGGCTTTGGAGCAACTGGAAGGCGTGGGAATCGTGGCAGAACATACTCACCACGGTCCATTCATACGACTGGAAGGCGTTTCCGGTCGGTGAAAAATCCGAAAAAGGCGTGATGAATACCGGAAAGGAGTTTATGTCGTCAGAGCAGACTGCGTCGATCGGGGACAATGCGCGTCAACTCGAGAGTTATGTCCGATACGCTCAGGAAGACCGAAACGCCTGGCACGTCGATATCGTCGCGCATTCGATGGGCGGACTCATCTCGCGTTACTACATCAGCCAGATAATGGAGGCAAATTCCCCGGACGGACGTCCGAAGGTCTCGCATCTGATCATGCTCGGGACTCCGAATATGGGATCACCGTGCGCGGATGTGATGGATATCGCGTTCGGGATGGTCGGAAAATCGGTTGAGGCCGTTCGTCAACTTACGCCCGGCTATGTGAGCGGATTCAACCGTATCAACACACAGCGCAAAGGCGTGAAGTTCTCCGCGTTGGCCGGGAATCCGCTGCCGACGATGTGCAAAGAGATCGTCGCCAACGACGGCGTCGTTTCGGTTCCGTCGGCAAAATGGATCGTGAAAGACACGGCCGAATCGGGAAATATCCACACCGATCTGACCGGCACTTCCGATTTCTCGTCGTTCGTCAAACCGCGTCTCGCGATCGGACCGAAAGGCAATCACGATCCGGAAATCCCAACGACAAGTTCAAGAATGCAGAATTCGGAAGCCGGTCTTGTGAATGTTGCGTATCGTCCCGACACCTTAGCGAACGTAATCACATCGTCCGATATCGATTTCGCAAGAGCGGTCAAGATCGCGCCGAAACAGTCGGTTGAGATCGAAATCCCGGTCGCCGAAGCGATGAACTTCGGTTTGACGTTTATGGCGGTGCCCGACGTATCCGCATCGCTGATCGACGACAAAAGCACCGTCGTCGGCAAGAATCTCGCGAAGACGCCGGAAGCATCCGGCTGGTTCCGGTCGATATTCTTCGATCGGCCGACATCCACCGGAACCTGGAAACTGCGCCTCGAAAATACTTCGGAATTCAGCGCAGAGATAGTTCTGGCAACTTGGAAGAGGAGTTTATGAAGCGATCAAGCTGTTGGCCGAGCGATCCAGTGAGCATTTTCAGGCTCACTGGATCGCTTGACGAAACCGGCTTTCCAATGGCTTGGCAGCGCCAGACGTGATTGAGGCGACTATGGAACATACGCACTCGGCGTCGGAAAATCGCCGGCGCTGCCGAATTGTTGGATTGAAACGCCGGCCTGCGATTGATTCAGATACCACGTCGCGTTCGACGATCGAAAAACCGCCGGATCGAACTTGCCGTCGCCATCGTAATCGCCGGGTGCCGGAAAATCACCACTGACTCCGAACGGCACAGAGTAGAATGAAAAATCTTCACTCCGCCGGATGAACCATTGACCGGTTGAAGGCCGCCAAACAGCTAAATCAGAGATCGAATCGCCGGTGTAATCTCCGGGGACCGGCCGGTCGTTGCTGTTGCCGAAAGTCCAGACTTGCGTGAACCCGAATCTGCTCGTTCGGAGCCACCATTGGCCTGTCGACGGCCGAAAGATCGCAACGTCGGTTTTGCCGTCGCCGTCGTAATCCGCAGGCACGGGCTTATCACCGGCCGCGCCATAGCCCAGTATTACCGTTTCGCCAGACGATTGCTGGATGTACCAAGTGTTGTTTGATGGCCGGAAAACAGCCGCGTCCGTAAAGGTATCGCCGTCGTAATCCGCCGGGACGGGAATATCGCCATTCGCGCCGAACGGAAACGAATAGAAACTAAAATCCTCTGACCTTAGAATAAACCACTCGCCGGTCGATGGGCGCCAGAACGCGAAATCGTAAACACCGTCGGCAGTGTAGTCACCAGGCACGATCCGATCGGTCGAAAGACCGAATTGCGCCGCGAAGTTTCCGCCGTTCGAGGATTTCAGAACCCACCATTCACCTACATTTGAGCGATAGATCGAACGGTCAGTGCGGTTGTCGCCGTCGTAATCAAACGGCGCCTTTCGCGACGCGGTCGTGATGTCAAGAGCAAACCGGCGCAACGTTCCGAGGTCAAGTGCCAGGTTGTCGGAAACATTTAATACCCAGTTTCCCTGCGGATCTTCTCCGTCAAATCTCGAAAGCGCATTGTTCGCTTCGGGCATGTAATTGCCAGAAACAAAAAAGCCGGTAGTGCCGGTGATTGTCGACAAGGCCGGAAAATTGCCTTCATCATCAATCAAGGTCGAGCAAATGTTCTCGCGTGTACCGCCACGCCGCTCCATAAACGCCACTGTCGGGAAACCATCCGGCGCGGTCAGGCGAAAGGTCAAATCTCCGACGAAAGTGTGCGTCACCGCTGCATTGGTGTTTGCCGGTGACGCGTCGCAAACGCCCGGCCCCGTATTGAATCTAAAGTTAACATCCGAGATTCTTCCGGCGATAGAGACATTCAAAAACGCGTTGACGCCGTTCGAATCATTATCGGGAATCGGACGCGGCGAACCGGTGTAATTTGTCGTCGTCGTGCAGAAATCCAGTTGATACGGCTCTGCCGCCGTCGAATTGTTGACAGTATTGTAAACGACCAGCGCGACGGAAGAATTTCCCGGCACGACGACGTTGAAAGTCGTCGGCTGTATCAAAGCGAATGCGCCCGTGCCGGTTCCGGCATCGCCGCGAAATTTTGCCGAATTGGTAATATCGGCTGCCTCGAAAGGTGCTTGAAAGACCGAAACCTGCAAATCCGCGCCTGAAATAGAGGGGTTTGTCTTGGTGAGCCTGACCGGAACGCAAATCGGAAAGATCGTCGGATTCTTCAGGTAGTGAATGTTGTACCGATAGCTTCCCGCATTGCCGTTGAATGGATTTGGCGGCGTCACTCCCGAACAAGTCGACGTTGGCGAGCCGGGTCGGTTTACGACATTCGTCAAGGTCCCTGTCGCCCCGGCCGGCGGGGCGGTTCCGACCGTTCCACGCAATGTGCATACTTGCGGCAGCACTTGCGCAGTAACGGCGTTGCAAAATGCCGCGAGGAATACCATCGTCAGCAATAAAAACAACCTACTTGAGATTCTTCCTTTCATTTTTGTCTCCTCATCAACTTGGAATGTCCTGAGCGTTGATCAAATTGCCCCATACGCAAAGGAACTTGGCGGAAAGAGCATTACCCGGAACACCTTTTCATTGGTCAAAGACCGGAACCCGAAGCCAGCGAGTGTATTTCTCCGGGGTAACCTTTTCCGGAAAATCCACGGCAAGTCGGTTCAACGCCATTAACGAATCCGATGGCGTTTTGAAAAGCGGATTGTTCGTGTTGGTGGATCGCGCCAAGAGACTGCCGTCCCGCCAATAGCCCAATGGCCCGATTTCCGTCCGAATCCTGTAATGTCCCGCGATGTTTTGGGCAAAGGCTACGCCTTTATTTGTCCACTTTTCGCCAAATGCCCTTGTAGACATTCACGCTGGCACCGGGGGTGGCGATCATCGTCCCGGCAAAAACCGTAACAGCGGAACAGAGTGGTAGTTCGCCGCCTATTTCTCCAAGGGCGACGATCGACAATCCAATGCCCTTGCCTCCGTCCTGGATTCTTGAAGCACCCATCGTGATTAAATGTCCGCCACCCGTCAGATCGCTGAAATTTAACTTGCCAAAACCGGAAGGGCCTTTGTAAAGCGGTCCGCCCCAGGTTTCATATCCTTCATCGGAGTATGAAAAGCCCGCCGGCAAACCGATCGATAGTCCTGCGCCAAGTCCGCCGAATTCAAGCCACTGCTGGCTGCTGTCCGAACTGTCTCTGACGGATATTCCTCCGACGGTTCCGGATGCGGGTCCGCCGCTCACCTCCGCACATCTGCTCGAATCGAGATAGAGCGTTGATTTTTGGCTTTTCACGACTTCGATTAATGCTAAAATAATGTCGATCGTCATTGCGTTCTCCCTAAGTCAAATCTCATATTCCAGTTTCACTCAAACTGCCCCGCGCAAATCAGCAATTGGCCGTCGCGAGAATCGACGCTGTGAAGGCTGCCGGATTCCGTCAATTGAAAAACGGTGCGTTCGGACCGTTCCGACCGGACCGCAACCTGCGCGACCGTCAAATGCTCCGTCTCCTTGCCGCAAGTTTCACAAAAACCACGGAACCCGACGCGTCTTCCGAAGACGGTCTTTTCGTATCTTTCCAATCTGATGGTCGTTCGCTGGGTTAACTTCATAAAGAAAAATTCTTTCCGAGTTAGCGTGATTCTGTTAATATCCGAAGAGTCACAGATCGTCGTTTGGTAAAACTGCCGTGCCTCCAACACTGGCAGTTGAGGTTGATAAAAGTCCTAAATTTGCCGATAAATTCTTCTAAATTCTTCTAAATTCGCGATGAATGATTTGCCCGACAATCAGATTTCCTTTGCCGAATTTGAGGTTGACCTCTCGCGGAGGACTTTGTCGCGCGACCGCGACGTGGTCACGCTGCCGGCGAAGGCGTTTGATCTTCTGGTGTATTTGTTGGAAAACAATGGCCGAGTCCTTTCAAAGGACGAGATCCTCAACAGTGTTTGGGAAGGAAGGATCGTCGAGGAAGCGAATCTCGCGGTGCAGATTTCGAACGTTCGCAAGGCACTCGGCGAGAACAAAGCCGCGCCGCGGTTTTTGGTGACGGTGCCGGGCAAAGGCTATCGTTTTTCGGCGGAAACGAATGAGAGTCTTTTTGTTGTCGAACGACATTCGGTTTCCGAACTGACGGTCGAACACGAAGAGGAAATCGTTCTACGGCGACATAATTTTCAACTGAATTCGTTTGTATACAAGCTGTTCGTCGCCGTCGTTTGTGCTATTGCAGCCGTTGCGACTGGCTTCTACCTGAGCCCGAAAACTGATTCGATTGGCCCAAAACATAAGACGCTGACCAAGTTGACGACGACCGGAAAGGTTTCCGCGGCATCGCTTACGCCCGACGGGAATTTCGCGGTCGTTGCGCAAAAGGAAGATGGAGGCGAAAGCCTGTGGTTACTACAGCTCGAAACCGGAAGCCAGACGCGTATTCTGGCACCGCGACCCCATGAGTTTGTCGGCCTGACGATTTCGGCGGATAGCCGTTTCGTTTATGCGTCCGTTTTTACAAACAATGAGATCGATCCCGTAGTCTTGAGAATCCCGCTGATCGGCGGAGTTCCGCAACCGATTAAGGACCTTGCCACGGGTTCATCGGTCAGCATTTCACCCGACGGTAAACGACTTGCTTTCACGACATCTAACAGCTCCCAAAACGAGACCTTAATGGGCGTTTCTGACACTGATGGCGGCAACCAGCGTTTTCTGATGCGGGCCGGGAATGATACGCGTTATCTCTCGATGTTTAAGACGAGCCCCGTTGCGTGGTCACCTGACGGCTCCGAAATAGCGCTGGCCGTTAACGATAAAACCGGCGCTAATCCAGGTAGTACGATTTTGCTCGTCGACCCAGAAACCGGTATGGAACGGTATTTAACCGATAGGCGTTGGAAGGAAATTGATTATTTGGTTTGGCTCGATTCCGATCGTCTAGCCTTTATCGGAACTGACGAAACCGGACATCCGTCTCAGATCTGGCTGTTTTCGCGGCAAACCGGTGAAGCAAAGTCTTTGACGAATGACCTGCAAAAGTATAGCTGGCTCGCGGCGACCAACGGAAAACTGGTTTCGGTTCAGCTCAGCGCGTCGACGAGTGCCAGAGTCGCCGACTTTAACCAGGAGGATTTCTCGATTCGAATTAGTGAGATTTCTACCGCTTCCGAATATCTCGAAGATATCGACTGGGACAAGGACGGGCAAATTGTCTACGTTTCGCGGAGCAGCGGCGAGGGCGAATTATGGCGAATGAAGCCGGACGGCTCGAACCGTACGCAGTTGACCAATAATGTGAATGCGGGGTTGGGCTTATCGGTCTCAAATGCGGACGGTGGTTTCGTTTTTGCCTCAAAACGAGAGAGTGGGCGGGGAATCTGGAGAACCGATGCGGATGGCCTCAACCTTCGGCAACTCAGTCAGGGCGGCGACCACTCACCCGATGTTTCAAACGATGGAACTGTGGTTTTTCACCGCGGACTTGGTTACTCTGAAGGAGTTTTTCTTATTAGCAGCAATGGCGGCGAAGCGCGGCTGCTTCGCGAAAAATGCTATTTTCCAACTATTTCGCCGGACGGGTCACAAGTGGCCTGTTATTTTATGGACCAAGAAGTCAATCGCAAATGGCGGATCGCGCTTGTCTCGACCGGGACCGGCAAACTCATTCGCAAACTCGATCCGCCCGTGCCAATCTACGAACGCCAACTTCGTTTCCACGCGTCAGGAAAATTTCTTACCCAGATTTTTTCCGCCGGCGAGAATCTAAAATTGCTGATCTTACCCATTGATGGAGGCCCTCCGAAAATCATAGACGGATTGGGAAAAGGAGTCTCCAATTTGCCTGAATGGTCGCCTGACGGACGGCAGTTTATTTATCCGCTCATTAATGAATCACAGGACGCCGTTTTGCTGACAGACTTTTGACTCAGGACGATCGTCAATGCCGCGACTCCGCAGCCTGATTTCTTCATCAGCAGCCTCGGTTATGCTAAGGTTGAATTTCTAAATTTATGAAGTTCATCAATGTCATCGGCGGCGGACTTGCCGGGGTCGAAGCGGCGTGGCAGGCGGCGAAACACGGCGCGCGCGTCAGGCTTTTCGAAATGCGTCCGGTGATGCAAACGCCCGCGCATCGCACCGATCAGCTTGCCGAAATAGTCTGTTCGAATTCTCTCAAATCCGACGAACGCGGTTCCGCGCCGTATCTTTTGAAAGAAGAATTGCGGCGCGGCAACTCACTCGTGTTGGAAGTCGCCGAAGCGACAAAAGTCCCGGCGGGCGCGGCGCTCGCGGTCGACCGCGGAAAATTCGCGGAAATGATCACCGAGCGGATCACTTCGAATCCGAACATCGAGATCGTCCGCGAGGAAGTGAAGACGATCCCGTCCGACGGAATTTCGATCATCGCGACGGGCCCGCTTACGAGCGACGCGCTGACTTTCGAGATCATGAAACTTACGGGCGACGATCAGCTCTATTTCTACGACGCGATCGCACCGATCGTCGCCGCCGATTCGATCGATATGACGATCGCATTCAAGGCTGCGCGCTACGGGAAGGGCGGCGACGATTACGTCAACTGTCCGATGGACCGCGATCAGTACGAGCGTTTCTACAACGAGTTGATCGAGGCGAAATCGGTCCCGCTCAAGCGATTCGAGGACACACACTGGTTCGAATCCTGTCTGCCGATCGAAGAGATCGCGCGCCGCGGTATCGATACCTTGCGGTTCGGACCGATGAAACCGAAAGGACTGCCCTTGCCGTCGACCGGCCGCGAACCGTATGCCGCGGTCCAGCTCCGCCAGGAAAACCTGATGGCCGACGCCTACAGTCTGGTCGGATTTCAAAATCACCTCAAGTACGGCGAGCAAAAGCGTGTCCTGCAGCTGATTCCCGGACTCGAGAACGCCGAGTTTCTTCAATACGGGCAGATCCATCGCAACACGTTCATCAATTCGCCGCAGGTGTTGATCGAAACGCTTCAGACGCGCAAGAATCCGAATCTCTTTTTCGCCGGCCAGATCACCGGCGTCGAGGGCTACGTCGAATCGGTCGGGACCGGTTGGCTCGCAGGGTTGAACGCGGCGCGGATAATGAATGGCGCCGAGCCCGTCACCGCTCCGCGAACGTCTGCGATCGGCGCGCTCTGCCGGTATGTTTCGAACGTCGAGACGAAGAACTTCCAGCCGGTGAACATCACGTTCGGACTGCTCGAACCGCTGCCGGTCGAGTTGCGCAAGAAACACCGAAACAAACGCGAGCGGCATATGATCCAAGTCGAACTCGCGCTCGAAGACTGGGACAGGTGGATTTTGGATTTTGGATTTTAGATATTCTGGAATTTGGAATCTGGAATCGGGAGCTTTGAAAACCCCACGGGTTCTTTGTACTCGGGGCCGCGTCGAGTCGGTACCATCTGCGGTAGCGGATGGTTGAAGATAGGTTGGTATCAATTCTTCGGTCCGGGAGTGCCGCGACGAACCATCAGCTACCGCAGATGGTACCGACTCGACGCGATCGCAACGCGATTCGGGATTCCCGGTCTGGAACCCTTGGAATTCTGGAATCTTGAATTCGGATCTGGAATCTGGAATCTTGGAATCTCGAACCTTAACCTTGGAATCTGGAATCCTGGAATCCTTGGAATCCTGGAATCCTTGGAATCCTGGAATCCTTGGAATCCTGGAATCCTTGGAATCCTGGAATCCTGGAATCCTTGGAATCCTGGAATCCTTGGAATCCTGGAATCCTTGGAATTTGGAATCCGGAATCTGGAATCCGGAATTTGGCAGAGACTTCGTTCGGAGTAGCGGATAATTGATAGATGAGAGCTGATAGTTTTGATCGAACTATCAGCTTTCATCTATAGACTGCCAACTATTCCGAATCATCCAATACGAAATCCATAAACAATATGGAACTCAACGAAATTCTGATCGTCGGTGCCCTCTTCGTTGTGGCGCTGCTCTATTCATCCGTAGGACACGGCGGGGCGTCCGGGTATCTCGCGGTTATGGCCCTGTTTTCCGTCGCTTCGACGGTAACGCGCCCGGCGGCGCTGATTTTGAATGTCTTCGTCGCGTCGATCGCGTTCGTTCAGTTTTACCTGGTAAAGAGCTTTGACTGGCGCATCTTTTTGCCGTTCGCCGCCGCGTCCGTTCCGATGGCGTATATCGGCGGACGCGTCCAGCTTGCCGAACCGGTTTACAAGCTCGTACTCGGCGTATGCCTGATCATCGCGGCTGTACGCTTGTCCATCAAGTTGGCTTCCGAGAGCGATCCGAAGCCTCCGCCCGTCTGGGTCGCGCTGATCATCGGCGCCGCGCTCGGATTTGTTTCAGGACTGGTCGGAGTCGGCGGAGGCATTTTCCTGACGCCGATCCTGCTTCTGATGAACTGGTCCGACACCAAGACCGCCGCCGGCATCTCCGCTTTGTTCATCGTCGTCAACTCCGCATCGGCGCTCGCAGGCGGCGCGCGCGAATTATCGCAACTTTCCGGTGCTGTTTACGTCTGGATAATTGCGGCGGTGATCGGTGGTATAATCGGCTCCACGCTCGGCAGTCGCCGGTTCGATTCATTGACGATGCGTCGCGCTCTTGCTGCCGTCCTTGTCGTCGCCGGAGTAAAGCTGTTCTTTGTTTAGGAGTAAGTTATGAACAACGAAGTAAATCAGGATCGCGAACATCTGAAGATCCTCTCGATCTGTCATTACGTCTTTGCCGGACTATGCATCTTTCCGTTTCTTTACGGTTTCATCTATACCTTTATGGGTGTCTTTGTCGGCGCGATGATCGCCGCCGACACCCGTCACAACGATGGTCCGCCGGCGGCGCTTTTCGGCGGCATTTTTGTTCTCGTCGGACTCTCGATATCGGCGGTCGCTTTGGCGATCGGGATCGCCGCCATCAAATCCGGACGAAATATGTCGAAGTTGAACGGGCGTATGTTCTCGTTCGTCTTCGCGTGCTTCCTCTGTTTGTTTATGCCGATCGGGACGATTCTCGGCGTTTTCTCGATCATCGTTCTGTCGCGGGAATCGGTGAAACGATTGTTCGACGGCGGGGGCGGCTTTCAGCAATACGGCAGCGTCCCGCCGAACTGGAAGTAAACTCCGGAACGGCGATAAACTAATTTGGACTGGCGGGCATCGAACTGCCGTTATGACCGGAAGATTCATTCTCACGATTGTGTTTGCGATGTGCACGCTGCCGGCGACCGCGCAGAGCGGCCGTGTGAAACCGGCCGAAACTCCGACACCGGGCCCGACCCCGAAACGTGTCGGAGTTTACACCCCGACGGAAACGACGATCCCGACCGTTACGCCGACTCCGACCCCGACTCCGCAAACAAATGACGATCCCGACACGATCCGCGTCAACGCCGGACTGGTCCCGATCCCGGTCTCTGTCTTTGACGCCCGCGGACGTGCGATCCTCGATCTGAAACTTGATGACTTTTTTTTGAAGATCAACGGAAAGGACGCCGAGATCGGCGAAGTTTCGCGCGCCGAAACACCGGTCCGCCTTGCCTTGTTGTTCGACAATTCTTCGAGCGTGACGATCGCCCGCGAGTTCGAAAAAAAGGCCGCGATTCGATTCTTCCGGCGAGTGATCAGGCCGGAAAAGGATCTCGTTGCGCTCTTTAGCGTCTCGACGATCTCCAGGCTTGAACAACCGCTGACGACCGACGTCGGATCGCTGATCTCGGCGATCGAGGGATTTGCCGAACCGGAAGGCGCGACATCTCTTCTCGACGGCATCATCGACGCTTCAAAGTACCTTGGCGAGGTTAGCGGCCGGCGCATCATCGTCATCGTCTCCGACGGCGACGATACGATCAGCGACGCGACGTTCGAGGAGACGATCAAAGCGCTGCAGATCGCGAACGTACAGGTTTACGTTGTCAAAACGACGGATTTTGAAAACTCAAAGCGGACCGGCGAGCGCCGCGGCAGCGCCAACCTGCGGCAACTCGCGGCCGAGCGCCGGATGCAGGAACTTGCGAAACAGACCGGCGGGGCGGTTTGGTCGCCGCTCGATGAGGACGAACTCGATCTCGCTTTCGATCAGGTCTCGGGCGAACTCTCGCAGCAGTATGTTCTCAGTTATTATCCCGACCCTGAACCCGAGAAACGCGGCGAATTTCGCTCGATCGAGGTTTCCGTCAGAAACCGGCCCGCAACGACGGTCAGGACGAGAAGGGGATATTATGTTCCGAAGCGATGATCAAGGATTTTCGATTTTCGATTTTCGATTTTGGAATTTTGGATTTGGACTTGCCGCCTACCATCTACCGCCGTCTACCGTCTACCGCCTACCGTCTACCATCTACCGCCGTCTACCGTCTACCATCTACCGCCGCTTACCGTCTACCGTCTACCGTCTACCGCCATCTACCGTCTACCGTCTACCGTCTACCGCCTACCGTCTACCGTCTACCGCCGTCTACCGTCTACCGTTTGACAATTGACGATTAACAATCAAACATTTACGAAATGACGCTCGGAACTTATCTTCAGCAATTTCTTCAGCACCTGCGCTACGAACGAAACGTGAGCGAACACACGCTGCGGAATTATTCGAGCGATCTGGAGCAGTTTCGAGACTATCTGTCGTCAAAGTCCAAGATTTCCGATATTCCGCTCAAGGACATAGATCATCTGACGATCCGCGAGTGGATGGCGTCGCTTCACGGCGACAACAAAAAGAAGACGTCGATCGCGCGCAAACTCGCCTCGCTCCGGACTTTTTTTCAGTTTCTGATCCGCGAGGGCGTGCAGGAGAACAATCCGGCGAAACTCGTCGCGACGCCGCGGATCGAGCGTAAACTGCCGACTCATCTGTCGATGGAAGACGCCGTCCGATTCATCGAAACGCCGGATCTGAACACCGATCTCGGCCGCCGCGACCGCGCCATCCTCGAGTTTCTTTACGCGACCGGGATGCGCGTCGGCGAACTGGTTAATCTGAATCTGCGCGACATCGATTTTCGTGAAAAGCTGGTTCGCGTCACCGGCAAACGCAAGAAGCAGCGCATTTTGCCGTTCGGCGAGCCGTCGCTTCAGGCGGTGATGTTTTACCTGACCGAAACGCGTCCGACATTTTTGAATAACTGTCCGCCGACGGAACGCGACGAACACGCGGTCTTTTTGAACTATCAGGGAACGCGTATCACGACGCGATCGGTCGGACGGATGGTCGACAAATACATCAAGCTTTGCGCCGAGATCAATCGCGGAATTTCGCCGCACAGTCTGCGTCACAGTTTCGCTACGCACCTGCTCGATTCGGGCGCCGATCTCAGAGATATTCAGGAACTGCTCGGCCACGCGCGTCTGTCGACGACCCAGATCTACACGCAGGTTTCGATGGAAAAACTGATCGAGGTTTACGATCGGGCGCATCCAAAAGCGTGACTGGAGCGCAGACTGGAGCGCAAGCGTCCCCGCTTGCAAACGGCGCATGGCGCCGTAATGGACGCGGGAATTGAAGTTGTTTATTGCCCAAGGGCCTGTTCGCGCTTTGCGCTCAGGCGGGCAGGGATGCCCGCGCTCCGGTCCGCGCTCCGGTCCGCGCTTCCGTCGAACTAAAAATTATGAAAAAAATCAATCTTCTTCTAATCGCAATAATCGTCTTCGCGTCGTTCGCAAACGCGCAGGACCGGATGCTTTCGATCGACGACATTTTCGATCCGGAAAAGCGTGTGCCGTTTTCGGGCCGTCCGATACAGATCCGCGGCTGGTCGAAGGACGGCGCGTCGTATCTTCAGTTCGTGGGCGGCCAGATGCTGCGCGTCAACCCGGCGACGGGGCAGACTTCGCCGCTTTACGATTCGAAAAAACTCGTCTCGATCCTGACGCAGACGCCGGGATTCACGCTCGACGAAGCCAACAAGATCGGCCAGGCGCTCCCGCAGTTCAACAAGGACGAGACGGCGATCCTGATCAATCACAACAACGATCTTTGGATCTATGACATCGTCGCCGGAACCGTCAAAAAGATCACCGACACTTCGGTCGAGGAAGAACTCGAAGGCGATTTCTCGCCCGACGGCAAAATGGTCTCGTTCGTTCGCGGGATGAACCTGTACGTCGTGACGCTCGCGACGGGCAAGTCGAATCAACTGACGCGCGACGGCGACGAGAAGATCCTCAACGGCTATCTTGACTGGGTCTACGAAGAGGAACTCTACGGACGCGGCAACAAGCGCGGCTACTGGTGGTCGCCCGATTCGACGAAGATCGCGTTCCTTCGCACCGACGAATCGACGGTCCCGAAATTCGTTCTGGTTGACGACACCGAAACCGATCAGCGGGTCGAGAACACCGACTATCCGCAAGCGGGCGATCCGAATCCGCTGGTCACGCTGGGAATTGCGGACGTCACCAAAACGAGCATCATTCCGAACATCGGCCGACTTCCGAAAGTCGGCGCGAAGATCCCGCGACCGATGGTCCGGTTCGGCGACGTCGCGAAGTTCGTCGATCTCAAGAAATACGATCCGAAGAACTTTCTGATCTCGCGCGTCGCCTGGTCGCCGGACTCGCGGGCCGTGGTCTTTCAGGCGCAAGACCGCGAACAGACGTTTCTCGATCTGAACTCGGCCGACGCCAACGGCAAGGTGACGACGCTCTTCACGGAACGCACGAGGGCGTGGGTCGAAGCGATCGACAATCCTGAGTTTTTGAGCAACGGCACTGCCGTCTGGCAGTCCGAACGAAACGGCTTCAAACATCTTTATCATTACGATTCGAACGGCAAACTGATCCGCCAGATCACCGACGGGCGTTGGGAGATCTCGTCATTTTACGGCGTCGACGAGAAGAACGGATTCGCGTATTTCTCGGCGATCGGCGAGGGCAACGACTGGATCAACACGCATATTTACCGCGCCAAACTCGATGGATCGGGAATGACGCGTTTGACCAACACGCCGGGCACGCACCGCGCGAGTTTTAACCCGACGTTCACGCATTTCGTCGACGTCTGGAGCGATGTCAACACGCCGCCGCAAACCAGTCTCTACCGCGCCGACGGGACGCTTGAGAAGGTGCTCGACGAAAACAAGGTTCCGGTCCTCGGAGCCTACAAGCTCGGCAAACCGGAGTTTCTCAAGGTCAAAACGCGCGACGGATTCGAGATGGAAGCGATGCGCATTCTGCCGCCCGATTTCGATCCGAACAAGAAGTATCCGGTCTTCGCTTACACGTATTCGGGACCGCACGCGCCGCAGGTCCGAAACCAGTGGGGCGGAAACCGTTTGATGTGGCACCAGATGCTGGCGCAAAAGGGTTACATCATTTGGGTCTGCGACAACCGCACGGGGAGCGGCAAGGGCGTCGAATCGACGTGGCCGGTTTACAGATCGATGGGCCAGACGGAGACGATGGATCTCGACGACGGATTTTCATTTTTGAAATCACTGCCATACGTCGACGGCGAGCGGCTCGGAATGTGGGGCTGGAGCTACGGCGGCTATATGACGAGTTATTTTATGACCCGCACGAAGACGCTGAAGCTGGGCATCGCCGGCGGATTGGTCGGAGATTGGGCGCTCTATGATTCGATCTATACCGAACGCTATATGCGGACGCCGCAGAACAATCCGGACGGTTACGCCAAGGGTTCGGTCATCGCCAACGCCAAGGATCTGAACGGCAAACTTCTGATCATTCACGGCGCGATCGACGACAACGTTCATATGCAGAATGCGACCAAACTGATATTCGAGCTTCAGAAAGCCGGCAAGCAGTTTGAATTTATGAAATATCCGACCCAACGCCACGGCGTCGTCAATCCGAGACAGGCCAAGCATATGTATCAGATGATGACGAACTTCGTTGAGAAGAACCTTTAGAGTGCAGAGCGGAATCAGTGCAAAGTGCAGAGTGCAAAGTGCATAGTTCGAAAGCGCGACTAAGCACTTTGCACTTTGCACTCTGCACTGTAAAAGCAACCATTCAATTCTCTCGCCTCATCACACTTTGCAAGTTCAAGCGGGTTAATTTGGTCCTTCGGAAATCGGAGTTAATCAATGAGCGTGAAATATCTCCTCGCAGTCGGATTGTCCTTGATTCCTGGCCGGAACGGCCAACGCGCAGACAATTAAGATCAACGAATCGACTATTGCCGCCGTAACCGAGACCGGCCGGATGACCGTCACTCTTCCGGTCGAAAGCGGCGCGGCGGGCGACGCCCGGGTAAGGTTGAACTGCTGGATTCAACGGATAAGATTCTCGACCAAACGAATTCAGGCTCACAAACTAAAAAGCGGAACCAACAAGATCGAAGCCGCTCTCCGGATCGACGCCGACGCCACCGTCAACCAGCTGATCTGGCAGCGGATACGCTACTCGATCTCCCGGGGCGGAACGTCGCTCGATGGCATCGTCTCGGTCTCCGAGATCATCCCGGAACTTTTTACGCTCCGGCTCGCGAACATCGAGGAGATCCACGCCGGCGCACGGTTTCCGGTTCGCATCAATTCCCTATCATCCGATCACCAAAAAGGCGGTCGGCGATGTCGATGTCACTGCCGAGCTGGAGATCGAACTGGAAACCGACAAGGAAGACGACACACTCGTTCTCAAGGGCGAAGGCCGCACCGATGCCGAACGGCTTTGCGGAAATCGTTTTCCTGATTCCCGATTCGATCCGTTTCGACAGCGAGTATTCCGGCACCGACATCGATGTCACCGGCCAAAAGAACGGGCTGAAGGATACGGGCGACACGGAGTCCGAATGCCCGCAACGAGCGCACGAACGTCTATTTCACTACCGACAAACCGATCTACCAGCCCGGTCAGACGTTCCACGCCCGCGCGCTGGTGATGCGCGAGAAACTGAAGGACTCGTCGATAACCATCGTATCGGGGCTCGACATGACGCTTTCGGTCGAAGACGAGGACGGCACTGTCTTAAGCCGCCAAATCGTCAAAACTTCCGGAATACGGCATCGCCGCAATCGATTGGCAAATCCCGCCGAACGCCAAACTCGGAACCTATTCGGTCGAGGCGGACTCGGACGAGGCCGAATTCCGGTTGGACAGCCAATCATTCAAGGTTTCACGTTACGAACTGCCGAACTTCGTCGTGCAAGACATCGCCTGACAAAGATTTCTATCTTCCCAATCGAACGCGTGGCCGAGGTCAGGGTCGACGCGATGTATCTTTTCGGAAAACCGGTCGCATCCGGCACGGTCAAGGTCGTCCGCGAAGGCAGCCGCAACTGGAATTACCGCGAACAGAAATGGGACATCGAGGAAGAAGCCGTTTACGCCGGCGCGACCGACGCCGACGGCAAATACAAGGCGAAGATCGACCTCGGCCCGGCGCAGGATAAGTTCAAGGACGACGAAGACTCGAAATTCGAAGATCTGAATTTCACCGCATACTTTACCGATTCATCGACGAACCGGACCGAGCAGAAACGATTCGACCTGCGGATCTCGAAAGAACCGATCCACGTTTACGTCAACAAGGCCCGCCGCTATTCCGATCATAGTCCGAAGATCCCTTACCGGCTCTACGTTTCTACATTCACCGCGGACGGCAAACCGATCGCGTGCGATGTCGAGGTCACCGGAAAATATGAGGATGAATCGGCAACGCGGCCGATCGCAACGTTCCGGACAAGCGCGGACGGCGCCGGAAAGACCGAGTTCTTGGTTCCGAAACGCGCCGACGACAATTACCTATGACGACCTCGAGATCAAAATCGCGGCGCGCGACGCCGAAAACCGGACCGGAACCGAAAAATTCGATTACGAACTGGACGAAGACGAACAGCAGATTCAGGTCACGACGGACCGTTCGATCTATCGCAAAGGCCAATCGCTCAAGATCGAACTGCTTTCGTCCGAAGCGTCAGAATCGATCATCGTCGATATTCTCAAGGAATCTTCGACGCTCGTATCTTACCGTGTCAAAACAAAGAACGGTCGAGCATCGCTGCGGTGCCCTTTCGTCCGGAATTCAAGGGGTTCTTGACGATCGCGGCCAATATCGAGGGCGGTGACGAAGACGCCGAAAGCGCGTGGCGCGTCGTCTTTCCGGACCCGCGCCGCTTGAAGGTCACCGCGAAGTCCGAACGCGAAACGTACCAACCGAACGAAGAGGCCGGACTGGGCTTCGAGGTCGCGGGCTTTGACAAAAGTCGGCGCAGGCCGCGCTCGGGGTCGTCGTCGTCGACCAGGCGGTCGAGGAACGCGCCCGGACTGACGCGCGTTCAAGCGATGCGCCGGACATCTTTGCGAGCCTCCGGGGATTTGACGGCAACACTTGGAATGAATTGGCGGATGCCGAGATCACGCCGCGGATGCAGTTCTTCGCCGAGATGCGTTCTTCGATTGGACGGTCGATTACGACTCTTCGGGCGGCGGTTCCGTCAAGGCCGAATACGAGTTCAGCGAGCGGCACAAGAAGCAGTTCGAAGCGCTTCCGAAGGCGCTTGAAGATCGTTTCAAGAAGGACTTCAATCATCCGACCGACGACATCGGTTTGCGGCGGATCCTCGGCGAAGCCGGAATCGACTTTGACGCCTTCCGCGATCCCTGGGGAATGCCGTTCAAGGCGCAGTTTTTGGGTCAGCAGGGGCGACAATTTGATCGCGATCTTTCCGGCGGACCGAACAAGAAATTCGGCGACCTTGACGACTTCAGCGCAGCCGGCATCTCTTTCGACTACTTCAAGAAGTCGGGAATCGCGATCGTCGAGGCGATCAAGGCTTATGAAACCCGAACCGGGGCATTCGTTCGCGACACCGAAACGCTCCGCGCGGCGCTTGCTGAAAAGGCATCTCACTCGAATCTCTGATCGACCGTTGGGGACGGCCTTACCGATTCGAATTCGGGGTCGATAACCGCAGTTTCAGGACGAGTATAAAAAGCGATGGCGAGAAACCGGACGAGGACTACGACAATTTCTATGTCCTAAATTATTACTCCGACTATTTCGCCGATCTCGAAAAAGCGAAAATCGACGAAGTACTAGCCCGCTATGTTGCCGAAACGAAGACGTTTCCCAAAGACGAGGCGGGGTTTCTCGCTTTGATCAAGAGCAAAGGCGTCGATCTCAAGCGCTCCGCGACGGTTGGGGACGGCCCTATTATTTCAATTACGAAGAAACATCGATGTTCGCCGACCGGGTCACGATCGAAAATGTCGCGAAGCAGGGCGAGCAGCCGCGCGAGACGCTTTCGATCACGCCCGTCACGCGCCGGATCGGGACGTTTCGAATACTCAGCCTCGGTGAAAACGGCACGAAGGATGATTATTACGACATCAATATCGCGGCCTTTTCCGGAATTCTGTCCGAACAGGCGAAGGACGATTCGAAACCGAAGATCACCGTTCCGAAGACAGTTTTCGCGAATGGACGGAGCGCGATCTTTGGAGTTGTTACCGACGTCAACGAGGCCTTCGTTGCGAACGCCGAAGTTCGCGTCGTAAACAGCGGAACCGGCACCGAATACCTCGCATCGTCGAACACCGAAGGAACGTATCTCAGGACCGGACTGCCAGCCGGAAAGTACTCGGTCCGTGTCAGAGCTCCTAATTTCAAGGACACAGTCGTCAACCAGATTGATCTCGGCGCGGAACAACTGTTGCCGAGGTCAACGTATGACTCGAGGCGGGCGCGGTCAACGAGGTCGTGACGGTTTTCGCCGGAACCAACGTGACGATCGACGCGACCGAGACCATGGTCTCAACAACGATTACAAGGACCATCTTCCCGGGCATGCCGAAGACGATCTCCGGGTGGCGTTCTTTCGCTGGCGACCTTGTCGCCGCAAAGTGACAGGATTTGAAATCGACGGGCGGCGGTGCGAAAATGGCTTTAAGGTAGATTGTTCGGGTCGTCACGAAAAGCGGCGGAGGCGGACCGTCGCGCGCCGAACCCGTGCGCGCGACGCCGCGCCTTCGCGAGTATTTCCCGGAAACGCTTCTTTTCGTTCCGGAAATCGTGACGGAGAAGGACGGCAAGATCGCGATCCGCTACCGCCTCGCGGATAACATCACGACGTGGAAGATCTACGCCGTCGTGTCCGACAAACAGGGGCGCATCGGGTTCGCCGAGACGAGCGTCAAGGCCTTCCAGCCGTTCTTCGTCGACCTCGATCCGCCGAAGTTCCTGACCGTCGGCGACGAGATTCTTTTGCCGGCGCAGGTTCGAAACTATACGCCGCAGACGCAAAAGGTCGAGGTCACGATGGATCGCGCCGATTGGTTCGCGTTCATCGAACCGAATCAAAGCCGGCGGACCGTCGAAGTCCCGACAAACTCGTCCGCCAACGCGACCTTCGGATTCAAAGCAAATCAGGCGGTCACCGACGGCAAACAGCGCGTCACGGCGGTCGCGCAAACCGACTCAGACGCAATTGAAAAGCCGGTCACCGTGCGGCCCGACGGCGAAGAGATCGTCCGCGCGGAATCCAGTCTGTTCAACGGTTCGGCGGCGTTCGATCTCGACTTCCCCGCCAACGCGCTCGCGAAAACGCAGAAGGCCGAGCTCAAGATCTTCCCGAACCAGATGGCGCACGTCACGGAATCCGTCGAAGGCTTGCTGCAAAGACCGTATGGATGCGGCGAACAGACCATTTCGTCGACATATCCGAATCTGATGATTCTGAAGTTTGGTTCCGGGATGAATCCCAAATCACAAATCACAAATCCGAAATCCAAACTGGAGACGCGGGCGTTGAAAAATCTCCGGCGCGGTTACGAGCGTCTCGTCGGTTATCAATCGTCGGACGGCGGCTTTTCGTATTGGGGCGGCACGTCCGAGTCGGACCTCGCGCTGACGGCATATTCGCTTCGGTTCCTGACCGATGCGAAGGCGTTTGTCGAGGTTGACGAGTCGTTGATCGCAAAGGCGC
The DNA here is from genome assembly GCA_016715115.1 of Acidobacteriota bacterium. Lineage (NCBI taxonomy): Bacteria > Pseudomonadati > Acidobacteriota > Acidobacteriota bacterium. Next base: position 1,423,249 of record JADKBM010000016.1, read on the forward strand.
GCGAGTATCTGATAAAACAGCAGCGCGCGGACGGCAGTTGGACGAAAAAACACAGTTGGGAGAAAGAAGAGGATTTCCGCCGGACGAAAATGCTGACGACCTACGCCGCGCGGGCTTTGGCGATGACGCGGTCCGACTCGAAACCGTCGGTCGAAGCGCTGAAGAAAGCGCTCGCATATCTCAAGACGCGAATCGCCGAGATCGACGAGCCGTACACGCTCGCGCTCTACGGACTTGCGGCGCTCGATGCCGGCGAGACGGACGCGGCGCGCGAGGCGGCTGAAAGACTCGTGCCGCTCGCCAAATCCGAAGGCCAAACCGTTTATTGGAATCTTGAAACAAACACGCCGTTTTACGGTTGGGGAACGCCGGGAAGGATCGAGACGACGGCGCTCGTCTTGCAGTTGTTGGTTCGGCTCCAGCAATCGCAAACTCTTAACCAAGATCTAAGATCGAAGTCCCAAGATCAAATCCCCAAGGCGACGACGTTCCTGCTCAAGAACAAGGACCGCTACGGCGTCTGGCATTCGACGCAGACGACGATCAACGTACTTGACGCATTTCTTGCTGCCCTGTCGAAACCTTCGGCGCAAAAGCTGACGGTCACGATCGGCGGCGAAACTCTGAGAACGATCGACATTCCGGCCGATCAGATCGAACCGGTGACGATCGACCTTACCGGCCAGATCAAGCCCGGCGTCCAGATCGGCGTTACGGGTTCGGTCGATTCGCAGATTATGGCGCAGCTCGTCCGTTCGCATTATATTCCGTGGAAGGACTCGGCTTCGACGAACCAAAACTTCAACGATTCACGCGCGATCAGGCTCGATTACGCGTGCGACACTTTGACCGGGAAGATCTTGGATAAGGTGACCTGCTCGGTCGAGGCCGAACGGATCGGCTTCCGCGGTTATGGAATGCTGCTTGCGGAGATCGGCATCCCGCCCGGCGCGGACGTCTCGCGCGAGACGCTCGACAAGGCGCTCAAAGATGATTGGAGCTTCAGTCGTTACGAAGTTTTGCCGGACCGGATCATCGTCTATATGTGGGCGAAACCGGGCGGAACGAAATTCGGCTTCTCGTTCAAGCCGCGCTACGCGATCAACGCCCAAACCCCGGCATCGGTCGTGTATGACTACTACAACGAGGAAGCCAAAGGAGTCGTCGCGCCGAAGAGGTTCAGGTTCGAGTGAATGACTGGAGCGCAATCTGATTGGAGCGCAAGCGTCCCCGCTTGCAAACGGCGTAGAACGCCGTAGCGGCCTTTGAAATCCGACGCGCCTGACGGCAAACCGCTTTTTCGCGCTCCGCGCTCATTGCAAGCGGGGACGCTTGCGCTCCAGTGCGGGGACGCTTGTCACATCACTCGCCGTTCCGGCTGTCGTCGAGAACGACGTCCGGATTTTCGGCGGTGAACTGGTCGCGCGGTTTCGAGTCGATCTCGCCCCGCAGGACGCGCGTCCCGACGTTTGGCTTGAAATTGCCGTTCTCGTCGTAGAGCCTGCGATATTGCGCGGTGTTGCGGATGATGCCCTGGACGTAGCCCTTTGTTTCCTTGAACGGAATCAACTCGACGAATTCGTCGATCTCCGCCGGAAGCGTCGCGGTCCATTGCGGCACGCGTCCCGGACCGGCGTTGTAGGCGACGGCGACGAACTCGACGCGGCCGAACTTGTCATACTGATCGCGGATATACGCCGTGCCGAGTTCAATGTTGAGCGTCGGCTGATAAAGCATATCGACGGTCACCGTTCCGACCTCCGGATTGTACTTTTTGGCGACCGCCCGCGCCGTCGGAAGCAGCAGCTGCATCATTCCGTAGGCGTTCGCCGACGATTTGGCGCGCGGGTCGAAGATCGTCTCCTGGCGGATAAAGCCGGCGACCTGGTACGGGTCGAGCCGGCGTTGCGCCGCCCAGTATTTGATGTCGTTCCAATTCGTCAGCGGATAGAAGATGTCCCATTCCTCGCGGCCCATTTCCTCGGGAAACATCTGCGCATAATCGGGATAGCTCTTGGCGAGCGCGAGCAGCGCCGGAGCCTGTTCGCCCTTCAGACGATGATGGCGCGCAAGCGCGAGATTGATCTTTGGCGAGGTCGGCGTCGTCCGGCGCGCTTCCTTCAGTTCGTCGATCGCCCATTCGAACAGTCCGACGACGCTCAGATCGTCCGATTTTTCGGCGCGCTCGAGTTCGCGTTCCCCCGCAGTTTCAGCCGCGACGGTAACGATCTTCAGATTCGCGGCCGCCTTCGGTATGAGCGATCCGGCCGGGAAATTCGGCGTTCCCTGACATTTTCCTTGCGACCGAAGCGCCGAGATCCGCTGGATCGAAAGATGACCGTACCAATTCGCTCCATAGCGATAGATGACGGCGTCATAAAGTGCGCAGGCGGCGTCGATCTTTCCGGCGAGTTGCGAATCGCGGGCCGCCCAGTAACCGGCCTTGCCGCGATTCGTCGAATCCTTGTCGACATATCGCGCGAGATGCTCGGTGAACATCTCCGAGGACATCTGATAGTTCTTCGCTTCGTGCTGAAGCCAGGCGAGTTCGAACTGCGCTTTGGCGATATCGACGGAGTTCGGATAGGCCGCGACCGCGGTGCGCAAAAAATAGCTTTCGTCGAGCTTGTTGCGCGCGTCGCGGGCCGCCATTCCAAGATCGAAGAACGTCTTTGGCGTCAGCTTCCCGTTCGGGTACCGGGCGCGCATTTCCTCGGCCGTCGTCTTCGCGTTGGCCCAGAGTTTGTTGCGGGCGTAACCGAGCGCGAGTTCGTAATAGGCGCTCTCTTTTTCAACCGCGTTCGCCGGGATCGACGCGAAAGCGAGCGCCGCATCGGGCATCTTTTTGACGTTGGCGAGCGTCGTCAGACGTTTCAACTGCGCTCCGGCGCTCAAAGAACTCGGGAAACTCAGCATCAGTTCTGCGTAGGCCTTATCCGCATCGGCGAAATTGTTCGCCGCGAAAAGCTTGTCGGCGCGCGTCGCCGCTTCGTCCGCGGTCAACGGTGCGAGAGACTGGCCGAGCAGCGTCAATTTCATTTCGGCCCTCTTTCGCCTCGGGCGAACCGGCACCGAAGAAATAGACGCGGCGGAAGAACCGGATCGCCTCGGCCTGATTGCCGGCCGCATCGTACGATCTTGCTGTTGCGAGCAGCGCGGCGGCAAGGTTTTTATCGTTCAATTCGGCCAGGAATGCCGGAACCTGCGCGGCTTGACCAGCCGAGATCGCCGAGTTCGCCCAGAGGACTTTCGATTCGCGCACGCGCAGCGATGTCGGATAATCCCTGATCAGACTCGAAAAGACGTTCATCGCGTCCGTGTGTCGTCCGGCGCCCTGAAGCGCGCGGCCGCGCAACCAAAGCGCGTAGTCGGCAAGCTTTGTCTTTTGCTTGAAGATGTCCGAGTTGAGCAACGCCTGCGCTCCCTCATAATCTTTGTTTTCAAACTTGATCCGCGCCCGGAGAAGCTTCGCCAACACGCCCGCGCGGACGCGCGAAAAGCGGTTTTCGATGTCGAGCACGAGACCCTCGGGCGGCAATTTGTTGTCGCGCGTCATATCGCGCAAAACCTTCAGCGCGTCTGACTCGCTCATTTCCGGGCCAAACCCCGAACAACTCGCCGTCAACGGCACGGCGAGAAGTCCGCAGACAAAAACAAAGACCGTCACGAGCGATCTCACATTATGCTTTTTACTAATCAGACTCGGCATTGATAAAAACTCCGGTGGTTCGATGCTTTGATGTCTCGGGGATTTGTCTGGACATCCGCGAAGGACGTTTTCGCAGCCAGAAATTCTTGTCGGGGAAAGCCGACTCAATCGCGAATTCGAAACGTTTCGTCTGAAACGACGGTTGTTCGGGGCTCGACGATTGTACGGCAAGAACCGATTTCGTTATATAATACCAAGAACCGCGCGATATCCGAATCCGTTTTCTTGATGAGGTCGCAATGATGAGAATTCTAGTTTCACTATTGCTTCTCTTTCTGTGGTGCTCGATCTCATTTTCTCAGGATCCGTCGCCGACGCCGCCGTCGGACGATGTTGTCAAGATCACGACCACGCTCGTTCAGATCGACGTCACCGTGACCGACTCGAAAGGAAAGATCGTCAGCGACCTGAAGGCCGAAGATTTCGAGATCTTCGAAAACGGACAAAAACAGGAAATCTCGAATTTCTCTTTCTTTTCGAGCGTTCGCGAAACGGTCGAGCCGGTGAAATCGATCGACAAGATCGCCGTTCCCGTGCCGCCGGTCGAGATCCGTTCCGACCAGATCCGTCGGACGATCGCGCTTGTCGTCGATGATCTCTCGCTCTCTTTCGAAAGCGCGTATTACGTCCGCCGGTCGCTCAAGAAATACGTCGACGAGCAAATGCGCGACGGCGATCTCGTGGCGATCATCCGCACAAGCGCGGGAATCGGCGCGCTTCAGCAGTTTACGTCCAACAAAGCACAGCTTTACGCGGCGATCGACAAGGTTAAGTGGTATCCGCTCGGACGCGGAAACATCGGCGCATTCGCTCCGATCGAACCGACCACAAATGAAACGCTGAGGGCCGCGGGCGACGATACGATCTCGGATGAAGACATCGAAAACGAGAAGAAATTCCTGACCGGTTTCGACGATTTTCGGAATGCTTCGTTTGCCGTCGGAACGCTCGGTGCGCTGCGTTTTGTCGTCAGCGCGATGGGCGAACTTCCCGGACGAAAATCCGTCATCCTGTTCTCCGACGGAATCCGGCTATTTCCTCGCGACACGCAAGGCACGACCGACAATTATCAGGTTTTCGACTTTATGCGGCAGCTCGTCGATCTCGCGAATCGCGCATCTGTCGTCTTTTACACGGTCGATGCGCGCGGTTTGCAGACCACCGGGATCAACGCGCAGGACCAGATCGTATCGCCGAGCGCGGATTCGATCAGGAACGCGATCTCAAGCCGCAGCCGCGAACTTTTCGACACGCAGGAGGGCCTCGTCTTTCTCGCCCGCGAAACCGGCGGAATGGCGGTCGTCAACAACAACGACTTGAGTGAGGGTGTCAAACGCGTGCTCGACGACCAAAGCTATTATCTGATCGGTTACCAACCGGACGACGACACGTTCGACAAGCAAAAACGCAAATTCAACAAACTCGACGTCCGCGTCAAACGGCCCGGCGTCAAGGTTCGCTACCGCAGCGGTTTCATCAACGTCGCGAGTGAGGAAACGCCGAAAGCGACGACGGCCGAGACTCCGGTTCAGGCGATCCAAAAGGCGCTCGTTTCGCCGTTCGCGGTCAATGACATTTCGCTCCGGCTCAACACGCTCTTTGGCTTCGACGAAAAACAGGGGACATATGTCCGTTCATTGCTGCACGTGAAGGCCGACGATCTGAAGTTCACGGATGAACCGAACGGCGTCAAAAAAGCTGTCTTCGATGTTCTCGCCGTGAGTTTTGGCGACAACGGCCAGCCGGTCGATCAGATCTCAAAGACTTACACGCTCCGCACGAACGCTCTCGGATATGAGAAGATTCAGCGGGACGGATTCGTCTATCATTTTACTTTTCCGGTGAAGAAACCCGGCGCGTATCAGTTTCGCATCGCGATCCGCGACAGTCAGGCGAATAAGGTCGGTTCGGCGTCGCAGTTTATCGAAGTTCCCAATCTGAAAAAGAACCGCTTGACCATTTCGGGCATCGTTCTCGAGAATTTCACGGTCGAGCAATGGAAGAGCTTCGTCAACGGTCAACCGGACGCCAAATTGGGAACGACCGATCCGATGGATGACACTTCAACGCGCCGATTCAAGCGCGGGTCCGTTCTGCGTTATGGGTTCGAGATCTACAACGCCAGACTCGACGGCGCAAAGCGGCCGAATCTCACAACTCAGATTCGCGTCTTTCGGGATCGAAAACTCGTGCTCGATGGCAAGCAAATCCCGCTTGATCTTGGCGGGCAGTCGGATTTCGCGCGGGCGAAATCCGTTGGCGCGATCAGTCTAGCAGGCAAGATCGAGGCAGGCGACTACGTGCTGCAGATCATCGTTTTCGACAATCTCGCCACGGAAAAGGTGAAGATCGCAACCCAATTCGTACAGTTTGAGGTGACCGAGTGAGGCTCTAAGTCTATCCGTCCTCGAATTTCGGAGTTTGCCAGACGATGATGAATGATCTATTTTGATTTCTAGCCAAACACCCAAAGAACCAGGAGTTGATTATGCTTATTGCGATGGAAGGTAGTTCGCCAACGATCCTCGGCGAGAACAACTACAAGTATTACGTCTGGAACGCTTACCAACAAACGAAGGAATCGTCCAAACTGTATATCCCCGGACCGGCCACGATCTCCTGGAGCTTGAGCTCGATCAATATCCGGACAATGGCCGACAACGCGACGAGTTTTATTCGTGCGGGTTCGGGCCCGATCTATCTGGTCGGCTGGAGTCGCGGCGGAGCGGCCTGCGTTCAGGTTGCGATCGACCTGAAGAATTCGGGGTTCGGGCGCAATATCGACGCACTCTTCTTGTTCGATCCCGTAGATCAGGACGGTTCGACGGCCGATTTCCTGAACGTCGTGCCGAGCAATGTGACGAATTGCTATCACGCGGAAGCGCTTAGCAAGGAAGGGATCTGGGCGTCGGTCTTTCCGACATGCGCCAAGAAATTTGAAACGGGCGTCAACTATGTGCCCGGAAAATTCAATACGACGCACGGTGGTATTGCCGGGACAGAAGGCGGCTCAAAGGGCGATGCCGGCTCGGGCGCCTGGATGTGGGGACATATGACGACGAAAGGTGTGATCTGATTCTCGGGCCGTGCTTTTTGTTCAACCACAAAGCGACACGAAGATCACACGAAGTTTCTGTTGCCGATGACCGGTTCGTTTTTCGCAGATTGCGCGTTTAGGGATTCTGCTTTTCGCGAAACATCACGCGAACGTGCTGTCTGTTCAACCACAAAGCGACACGAAGATCGCACGAAGTTTCTTTTGCCGATGACCGGTTCGTTTTTCGCAGATTGCGCGTTTGCGAAAGATGTCAATTGTCCATCCTGTCTTTCGGGTATTTCGCGCGTGTTTCGTTAACCTCTCGTGCGGCTGCCTTGATCGACGCCGCTTTCCAAACGGCAGAAAAAGTCCCGTGCGACGATCGACGTCGACACGGGACTTTTTTGCTTTGCTCTGGTTTTCCGGAACTAGATAGTTGTACCGACGTATGACGATCCGAGCTTGCCCTCGTCGCCTTCCGCCAGATTGCTGACCAGTTCGTAATGGAAATAATCAAACTTCGCGGCGACCGGCGGCTGAACGCGCTTGTCGTACATCTCCCGTGATCGATCGATCGCTTCCTTGAGTTTTTCGTAGAGGTCGTTCGCCTCGCGGCCTTCCTTGACCTTTTGCTCGTTGTAAAGCTTGATCTCGGAGACCAGCAGTCGCGCAAACCGGCGGGCATCGTTATGCAGACGGCGTTCGTCTTCCGAAACCTCGATCGGAAGATCGACGTTGCGTTCGCTCAAGCGAGTCCGAACATTCGCCGGCGCAGCAACGACGGGCTCCGGAACCACCTCAACGATTGGCTCAGGAACCACTTCAGCGACCGGCGTAGTGCCGGCATTGAAATTCTCGACATCGAACGACTGAGCCGTTTCAAAAGTCGCGGGCTCGAAGACCGGCGCGGTCGACTCGAATTCAACGTTGGATGCCGACGGAACGCTTTCAAACTCATACTCGCCGACGGCGGGCGCCGAAAACTCGGCGGGCTCGGGTTCGGATTCAAACTTCTGAGGTTCGAACGATTCGAACTCCGCAGACTCGAACTTCGGCGTGGCGTAATCGTCCGGGACAGAAACGGTCTCACTCCATTCAGAAGCTTGCTCAAACTCGCTGGCTGCCGGAAAATCCTCGGTCGGCACGAAGTCAAATGAAGACATCGGCTCAGCCCGATCGAACTCGGCGGAAGCCACTTCCTCCGGTGCGGTCGCGAACTCATATGATCCGGAGGTTTCGCGCATCGAGTAGCTCTCTTCCTCAACTGTTTCAGGTGCGGAAGAGCTCTCTTCTTCGACGGTTTCGCGCATTGAATAAGTGTCTTCCTCGACCGTTTCAGGCTCGGAAGTGACCCCTTCGTCAACCGTCTTGCGCATCAAATAGCGATCTTCGTCGAACGTCTCCGTCGTCGGAAAGCTCTCGTCGCGGGCGTTTTCCCGTGCTCCGGAGATTACCGGCTCGGTGAAAGAATATGAGGATCCCAAATTTGTATCCGTACTTTCGAAACCATTGATCGATGCGGCGGGCGCAACATCTCCGATCGACCTCGAATACTCGGATTCATCATGCAGTTCCGATTCGTGATGGACTTTTGCTGAACGGGCGGACGCGGAGATCTCGACCGTCAGTCCCGCAACCTGAACGAGGGCTTCAAGGGCTTCGACGTTGACGTTCGAACCTTCGTTTCCATAGTCCGCGTAAAGCACGGCGACCGCGCGTTCACGGACGATCAACGGGATCGCATACATCCGGTCAGGTTTTCCAAACTCGAGCCGGTTAAGGAACACCGAATCGTCGGCGTAGGTGCCGAATGCGGCCTCAACGGTTTTCAGTTCACGCACAGATTCGCCGGGCAAAGTATCACTGCCGACCGGAAAAAACACTTCGCGAACCGTTCTGTCGTCTGAGTTGGCCTCGGTTCCGAAGACGCGCCAACCGACAAGATGTTCGTTCTTGATGATGAAAAACGCACCGCGCGGCGTGAAGTTCGAGGCGTGTGCGACGAGCGATTTCAAAATTGCCGATTGAGTGGACTTGCTGCTGATGTCGCGAATTGCATCGCGAATCTCGCTCACAACGTGTGACGAGTCGGTCGCGGCGGCTTCTTCCTTCTGCAATTCCTCAGCTTCGGCAAAGGCGGTCGCGGTGATGCGCGCGCCCTCGTCGCGGGCAAGGCGAAGATGCTCGACAACGGTCTCCGTGAATGCCACGTCAAGTTCCTTTTCGGTCGCGAAACGTTCTTGAAAACTGCGAAAAGCGTCATCCATTTGGGACTTATGCTTTTCGAATTCCGTTTCGACCATCTTCTGGAACTCGGATACATCCTGCCGCATACCGGCAACGACATCCTTGAGATAACTCTCGAATTCGGTTCTCAGACTTCGTTCGAGTTCTTCACTATTCACAATTTTTCTCCTCCGTAATTGAAAACACAGTACTTTATGAGACGGGGCAAAAGACTGACGGTTTGATGCAGATTCTGACCTTTTGGTGACGAGACGCGGCGGCTTCATCGTAAGCCGCCCTTAAATTATGAACAATTTGGTTAAACGATGTCAAGAAAATGTTTCGGGTGACTGATTCGAGGATCGATCTTGGGGTGCCGATCTTTGGGCTTTTATCTTTGGTCTTTGGGAAACCCTTCCAGACTTGAGACTCGGAAACCTTGTTGCCGGGTGTTTATCACTTCCGGTCGTGACGTTTAACGATGACTATTTTCGGGTAGCGTCTCCGTCGAACTCATCGACTTCCGGCACAACCTGTTTGGCGGACGGAATGAGAGTTAAGTTCCGGTTCCTAAACCGCGATGACCTCGATTTCGGGATCGATCTCGTCCTTGATCATATTCTCGATCGCCATCAGCGTTCCCGTCAACGAACTCGGGCAGCTTCCGCAGGCGCCTTCGTAGCGGATCTTGAGAGTTTTGCCTTCGAATCCGACGATCTCAAGCCAGCCGCCGTCGCTCGCGAGGTACGGTCGGATGCGCTCGTCGAGAATGGCCTCGATCTCGCGAACCATCGGATCATCGCTGAGCGCGGCGCCGATCGCGCCGCCGATCTCCTTCGCCGCTTCCCCGTTGCTCTTCGAAACCGCGTCCGCCGCGCGGATCGGAACAGCGAGCACCGGCAGAATATCGTCCCAATCGACATCGTCCGTCTTTTCGACGGTGATCATCTTGTCCATATAAAACACCGAGACGACGTCGCCGAGGTCAAAGATCGACTTCGCGAGCTTGTCGTTTTCCGCGTCTCCGGGCGTTTTGAACGAATGCGAGGTCCCGTACGAGACCGGCTCTTTCAAGATGAACTTCACGGCGTTCGGGTTCGGTGTTTCCTGTATATCTGCAATTTTCGGCATCTCTGTAAATCCTATCGAATACTTAAGTTTAGTAATCTTTACATTTTTGTCAACATTAAAGGATTTGGGAATTGTGATTTCTGATTTCGGATTGGTCGAAAGAGCTTTGATTGAATTTGGTTTTTCGACTCGGCCGAATGAAGAAACCAAAATCCGAATTCCCAAATCAGGAATCCGAATTCCTCGCGTTTTGGTTTATAATCGCCGAAACAGATCAGTTCAGGAGTATTCGTATGAAGCGACTTTTTGGGGTTTTCGTCATTTCGTTTTTGCTGACGGTGGTTGCCGGCGCGCAAAACTACACGATCCAGCAGTATTTGAACATCCGGTCGGCATCGTCGCCGACGATCGCACCGGACGGCAAACGCTTGTTCTATCTGACCAACGTATCGGGAACATCGCAGGTCTGGATGATCGATCTGCCGAATGGAACGCCGAAACAGGTTACGAATTACGACGACAACGTCGGGTTCGTGCGCTACTCGCCGAAAGGCGGCGCGCTCGTTTTCGGCAAGGCGCGCGGCGGCGACGAGAACACGCAGTTTTTCTTGATGGACGCGAACGGCGCGAACATTCGCGAACTGACGGCCTCGCCGAAGATCAGGCACAATTTCGGCGGTTGGTCGGACGACGGTTCGAAGATCTATTATGCGTCGAACAAACGCAATCCGCAGTATTTCGACATCTACGCGATGACCGTCGCGGACGGCAAGGAAGAAATCGTTTATCAGTTCGACGGATCCAACTCGTTCGCCGGAGCGTCTTCGGACGGTCGCCGTGTGATTGTTTCGCGCTCCGGCACGGAACTCAGCCTCGACAACAATCTCTATCTCTATGACACGCAGTTGAAGACCGAAACGCTTCTGACGCCGCACACGGACGCGAGCCAGTTCGGCGATGTCGAGATACTTCCGGACGGTGATTCGCTGCTTTTCACCTCGAACAAAGATCGCGAGTTCGCGGCGATGGTGCAGATGGACAACGTCTGGCCGAAAGGAAACCCGATGCCGTTTCTGATCCGGCCCGAAGAAAACTGGGACGTCGAAGGGGTCACATTCCCGGAAAACGGTTCCCATTTCGCCTACACGCTCAACCGCGAAGGTTTTTCGGAACTGCGTCTGCGCAAGTACGAAGTCGACGGCAAGCCGCTGATCACACGGATTCTGCCCGAAGAGACCACGGTCAAGCTTCCGGCGCAAGGCATCGTCGGCGGTCTGAGTTTTTCCGGGGACGGTTCGAAGCTCGTTTTTACGTTCAATTCTTCGAAGCACAATTCGGACGTCTGGCATTACGATCTTGAGTCGAAGTCCCTGACCCAGATCACGAAGAGCGACCGCGCGGGCATCGACGCCGATTCGTTCGCAACGCCGGAACTGATCAAGTTCAAGACTTTCGACGGCCGCGAGATTCCGGCTTGGTATTACAAACCGCGAACCAATTGGATAAAGACCGACAACAAGATCATTTCGACGGTTGAAAAAGTGGTCGGCGAGGCAGTTCGCACGGTCAAGGAAAAGGTCGGCAAGGTCGGCGATGTCGGCGCCGTGCTGGCAGGTCGGGGTCTCCCGGTCATCGTCAGCGTCCACGGCGGGCCAGAAGGCCAGGAACGTCCGGGATTCAATCCGCTCTATCAGTATTATCTTTCGCGCGGTTATGCGATCCTTGCGACCAACGTCCGCGGATCGACCGGCTACGGGAAGACGTTCACCCATCTCGACGACGTCCGCAAACGCGAAGATTCCGTCAAGGACCTTGCATATTCGGTCGAATGGCTCAAGAAATCGGGCGGCGCAGACCCGAAGCGCATCGCGGTAATGGGCGGCAGCTACGGCGGCTATATGACGATGGCCGCGGTCACGCTCTATCCCGACCTTTGGGCCGCCGCCGTGAACACCGTCGGCATCGTCAACTGGGAGACTTTTCTGAAGAACACTTCGGGCTATCGCCGGCGGCAGCGCGAGGTCGAATATGGGATGCTTGACCGCGACATCGAATTTCTCCGCGCGATTTCGCCGATCGCAAAGGTTGATAAAATAAAAGCTCCGCTGTTCGTGATTCACGGCAAGAACGACCCGCGCGTCCCGTACACGGAAGCCGAACAGATCGTCAAAGCGCTGCGCGACCGGAACGCGAACGTCGAATACAAACTCTTCGACGACGAGGGTCACGGAATCTCGAAACTCAAAAACCGGCTGGAACTCTATCCTTTAGTAGCGGACTTTTTGGATAAGAATATGAAGTGATTCGTTACGCGTTCCGGAGTACCGCCTTCAGGCGGCCGTTCGCTGATCTCAGTCTTCGTAATTCCGCGTTAAGGCCGCCTGAAGGCGGAACTCCAAACGGGACTCCGAACGGGACTCCGAACGGGCTGCTTTTGCGACTTGCGTCCATTTCCGCTAAAATCTTCCGTTTAGTCGTCATTACAAATTCATAACAGAGGGAACCAATAGAAATTATGTCAAATGCAGCTATTACAGTAGCGAAAGGGGACGGCATCGGCCCCGAGATCATGGACGCGACCCTGCACATTTTGAAAGAAGCTGGCGCGCGGATCGATATTGAAGAGATCGAGATCGGTGAAAAGGTCTATTTAAGCGGAAACTCAGCGGGCATCGCGCCCGAATCGTGGGAGAGCCTGCGCCGAACGAAGGTTTTTCTGAAGGCGCCGATCACGACCCCGCAGGGCGGCGGTTTCAAATCGCTCAACGTCACCGTCCGCAAGACGCTCGGCCTGTACGCCAACATCCGCCCGTGCGTTTCGTACCACCCGTTCATCAAGACGAAGCATCCGGTGATGGATATCGTCATCGTTCGTGAGAACGAAGAAGACACTTACGCCGGTATCGAATATCGCCAGTCGGATATGGTCGAGCAGTGTCTTAAGCTGATCTCCCGCCCGGGCTGCGAGAAGATCGTCCGTTACGCCTTCGAATACGCGGTCCTCAACAACCGCAAAAAAAATCACGGCGTTTATGAAGGACAACATTATGAAGCAGACCGACGGTTTGTTCCATCGTGTCTTTGACGAGATCGCCGCCGAGTATCCGTCGATCGAAGCCGATCACTGGATCGTCGATATCGGCGCCGCCAAGATGGCCGATACGCCGGAAGTCTTCGATGTCATCGTGATGCCGAATCTCTACGGCGATATCCTTTCCGACGTCGCGGCGCAGATCGCGGGTTCCGTCGGACTCGCCGGTTCGGCGAACATCGGCGAGCACATCTCGATGTTCGAAGCGATCCACGGCAGCGCGCCGCGCCGCGCCGGCCAGAATCTCGCAAATCCGTCAGGACTCTTCCTCGGCGCGATGATGATGATGGTTCACCTAAATCAGCCGGACATCGCTGAACTTGCACACAATGCCTGGCTGCGAACGATCGAAGACGGCGTTCACACGTACGACATCTTCAAGGACGGCGTCTCGAAAGAAAAGGTCGGCACGAAGGAATTCGCGCAGGCAGTTGTCGACCGTCTCGGTCAAAAACCGGAAACGCTCAAGGCCGTTGAATACAAGAAGGTCGAAGAGATCGCCGAAGCTGACCGCAAACCGATCTATTCGATCCGCGAGCCGCAAAAGAAAGAACTCGTTGGCGTCGACGTTTTCGTCAATTGGTGGAACGGGCAGTTTTACGGAGCGGGTGATGCGATCGGCGCCGAGATCGAAAAAGTCAACGGCGGCGGCCTGAAGCTTCAAATGGTTTCAAACCGCGGAACCAAAGTCTATCCAAAGGGAATGTCCGACACGTTCTGCGTCGATCACTGGCGCTGCCGCTTTGTGAGCGACAACGAAAATGTGGTCATCACGCACCGGCAGGTGATCGATCTCCTCGGCCGCTTCAATGCCGCCGGACTCGATTTTATCAAGACCGAACATCTCTACAACTTCGACGGCAAGCCGGGATACAGTCTTGGACAAGGACAGTAGAATTTGGGAATTGTGATTTGGGATTTGGGATTGGGACGGGGCTTCGGCTTCGTCCTTTTTTTCGTTTGGAGTTCCGCCTTCAGGTGGCCTGAGGACAGTGAGATTTCGGATTTGGGATTTGGGATTTGGGATTGGGACGGGGCTTCGGCTTCGTCCCTTTTTCGTTTGGAGTTCCGCCTTCAGGCGACCGAACGATGGGAACTTTTCCCCAACGATTTGGGAAAAAGTTCCAGCGTTGATCACCTTTCCGATCCCGAACCGCAATGCCAGGTGATCGGTGTTTTGGTTCAACAGTTGCAAAGGACTTTCGTAGCGGAGGTGTACATCGCTATGTTGAATCACACAATCTGGTCCCGATCCAGACTGGTCGGGCTCGCGATCCTGACAACGATCGCCACCACAATCTTGCTTATCTACGCCGCGGGTTCGAATGCCGCGGTTTTTTCGTTCGGCGGAGCCGGAAGCGGGCTGGTTTCGAATCCGTTGCCCGCGACCGGGCGATCCGCCCTCGATGCTCCGGAAACGACGTGCGCGCCGGCACCACCGGGAATGGTCGGCTGGTGGCCGGGTGACGGCAACACGACCGACGTCGTAGGTGGCAACAACGGTACTTTGGAAAACGGCGCGACATTCACGGCGGGGAAGGTCGGGCAGGGATTTGGTCTGGGTAGTGGTAGTTACGTTAGTCTGCCCAATTCGACTTCAACTCTTTTGAACGATTCGTCCGGCACGATCGCGGCGTGGGTCTACCCGACGGCTGTCGGCGACAATGACATCGTGGCCGCTTTCGGGAGCGGGGCCGACGGGCAAGGAATCGGGATCGGCGTTTGGACGACTGTCCGGATTTACCATCACACCGGTGCATACGATTGGCAGTCGAATACGCCGGTCAGCGCAAATACGTGGACATTCCTCGTTTACACTTGGGACAGCACGACCGAGCGAATCTACAAGGACGGCAGCTTCAGCGAAAGCCGACCGCGGAATTTCAATTATGTGCCGGGCGCTGCCCGTATCGGTCACGGTTTCTGGGGTGACCCCGCGAATCTCTTCCCGGGCCTGATAGATGAAGTCGCCATTTTCAACCGTACGCTCGACCCCGCTGAGATAACGTCAATCTATGACGCCGGCAGCGCTGGAATGTGCGGGATTAGCTGCACTGCGGCACCGAACGGAATGGTCAGTTGGTGGTCAGCGGACGGAAATGTCTTCGATATCGCCAACGGCTATCACGGCGCGCTGCGAAACGGGGCGACGTTCGTGCCGGGCAAGGTGGATCGGGCGTTCAGTTTTGACGGCATCGATGATTACTTCGAAGTCTCCTCGAATCCCGATTTGAACCTCATAAACGGTCTAACACTTGAAAGCTGGTTCTTCCGCCGCGCCGGTGGATCCGCGACCCTGTTCTCAAAAGCAGACTACAACGGCAGCGCATCGATTGCGTCCTACAATCTGCAGATCAACCCTGACGGCGCGGTTAACGTGGCGCTTTACGGCTCGTATCCCGCCGATAACTGGACCACCGTACCGGGTTTGGTCGGGACGGGGCGATGGTATCACATCGCTCTGACCTGGAACGGAACCTACGGACCGACCGACAATGTGCGGCTCTACCTTGACGGCGAACTCGTCCAGAGCTGGACCAAATCAGCAACTTTGCTCAACTCCAATACCGAGTCGCTGACGATGGGGTCGATGAAACCGCCGACATACTACGGTCGTTTCGACGGCCTTATGGATGAACCTCGGATCTTTAACCTGGCTCTCACTCAGACAGAGATCCGCGCGATCTATAACGCGAACCAGACCGGCATTTGCCGAACCTGCACACAGCCGCCAAGCGACCTGATCAGTTGGTGGAGCGGCGACGGAAACGCAAACGATCTGATCAGCGGTTACAACGGGATTCTCAAGAACGGCGCTGCATTCGCTTCCGGCAAGGTCGGCCAGGCATTTCTCCTCGATGGCGTGGACGATCACGTTCTTGCACCGAACACGACAAACATTAACGGCGGGACCGAATCCACCTACGACGCGTGGGTCTATCCGACGGCGGTACCGGCAGTTGATTCGTACTTTGGAATCCTGGGTGTCGGCGATTCGACGCTTCCGACCTGGACGACTCAGCAGTGCCGGCTTCTCTACTGGCGGCAGTCCGGTTCGCCGGCCGGATCGGCGAGATTCTATTTTGACTGCGGTCTCGACAATAACGAGAATCGCATCGGACGGCTCAGCGCAAACGACTACCCTATCGATTCGTGGAATTTCGTTTCCGCGGTTTTCAACAATGGCACGCTTGATCTCTATGTCAACGGCGTCCTCGACAACGGCGATTTGACGGGAACAGGCGGTTCATCGATCAACACGAATTCCGACAAATACGTCTGGATCGGCGCTCAGGTCAGGAACTCCGACGCTTCGCTTTACGTTCCGTTCAAGGGAAAGATCGACGAGCCGGAGATCTTCAGCAGGGCACTGACCGCGACTGAGATAATCGCGATCTACAACGCCGGCAGCGCGGGCAAGTGCAGGCCGGCACTTGGCAAGGCATACGTCCCGAACGGCGGCGGCGGCACGGTGTCGGTGATCGACGTTGCAACGAGTGCCGTCGACGCGACGATCACGGCCGGAACCGGCTACGGATTCGTAGCGATCAAAAATGACGGGTCAAAGGCATACGTCAGCGGCGCGGCCTTGAGCAAGATCTCGGTGATAGACACCTCGGCCAACACGCTGCTCACGGAATTCACGCTTCCCGGCGCCACGCACGGTCTGGCAGTCAACCTCGCCGGGACGCGGCTTTATGTCGCCCAGGAATCCGGAAACTCCGTCTGGGTGCTCGACGCAGATTCGGGCGCATTGCTCGCGACCGTTCCGATCGGCGTGAATCCCTTTGGCGTCGCGATAACGCCCGACGGTTCGCGGGTCTATACCTCCAACTATAGCAACGGATCGGTATCGGCGATCCGAACGTCGGACAACAGCGTGGTCACGATTCCGACCGGAAGTTTGCCCTACGGCATCGCGGCGTCGCCTGATTCCTCGCGAGTCTATGTCGCGAATTACGGGAGCAATTCGGTTTCGGTGATCGACACGGCGACAAATACGATCGTCGCCGATGTCGCGTTCCAGTTTCCGACGGGGATTGCAGTGAACAAGGCCGGAACACGCGTTTATGTCGGCAGCGACACGAACAACATTCTATCGATCGACACCTCGAACAACATCGGCAGCTTGATTCCCGTTGGCCGAAGGACGGTGGGAATATCGGTCAGCCCCGACGGAAGCCGCGTTGCGGCCGCCGCACGAATCAACAATCAAGTCGTGATAGTCAACACTGGGTCGAATTCGGTCATCGACATTGCGGTCGGCGACGCACCGCATTCGCTCGGGCTGTTCATTGCTCAGGGCTTAACGGCAACGTCGCCGGCGGCGCCCGATTCCTGTGACCCGAAACCGGTCGGAATCACGCATTGGTGGCGCGGTCAGGGCAACGCGCTCGATGCTCAGAAGGGCATACACGCAACGCCCGTCAATCACACGACCTTCGCTCCCGGCATCGTCGGGAAGGCGTTCAGCTTTGACGGCGTTGACGATTATGCGTCGGCTCCGGCGTTCGATATGGGCCCAAACTGGACGATCGAAGGCTGGATAAAACCGGTCGCCTGTTCCGATAACGCACATTGTATGATGATCACCCGCAGCATCGGCGGAACGGATGGACTGGTGCTCGGTTATATGGGACCGAGTCATTCGGCGGCGAACGAGTTTCAGCTCAACATCGGCGGGCCTGGCTGGGACGTGATCCTGCGTTCCCGTTCAAAGTATTCTCCCGGAACCTGGTATCACGTCGCCGCAACGAAGAACGGCGACAA
Source organism: Acidobacteriota bacterium (assembly GCA_016715115.1). NCBI lineage: Bacteria > Pseudomonadati > Acidobacteriota > Acidobacteriota bacterium. The sequence goes on from JADKBM010000016.1 coordinate 1,441,153, forward strand.
CTATCGGCTCTATGTGAACGGCGGCCTCAAGGACGAAGTAACGATCGCGGGCGTCTCGGCGGTCTATCAGTCGAGAGAAATTGCCCTCGGAAGGTGGAACTGGGGCGCATCCCCATCATATACGAACGGCATGATCGATGAAGTCGCGATTTACAAACGCGCGCTGTCGTCTGCGGAGATCTTTGGAATCTATTTCGCTGATACATACGGAAAATGCGCCGCCGGAATGTCCAACACCGACCTTGACGGCGATATGTCGACCGACCTGACGATCTTCCGTCCGAACGGGGCGACCGGCACCGAATGGTGGACGCTGAGGTCCTCGACCGGCGGCAACTGGGCGGCGCAGTTCGGCGACCCGACCGACAGGATCGTCGCCGAGGACTTCACCGGCGACGGCAAAACGGACGTCGCCATCTTCAGGCCGTCCAACAGCAACTGGTACATCCTCCGCAGCGAGGACTACTCGTACTATTCGTTCCCGTTCGGCACGACGGGCGACATCGCCGTCCCGGCCGACTATGACGGCGACGGCATCGCCGACCCGGCCGTCTACAGGCCGTCGACGGGTGTCTGGTACATCGCGCGGTCGACCGGCGGCCTCGGCCAGGAACGCTTCGGCTTCCCGACCGACAAGCCGGTCCCGGCCGACTACGACGGCGACGGCCGGATCGACATCGCCATCTACCGTCCGTCGAACGGCCAGTGGTGGCTCAATCGGACGACCGAAGGGCTTGTCGTCCACACGTTCGGCAATGACGCCGACTACAACGTCCCCGGTGATTTTACCGGCGACGGCAAGGCGGACGTCGCCATCTTCAGGCCGTCCGACAACAACTGGTACGTCCTCAGAAGCGAGGACTACACTTACTATTCCTTCCCGTTCGGCGCGGCCGGCGATATCCCGGCGGCCGGCGACTTTGACGGCGACGCCGTCTTCGACGCCGCCGTCTTCCGGCCGTCCGACGGCAAATGGTACCTGAAACGCTCGACGGCAGGAATCACCGTCATCCCGTTCGGAGCGCCGGGCGACATCCCGGTCCCGGGCGCGTTCATCAGGTGATGTGCACCGCCTTCAGGCGGCTTGCGGGACGAGGCTTCGGCCACGTCCCGCCTTTTTTGTTTGGAGTTCCGCCTGAAGGCGGCCGAACGATGGGAACTTTTCCCCAACGATTTGGGAAAAAGTTCCAGCGTTGATCGCCTTTCCGATCCCGAACCGCAATGTCAGGTGATCGATGGTTTGGTTCAACAGTTGCAACGAACCTCGATAGCGGAGGTGTACATCGCCATGTTGAATCAAACAATCTGGTCCCGATCGCGCTTGATCGGGCTCGCGATCCTGATAACGATCGCCACGACAATCTTGCTTATCTACGCCGCGGGTTCGAATGCCGCGGTTTTTTCGTTCGCGGGACAAACGAACGGGTTCTCGGAGCTTGCACAAGCCAATACCGCGAAACCATTCAGCTTGCCGGCCCCTGATCCATCGCCGACCTGTGTTCCAATCCCGAACGGGCCGATCTCCTGGTGGGCCGCGGAAAACAACGCCGGCGACAACCTGAATCGAAACAATGCCGTACTGCAAGGGAACACGGGGTTTACCGCCGGAAAGGTCGGCAGGGCCTTCAACCTCGATGGTGACGGTGATTTTGTCCAAGTCGCGGCACCCGTTGGGCTACCGGTCGGCAATTCGCCGCGAACCGTCGAGGTATGGTTCAAGATACCGTCGCCGCAGATCTACAATTCGATGCCGATATTCCAATACGGAACGGCGTCAGACAAGAATATGTTCGGGCTTATTACCGGAAGCAGCCGTCACGTGCACTTTTACGGGCACAACTATGATCTTGACGGAACAACCCCGCTTGAGCCCGATACCTGGTATCACGCAGCCGTCACCTACGACGGCACAAATCTCGCACTCTATTTGAACGGCCAGTTCGAAGGCGGGGGTGCGTATCCGCTTGTCAATACAGTCCTTAATGCGAACGGCATCACGATCGGAGCACGGCCGGGATCGGATACGATGACAGGTCAGATCGACGAGCCGACGATCTACGGTCGGGCCTTGACGCAGGCTGAGATTCAGGCGATCTACAACGCCGGAAACAATGGGAAGTGCAGCGTCTGCTCGCCACCACCGGACGGAACGGTCAGCTGGTGGCGCGGCGAGAACAATTCCACGGACGTTTACGGCCTCAACGACGGAATACTGCAGAACGGCGCGTCTTTTGACGTTGGCAAAGTCGGTCGCGGTTTCAGATTCAGCGTTCCGGGACAGCACGTCGAGATTCCCGACAGTCCGAGCCTGCGTCCCACGGGCGGACTGACACTGGACGGTTGGTTCAGGTTCGACACCGCAAATCCGCAGGCGGCGCTGATTTCGAAACCTTACCTGACGGGTTTGTCGAACGCGTACGTCGTTTGGATGCAAGGGGGCGCGCTCAACGCCGGAATTGTCGGCGGGGTCCTGAGCTATCCGTTCAGCCCGACAGTCGGGCAGTGGTATCACATCGCCTACACCTACGATGAATCGACGACGCTCCATCGGCTGTACATTGACGGCAACATCGTCGCGTCGACCGTCTTCAACTCGGACCTCACATACGACAGCGCTTCACTGCTGATCGGAATGGATAAGGACGGCAACGCTCCGGTTCTCGAGTTGGTCGGAATGGCCGACGAGGTCGGAGTTTCCGAACGCGCGATGACTCCGGTGGAGATCCAATCGACCTTCAACGCCGGTTCGTCAGGAAAGTGCGTCGAGACCTGCGCCCCGCCGCCGAACGGAATGGTAGGGTGGTGGCCAAGCGATGGAAATTCGTTCGATATCGTGAACGGAAACCACGGAAGTTTGGTCAATGGTGTGACGTATGGAGCCGGAAAGGTTGACCGGGCGTTCGGCTTCAATCCGGCAAGTCAACAATACGTTTCCATTCCACAGGCTGATCAGCTTCTTTCAAATTCGGCAGGAGCAATCACCGTATGGGTTAACCCGGCATCGCAAGGCTCATTCAAGATAGTCGCCGCCTTCGGAAGCGGCAATCCGGGCGAAGCCGTTGGATTGGCTCTGAACGGCAATGTTCGCATTTACCACCATACGGACACCTTCGACTGGCAGACCGGGGTTCCCGTCAGCGCCAACGCGTGGACATTCCTCGCCTACACTTGGGACGGGACTACCGAAAGACTGTACAAAGACGGATCACTGGCAGAGAGCCGGCCGAGGAATTTCAACTACGTTCCCGGCAATTCCCGAATCGGCTACGGGTTCATCAACGACGCGAGTTTGTTTTTCGGAGGTTTAGTCGACGAGCTTTCGATCTTCAACCAGACGCTGAACGCCGCTCAGATCTCGGCGATTTACGATGCCGGCGGTTCAGGCGTCTGCCGAACCTGCACACAGCCGCCTACCGGCCTGATCAGTTGGTGGCCCGGCGATGGAAATCCGAACGACATTCGCCAAGGATACAACGGAACAGTTCACGGCAATCCAATGCCGTACGCAAGCGGATTGATCGGAAATGCGTTCGCGTTTGATGGAACGGACGATTTCGTTTCTATTCCGGCGATTCCCGAAATGAATTTCGGAACCGGCGGCTTCACTGTGGAGTTTTGGATGAAGAGCAACAACTCGAGCAGGCGGATGAATGCGGTTGCCTTTGTGCCGAATTACCCGATAAGCAATTTGATTTTCGACTTCAACGATCCTGATCCGCCCTCTCCCGGACTTTGGGTCTATTGGAACAGCAACGGTACCAAGGCGATTTTTGCCGGAACCTCCGGACAGTATACCAACGGTCAATGGCACCACATTGCGCTAACAAGGATCGGAACGACGTTGACGCTTTACATCGACGGCGTTGCCGTCGGGTATGAAACGTCTTCCGAGACTTTCAACCTGAGCTCGACGACGAGCTATATCGGCAGTGGCCCCGGCTCGGCGATGTGGGACGGCTTGGTGGATGAGCTCGGAATTTTCGGCCGCGGACTCGAACAAGCCGAGATCCGGGCAATCTACAACGCGGGCAACACCGGCAAGTGTCGGCCCGGTCTCGGCAAGGCCTACATACCCAACGGTGGCGACGGCACGGTCTCGGTGATCGATATCGGGACCGGCACGGTCGATGCGACGATCACGGCACCGCAGCAGTTCGGTTTCGTTACCATCAAGAACGACGGGTCCAAAGCCTACGTCAGCGGTGCCGCGCTGAGCAAGGTCACGGTCATCGATACGGCGACGAATGAGGTGCTTACGGATTTCACTCTGCCCGGTGCGACCCACGGGCTCGCGGTTGATGTGACCGGCACCAAGCTCTATGTCGCTCAGGAGTTCGGCAATTCCCTCTGGGTGCTCAACGCCGACACCGGGGCGCTGTTGGCGACTGTCCCGATCGGCGCGAACCCTTACGGCGTCGCGGCAAGTCCGGACGGATCCCGCGTTTATACCGCCAACTACAGCAACGGCAGCGTTTCGATGATCAGGACATCCGACCTCAGCGTCGAGACTTTCCCGACCGGAAACGTTCCTTACGGCATCGCGGTGACGCCTGATTCCTCGAAGGTCTATGTCGCAAACTCCGGAAGCAACACGGTTTCGGTAATCGACACGGCAACCAACAACATTACCGCGAACATCAGTTTCCCGTGTCCGACCGGCGTCGGGGTCAACAAGTCGGGAACGCAGGCATATGTCGGCAGTTGTTCGGCCAACAACGTCCTTCGTATCAACACATCGGACAATTCGACCGATCTGATCCCTGTCGGCGCGACGACCGAGGGAATTTCTGTCAGTCCGGACGGAAGCCGGATACTGGCGGCCGCCAGGACCGGCAATGCCGTGCTCAGCATCAACGCGTCGACCAACAACGTGACCTCGATCCCGGTGGGTAGCGCCCCGTACTCGCTCGGGCTGTTCATTGCGCAGGGTTACACGGCAACGCCGCCGGTGGCGCCCGATTCCTGTGCCCCGAAACCGGCCGGAATCACGCATTGGTGGCGCGGCCAGGGCAATGCGCTCGATATGCAGAAGGGCATTCACGCGACGCCCGTCAATCACACGACATACGCTCCCGGCATCGTCGGGAAGGCGTTCAGCTTCGACGGCGTTGACGACTATGCGTCGGTCCCCGCGTTCGATATGGGCACGAACTGGACGGTGGAAGGCTGGATCAATCCGGCCGCCTGCTCGGACAACCAACACTGCACGATGTTCGCGCGGAGCAACGGAAACTTCGACGGGCTCCTCATAACGTACCTCGGCGCAGGCCATCCGCGGAACAACGAATTCGCCTTTGACGTCGGCAACGGGAGCATATGGCAGGTGGCGCTCAACTCATCCTCGAAGTACAGCATCGGCAGCTGGTATCACGTCGCCGCGACCAAAAACGGCGACACATATCGGCTCTATGTCAATGGAGTTCAGCGGGCAGAGCAAACGCTCGCCGGTGCCTCGACCCAGTATCAGAGCCGCGACAACAGGCTCGGCCGCTGGAACTATGGGACCGACGCGTACCTGAACGGCAAGATCGACGAGGTCGCGGTTTACAACCGAGCGCTTTCGGCTACCGAGATCAAGGTGATCAGCGACGTTGGCGGATACGGCAAATGCGCCGCCGGAATGTCCAACACCGACCTTGACGGCGATATGTCGACCGATCTGACGATCTTCCGGCCGGCGGGTGCGACCGGCACCGAATGGTGGACGCTGAGGTCCTCGACCGGCGGCAACTGGGCGGCGCAGTTCGGCGACCCGACCGACAGGATCGTCGCCGAGGACTTCACCGGCGACGGCAAAACGGACGTCGCCATCTTCAGGCCGTCCAACAGCAACTGGTACATCCTCCGCAGCGAGGACTACTCGTACTATTCGTTCCCGTTCGGCACGACGGGCGACATCGCCGTCCCGGCCGACTATGACGGCGACGGCATCGCCGACCCGGCCGTCTACAGGCCTTCGACCGGTGTCTGGTACATCGCGCGGTCGACCGGCGGCCTCGGCCAGGAGCGCTTCGGCTTCCCGACCGACAAGCCCGTCCCGGCCGACTACGACGGCGACGGCCGGATCGACATCGCCATCTACCGTCCGTCGAACGGCCAGTGGTGGCTCAACCGCACGAACGAAGGGCTTGTCGTCCACACGTTCGGCAATGACGCCGACTACAACGTCCCCGGCGACTTTACCGGCGACGGCAAGGCGGACGTCGCCATCTTCAGGCCGTCCGACAACAACTGGTACGTCCTCAGAAGCGAGGACTACACTTACTATTCCTTCCCGTTCGGCGCGGCCGGCGATATCCCGGCGGCCGGCGACTTTGACGGCGACGCCGTCTTCGACGCCGCCGTCTTCCGGCCGTCCGACGGCAAATGGTACCTGAAACGCTCGACGGCGGGCATCACCGTCATCCCGTTCGGAGCGCCGGGCGACATCCCGGTCCCGGGCGCGTTCATCAGGTGATGTGCACCGCCTTCAGGCGGCTTGCGGGACGAGGCTTCGGCCACGTCCCGCCTTTTTTGTTTGGAGTTCCGGCCCGCGCCCGGGCTACGCCGCGGTCGAAGTATTGTTCGGCACGCGGCTTGCTACGAGGTATAGACGGGAGGACAAGACTATGAAGAAGATGTTCCTTGGCAAAGTTTTTCTCCTGACAGCACTCGTTGCGGCGTCGTTCGCTCAGGACGATGCATTCCGGCAAGGCCTGGATCAGTTCAACGCTGGCCGATACGAGCAGGCGATCGTTGCGTTTCAAAAAGCGGTCGAAGCATCCCCGTCGAATTATGCCGCGCTTTACAACATCGGGCTATGTCATTACAAACTTGAGCGTTATGACAAAGCGGTGGAGTTTTTTCGCGGTGCGGTACGAATAAAACCCGATTACACCGTTGCTTATGTTCAGCTCGGAAACGCCCTCGATTATCTTGATCGTTACAGTGAAGCGATTGCGGCGTATCAAAAGGCGATCGAGATCGATCCGGCAAATTCGGACGCCTATTTCGAACTGGGCGTTGCGCATTACCGCAAGAATCTCTTTTCGGAGTCGATAAAGGCTTTCCAGCGGTGCGTTGCGATTGACCCGACAAATGCGGAGGCATACTATCGTCTCGGAATCGATTATCGGGAACTCGATGACGAAGCGAACGCCGTCAGTGCCTTCCGGAAATCGGTGGATCTTGGAGTCAGGAATGGTTTGGCGCAGTATGAGCTGGCGAAGATCTATCGCGACCGTGATCAGGTTGACGATGCCGTGCAAATGTTCAAGGAAGCGGTCAGGTTGAAGCCCGATCTCGCGGACGCCCACAAGCGGCTCGGCGACCTTTATGTCGATCTGGAGAGGTTCGACGACGCGATCGGGGCATTCCGCGAAGCGATCCGCATCGAGCCTGACTTTGTAGCTGCGCACCTCGGACTCGGCAACGCATACTACAATCAGGAGCTTTACGCCGAATCGATACCGCATTACAAAAAGACCGTCGAATTGAACCCGGACTATGTCGTCGGAAACGTTTATCTTGCGGATGCGTATCTGAATTCGAAACAGTACGAACTTGCAGTTCCGTACTATCAAAAGGCGATCGCACTCGATTCGAATCGCACCGACGCATACTACAGCCTTGGGATTTGTTACGTTAATCTGAAGAATCCCGAGTCGGCCCGCGTTCAGTATGAGAAGTTGAAAACGCTGGACGATGATTTGGCGACGAAGTTGCTCGACGCGATCCAGAAGATGAAGGAATAACGAGAGTAACATCGAATGCTTCGGCGCTCGTCCGAGATCGCGCCTCGGGGGTGGTTTACGAAATGACAAGAACACACGAATGCCCGATATGCAGGAAACCGGCAGACCATTGGGACCGGTATCCAAAACAGGTTTGCACCGATTGCGCCTCGCGCACGAGCGACCAGTTCGGCCGGGGCGTCCTATTCTCGAACGATGATTTGGCGGGCGGACTGGTCGCGACTTACAATGACGATGGCGCGCCGTACGCGAGTCCGTATTGTTGGATCGACGGAGTTGCCTGCATCGCCGACGAACATCGCTTCGGCGGGATCGTGATCGAGGTTGAATGAACAAATCCAAAAACAAGATTTCGAAATCCAAGATCGAGAAACCCTTGGTTGCAGTGATCATGGGCAGTTCGTCCGACTGGGAAACGATGAAAAACGCGTCCGAGACCCTCGGCGAGTTTGGGGTCGCGCACGAATGCAAGGTCGTCTCTGCCCATCGGACCCCGGATCTGCTGTTTGAATTCGCAAAATCCGCGGAGTCGCGCGGCGTCGAGGTGATAATCGCCGGTGCCGGCGGCGCCGCCCATCTTCCGGGAATGTGCGCTTCACAGACAGTTCTGCCGGTGCTCGGCGTACCGGTTCAAAGCAAGGCGCTTTCCGGGATGGATTCACTGCTTTCGATAGTTCAGATGCCGGCCGGAGTTCCGGTCGGAACGCTCGCGATCGGGACGGCCGGAGCCAAGAACGCCGCGTTGTTGGCGATCTCGATCCTCGCCAATTCCCGGCCTGACTTGCGACGAAAGCTCCACGAATTTCGGAATGCGCAAACGAAAGCGGTTCTGGAAAGCGATCTGCCCTAGTGTTGCGGAACGAGATATCCGCCCAACGGAAATTGAAATCCTTAGAAATCATCAAGGCTATCGAATCACTTGGCGATCCCAAGAACGTCGCCGGGATGGCGCGGTATGCGATCGTGACCGAAAAAGCGTTCGGCGTCCCTGCTCCGCAGCTTAAAGAACTCGCGAAACAGATCAAGAAACAGACGGCGGACCGTCACGCGTTGGCACTCGAGCTTTGGCAAACACGAATTCACGAAGCGCGCGCGATCGCCTACCTGATCGACGATCCGAAGCAGGTAACCGATCGCCAAATGGAAGAGTGGGTGGCTGACTTTGATAATTGGGCGATCTGCGACGGCACTTGCGGCCATCTCTTCTGCCGGTCGCCGCTTGCCTATGCCAAAGCCTACGAATGGTCGGCCCGCGAATTAGAGTTCGTGAAACGCGCCGGCATCGTTTTGATGGCCTGGCTCGCGGTCCACGACAAGAAGGCCGACGATGCCCGGATCGCCGAATTCCTTCCGGTATTGGAATCAAAAGCCGGCGACGAGCGGAACTTCATCAAAAAAGCGGTCAACTGGTCGCTCCGCCAGATCGGCAAGCGGAGTCCTGGACTTAACCGGCTCGCCGTCGAATCCGCTGAGCGAATCAAGGCTCAGAACACAAGATCGGCGCGCTGGATCGCTTCAGACGCGCTCCGGGAACTGAAGAACGAGAAAACTCTTGATCGGTTGTTGAAGAAAGGCGGTTGACAAACGGAATCGACTTTGTTTTGCTGCTTCGTCGCGCTCCGCGCTCATTGCAAGCGGGGACGCTTGCGCTCCAGTGCGCTCCAGTCGCGAACGAACACCGAATCAGCGAATCTCGAAGTTCCAGACAATCGGCAAGAGAATCATCACGGCGATGAAGAGAATGATCGTCATCGGGATCCCGATCTTCATAAAGTCCCGGAAATTATAGCCGCCGGGACTCATCACCATAATGTTGACGGGATGCCCCAACGGCGTGATGAAGGCCATCGAACTTGCCAATGCGACGCCCATCACAAGAGAGCGCGGATCGATCCCGACCTGCGTCGCGATCTGGATCGCGACCGGGCCGATGATCGCCACGACGGCGGCGCCATTCATCGCCTGAACCAGGATCGTCGTCACCAAAAAGATACCGGCGAGCAACGCGAGCGGTCCGTATGGCCCGAGTGTCGAGACAATTCCCGTCGCGACGATCCCGGCGGCATTGGTTTTCGTCAGCGCGATTCCCATCGGCAGAAGTCCGGCGACGAGGAAAACGGTCGTCCAACCGATTGACGCGTAAGCCTGTTCCGTTGTGACGATCCCAACGATCATCATTGCAACCGCGCCGGCGAGCATTATCGGGCCCGTGAGTTCGGGATAGAACGCCGCGAACGCGAGCGTCGCGACGATGATCGCGATCGCCGCGCGGCCTTTGTTCGGGACCGTGATCTCCTGATTCTCCTTCGACAACAAGACGATAAGATCTTGGTTATCGCGCACGACCGACAGTTTCTCGCGTGGCCCCTGAAGCAGCAAGGCGTCACCGAACTGCAACGGAATCTCCGAAAGATCGATAAAGAACTCCTGATCGCCGCGCCAGATCGCCAGCACGTTCATTCCGTACTTCTCGCGAAAGTGCGCACTTCGAAGCGTTTGGTCGATCAACCGCGAACGAGGCGCGACGATCGCTTCGATGACAACTGCGGCCCGTGATTCGAGATCTTCTTCGTGCCATTCCGTCGCCGGGAGAAACTCCATATACGGCTCAACGTCGCGTTGCCGGAAATCGACTTCGTCGCCCTCAAGAATGAGGACGTCGCGATCCTTGATCTCGGTCTGCGGCGAGATCGTGAGCAATCGTTTGCCGTTGCGTTCGATGGCGACGATGCTGACGCTGAAATCCTCTCGCAACGTGCACTCGGCAAGCGTCTTGCCGATCAGAAACGATTTTTTCGGCACGCGCGCCCGAAACAGCCGGCGGTCGAGATGATAGGTTTCAATGAGGTCATTCTGCTCCTGCGTGCTCGGGGCCTGCGTTCGCTCGAGCAGCGATGTGCCGCCAGGCAGAGCGTTACGGCCAAAAAAGGCGACGTAGGAGATTCCGATGACCGCGAGCGGCAGACCGACCGGAGCAAAATCCAAAAGCCCGTATCCCTGCAGGTTGTTATCGTGAAGCATCGAGCTGAGAATGATGTTGGCGGTCGTCAGGAGCGTGGCCATCCCGCCGAGCGTTGTCCCGAACGCGAGCGGCATCATCAGTTTTGCGGTGCTGACCCGGGACTTTTGCGCCGCCCCGGAAACCGCGGGAAGCAGCACCGCGGCGGCGGCGATGTTGTTCATAAACAGTGACAAGAAGGCCCCGGCCATCATCGTCGTAACGATCAGCCGAAGTTCGCTTTTCCCGCCGACCTTCAAAAGGATGTTTCCGACCTGTTCGCTGACGCCGCTGCGCCGCAGAGCCTCGGCGATGATGAAGATGGCTATGATCGTGATTACAGCCGTGCGGCTGAAGCCTGAAAACGCTTCCTGAGGCGTCAAAATGCCGGTCAGCCCGAACGCGACAACGGTTAGAAGCGCGGTCAGATCTCCCGGAATCTTGTCCGTAAAAAACAAGATCAACGCGACGATCAAGATGACAAAGGTAACTGTGAGTTGGAAGTCCATTGCGAACAAAACATAGAGTATAGTCTCATAAGCAATCGCGCGCAATAAATGGGGAAAGTGCCGAACCATCAAACATCAGCTTTCTTCTATCAACCATTCCGAGTTTGGGGGACCGTTTCCGGAATAGCTGAAAGTGGATAATTGAAAGTTGTGGAACCCGTAACGATTAACTCGCATCTATCAACTGTTCCGGAAAGGGGAACTTTTTCCGGAATAGTTGAAAGTGGATAATTGAAAGCTGAAAGTTGCGGAACCAATCAACTCACAGCTATCAACTATTCCGGAAATGGAGACTGTTTGGCGAATAGCTGAAAGTTGCGGAACCAATCAACTTTTAACTCTCAGCTATCAACTATTCCGAACGGAAAAACCTGAAAGTTCGCAAATTTGAGTATGCACGTGTCAGTAATCATTCCGACATTTAACGAGGAACTCACGATCCGCAAGACTCTAGACGCGGTTACGCGGCTCGTGAATGTCGATGAGATCATCATCGTCGACGGCGGAAGTTCCGATGAAACGGTCGCGATCATCGAACAGGCAACGCCGTCAAAACCGTTGAAACTGATCAACCTCGGGATCGCGAATCGCGGCTTGCAAATGCACGAAGGCACCAAACACGCGGCGCACGAGATCTACTGGTTCCTACACGCAGACACGCGTCCGGTTCAAGGCTCCGCGCGGATGATAAAGCAGCGTCTCCGCTACGATGAGATCGTCGGCGGAAGTTTCGCGATCATCTTCGACGGCGGCAGCCGCTGGGCAAAGTTCTTGACGTGGCTTTATCCGCATCTGCGATCGATCGGACTCGTTTACGGCGACTCGGCGATGTTCGTGAGGCGTTCGACTTACGAAGAGGTTGGCGGATTTCGCGACTATCCGCTTTTCGAGGATGTCGATCTTTACAAGCGCCTGCGCAAAAAGGGAACGTTCGATTTCATCCCCCTTCCGGCGACGACCTCGTCGCGCCGTTTTCAGAACGACTCGTTCATTTGGACGTTTTCGAAGTGGTCGCTTTTTCAGGGACTCTACTGGATCGGCGTGCCGACTCGCGTTTTGGCGAAACGTTATAAAGCGATACGATAGCCGGAATATGGAAACTCTGACAAGAATCCTTTCAATCGCCGCCGGCGGAGCCCTCGGTTCGGTGGCGCGCTATCTGATCAACGTCTCGCCGCTTCATCGGCTTTTCGACAAGTTCCCGTTTCCGACTTTTTTCATCAACGTCACGGGCTCGTTCGCGATCGGATTTCTGCTTATTCTTTTCACAGACAAACTCCAGGTCAGCGACAACTTCCGCTTCGCGGTTATGGTCGGATTTCTCGGCGCGTTCACGACGTTCTCGACATTCGAACTCGAGATCTGGGGGCTGGTCAAGGAAAACCAGTTCTTGACCGCATTCCTTTACCTGTTCCTCAGCGTCGCCCTCGGATTCGCCGGAGTCATTGCCGGCGCCAGTCTGGCACGAAAATTCTGATTCGAGATCACTTCATTTCGACCGGCCTGCCGCTGACGACGATCGGGAGTCCGGCCTTTTGAAGAGCCTTGTTGATCTCGCTCGTGTCGTCGGTCAGAAACTTGTTGATCTCGGCGATCTTGCCCGGCGTTTCGTTCTTCAGGGCCTCAAAGTTCTCGCGCATCGCGGGCGTCGGTCCGGCATTTCCGCCGGCGATCGTAAAGTACATATTGTTGAGCCGATCCGCGAAACGCGCGCCGCCGCGAGGCCCTTCGTCCTGATCGGTGGCCAGGCCGCGCAAAACTTCAGTGAGCCGCTTTTTGTACGCTTCGAGCGCCTTGGCAGCCTCGGCCGGCACCTCGCCGAGCCGGTCTTTTCCGACCGTTTCGATCTGCGTTACCTGTTGGCGAATGCTGTCGAGAGCACGCAAACCGTCGTTGACGGGCGACGCCAGATCACGAAGTTTCATCGCGAGTTCGAGCTGTTGCGCCAACTCGGCGGGCGTGACCTGCACCGTCGGATCGACGCGTACCTCAACCTGTTTCTCCATCTTTTTGTCACCGACCGTCATCCGCAATGTGTAAGTTCCGGGCAAAACCTGCGGTCCGCGCGGCACGAAACCGAATTCAAGCTGTTCCGGCGTCGGTGGACGCCGCTGGCGGGCGCCTTCGTAATTGAGGCCCCAAGTCGCGCGATTCAAGCCTTTTTCACGCGGAAAGCCCTTGATCTCGACGACCAGATTTCCCGACCCGTCGAGAACTTCCATCTTGACCGGCGTCTTCGGATCCGGCTTTTCCTTCAAATAATACGTGATGTAGGCTCCTTGGGGCGGATTCTGGCCCCGGAAGATCTTGTCGCCAACTCCGTACCGCGTCATTCGGGTCGCATATCGATACGCAAGGCGAATGTCGAAGAGCGTCGCCGGCGAATCGAGCACTTGCTGGTTGAGCTGCTGGATCGGGGTCGCATCGTCGAAGACATAGAGGCTACGGCCGTGGGTCGCGAGGATGAGATCATTGTCGCGCGGATGGACGAGCACATCGTGAACGGCGACGCGCGGCAGATTCTTCATATTCAGTTCGATCCAGTTCGTCCCGCCGTCGTAACTCGCGTAGAGCCCGAGTTCCGTCCCGGCGTAAAGCAGATTCGGATTGCGCCGGTCTTCGGTGACGACGTGAACATAAGCGTTTGACGGCAGATTTCCCGAAATACTGGTGAAGGACTTTCCGCCGTCGGTCGTCTTGAAGATATAGGGCTTATAGTCGTCGAGCTTATGACGGTCGAAGGCGACATAGCCCGTTGAAGCGTTCGTCCGCGACGGTTCGACGTGCGAAACCGGCGAATCAGCCGGCAGATTCTGGAAGTTCTTCGCGAGATTCGTCCAGTTTTTGCCACCGTCGGAGGTGACCTGCACGTTTCCGTCGTCCGACCCGGCCCAGATCAGATTCGCCTGGATCGGTGATTCGGCGAGACTGATGATCGTGCAGTAATACTCCGCCGAAGTGTTTTCGGGAAACAACGGGCCGCCCGCGTCTTTGAGCCGGTCCGGATTGTTGGTCGTCAGATCGGGACTGATCTGCGTCCAGCTCTTGCCGAAATCCGTCGACCTGAAGACCGCATTGCCGGCAATGTAGACAGTGTTCTTGTCGTGCGGCGAAAGGATCAGCGGCGCGTTCCAATTGAATCGGAACTTGTTGTTTTCGGCCGCTCCGCCCGGGCCTATGTATGGCACAACCGATTGCTGCTCGCGGTTCTTCATATCCGTTCGGACCACGCTCCCGCCTTGGGATTCGGTCAGAAACAGATCCGGATTGTCGGGATGCGCGATCGCGAAGAATCCGTCGCCGAAACTGATCATCCGCCAGTCGTCGTTCATTATTCCGACCGGTTCGCGGTTGCGGCTCGGTCCGACCCAGGTTCCGTTGTCCTGCAAGCCGCCGGACAAGTTATAGAACGGCAACGCGTTGTCGGCAAAGACCTGGTAGAACTGGCCGGTCGCAAAATTGTTGACGTATTCCCACGAAACACCGTCGTACGTCACCGCAACGCCGCCGTCCTGCCCCTGCCACATCCGTTTCGGATTTGCCGGATCGATCCACAACGCGTGGAAGTCGATGTGCGTTGTCGGCGAAATTCGCTGAAAATTGCGGCCACCGTCGAGCGACTGATACATATTCGTCGCGACGGCGTAGACCTTGTCCGCGTTGGTCGGATCGACCTTCACCGTGGTGTAGTAGAACCCGCGGCCGACAAGCTGCTGTTGACGATTGATCAATCGAAACGTCTCGCCTTTGTCGTCCGACCGATAGACCGTGCCTTCTTTTGCTTCGAGGATCGCGTAGACGACGTCGCCATTGCTCGGCGCGACGGCAAGTCCGATACGGCCGATCGCTTTGGGCAACCCGTTGCTAAGTTTGTTCCAGGTGCGGCCGCCGTCGAGTGATCGAAAAACGCCGCCTTTGTCGCCGCCGCTCGTGAACGTCCACGGTTTGCGCTCGAAGCGCCACATTCCGGCGTAGAGAACGTTGGGATTGTTCGGGTCGATGTCGAGGTCCGACGCGCCATGCTCGGTGTCGATGTATAGTGTCTTGGTCCAGGACTTGCCACCGTCGGTCGTCATAAAAACGCCGCGCTCGTCATTCTTTCCGAACGCGTGACCGATCGCTGCGACGTAAACGATGTCTGGATTCTTCGGGTTCACGATAATCCGCGAGATCGTGTTCGTATCGCGCAAGCCCATATGTTTCCAGGTTTTTCCGCCATCGGTCGATTTGTAAACGCCGTCGCCGAAGGAAACCGAGTTGCGGACGTTCGACTCGCCGGTTCCGACCCATATGACATCCGGGTTCCCGGGCTCGAGCGCCATATCGCCGACCGAAATCGTAGTTTGCCGGTCGAAGATCGGCTTCCAGGTGATTCCGCCGTCGATGGTCTTAAAGATCCCGCCCGAACCGGTTCCGACGTAAACAATGTTCGGATTTCCGGGAACACCCTCCACATCGGCGACGCGCCCGCCCATATTCGCCGGACCGATGCTTCGCCAAGATAGATTGGCGGTCGCGGACGACACCGACGGCTTATCGGTTTGCGCCGACGCGAATTGGACGAAAAATGCGAGTAGGAAAAGGAGCGCGAGTCCTTTCACGAAACTGATTCTTTTCATTATGTTTGTCTCCCGAATAGACGATAGATCCGAACAGGTATTTCTGACAATGATACGTCAAAATCCCGGTAATGTTTAAGGATGGTATTTGGCGATCGATCCGCGTCCGTTTTGCTCTTCAGCCGGAAAATTCAGCGACTTGATTCCGAATTGATCCCCAATGCTGAACGAGCCCTGATGACCGTCGCGACGGCTTCTTCAGACGTCTCTCCGAGCGCCGTCAAATGTCCCATCTTGCGTCCGACGCGCGGTTCGCTTTTGCCGTAAAGGTGGAGTTTGACGTTCGGAGACCCGAGCGCCGCGGCCCAATTCGGTTCCCCGTTTTGCCAGACGTCGCCGAGAAGGTTTGCCATTGCCGCCGGACGATAGAAGTCGGTCGCGCCGAGCGGCAAACCGCAAACGGCGCGAAGTTGCTGTTCGAATTGTGAAGTGACGCACGCGTCGAACGTCAAATGGCCCGAGTTGTGCGGACGCGGCGCGAGTTCGTTGATGAGCAATCGGCCGTCTGCGGTCAAAAAGAACTCAACGCAAAGCGTGCCGACGTAAGAAAGCACTTCGGCGACGCTCGCCGCGATTTCGACCGCTTCAAAAAAAACAGCTTCGGACACCAAGGCCGGTGCGAACGAAACATCCAGGATATGATTGCGATGCGCGTTTTCGATTACGCCGTAGTGCTTGAAATCGCCGTCGCCGGCACGCGCGCAGACGACGGAAACTTCCTTTTCGAATTCGATGAATGCTTCAAGAACCGCTTCGGCGCCGGCGAGGTCCGCGAACGCGGATTCGGCCTCGCCGACCGTTTTGATCAATCGCTGGCCCTTGCCGTCGTATCCGAACCCGGCCGTTTTCAAAACGCAAGGTGTGCCGATATCCGCGACGCCGCGCGTCAGATCGTCAAAAGTCCTGATGTGACGGTATGGCGCGACCGGAAATCCGTTGCCGGCGAGAAAGTTCTTTTCGCGAAGCCGGTTTTGGGTAATGTGAAGAACCTCGCCGCGCGGGTGAACCTCGACGAACTCGGCCGCGGTTTCAACCGTTTTTGACGGCACGTTCTCAAACTCGAACGTCACGACATCGACGCCCCGGGCAAATCTTCGAACCGCCTCGAGATCGTCGTAATCAGCCTCAACCTCAAAGTCGGCAACCTGGCCGGTCGGCGTGTCGTTGGCGGGCGAGAACGTGTGGACGCGATACCCGAGTTTGCGCGCTTCAATGGCGAACATACGCCCCAATTGGCCGCTGCCGAAGACTCCGATCGTCGAATTTGGAAGGATGGTCTTCACGGACAAATCATAACCAAACCTATGCGTTGATGGCGAATTGTTAATCGTTAATTGTTTGGAGTTTCGCGCGGGCCGCCTGAAAGCGGAACTCCAAACTCGGAACTCCAAGCCCGGGACTCCGAACACGGGACTGAAAGCTAACGCCAGATCTTCAGATAGCGCGCGAGCCATTTGCGGACGAACGGCGACTGCAGGGTCTCGATCGTCTCTTCTGTTCCCAATGCCTGCGTGATCTTCGAAAGCGTCGGGTAAATATGGATCGCCTTGTTCAGATCCCCGAGCGAAAGACCGTGCCGCATCGCGAGGACGAATTCGTGGATCAGCTCGCCGGCGCGAAGTCCGACGATATGGGCGCCGACGATTCTTTTGCCCTTCAAAATGACTTTCGCGAATCCTTCGATCGCGCCTTCGGCGTGGGCGCGGTCATTATCGTCGAACGAAACGCGGATCACCTTCACGTCGCCGTGCGCGGCGCGGGCTTCGGATTCCGTAAGTCCGACGCGCGCCACTTCGGGTTCGGTGAACGTTGCCCAAGGGATGACTCGGAAGTCGGTCTTTTTCGTGAACGGGAAAAACAGGAACGCGTTCTGCAGGACGATCTGCGCTTCATAGTCGGCAGTGTGCGTGAATTGAAAATGACCGGTGACGTCGCCGGCGGCAAAAATATGTTTCGCGGAAGTTCGAAGATACTCGTCTGTTTCGATCCGCTGTTGGGAATGCTTTACGCCCGCTTTTTCGAGGTCGAGTCCGTCAACATTTGCCCGGCGGCCGAGCGCCGCGAGGATCTCGTCGCAAACGATCTCGGTCCCGTCGTCCAGAATTATCGTTTTCGCCCCTTCCGACTCGACGCGAACGGCTTTGCGCGCGGTCAGGATCTCGACGCCTTCGCGGCGAAGATGCGCCTCCATAAACCGTGAGACTTCCTCGTCTTCCTTGATCAGGATCCGGTCAGCCATCTCGATCAGCGTCACGCGTGAGCCGAAACGGGCGAACGCCTGCCCGAGTTCGACGCCGATCGCGCCGGCGCCGAGGACGACGAGGCGATCGGGCAGCGTCCCGAGATGAAACACTTCGTCGTTTGTGATGAAGCCGGCCTCATCCAAACCCTCGAGCGGCGGAACGAACGATCGAGAGCCAGTAGAAATGCAGAATCGTTTTGCTTTCAGAACGCGCGATTCCCCACTTTTCAGTTGGATCTCGATCTCGTGCGGGTTCAAAAAACGCGGCGTCCCGAAGATAACCTCGACGCCCATCGCCTCGAACCGTTCGGGAGAATCGTGCGGTTCGATGGCCTTGATCACGTTCCGGACGCGCTCCGTCACAGACGCGAATGAACCGTTCGCAAATCCGAGATCACCGATCCGAAATCCAAATTCGGCCGCGCGTTTCGTATCCGACGCAAACTTTGCCGAACGGATCAAACTCTTCGACGGCACGCAGCCGGTGTAGAGGCAGTCGCCGCCGAGGAGATTTTTTTCGATGAGTGCGACGCGTGCCCCCAACAGTCCCGCGCCACCTGCGGCAACGAGGCCGGCAGAACCGCCGCCAATCACGATAAGATCATATTTTTCGGACATTCACTTTGAACTTTGAACTTGGAACTTTGAACTTGGGTTTTTGAACTTGGAACTTTGATTCTGCATTTTCAACGGTCAGCGACCGAAGATCCAAGATCAAAAATCCAAGATCAGTGAGCCGACATCATCGCGCCGAAGACCAGCGGAGCTTCCATTTTTGTATTTGTATGTTCGGCAGTTACAATTTATTCCAAAATCGGTAAAATGAAAAGAAATTTAGTTTAATAGGAGAGCAAGATGAAAAATAAGTTGTTTTTTTCCGCGGCGATCGCGACGATCTTCGCGGTCAGCCTGGTTATCGGTTTTCAGTCGAGCGCGAAGAATCTGAGTTTTGAAGAGAACTTCTTTGCCGGCGGTGAAAAGAAGGAAATGGGCGACACCGGCGCGTATAGCTTTGACAAGGCGCATAGCTCGATCGGTTTTCGCGTCCGGCATATGGGGCTCGTAGACGTTCCGGGATATTTTCGGGATTTCGACGGAACGATCAATTACGACGCCAAGGACGTCACGAAATCGACCGTTGAATTTACGGCTAAGATGACCAGCGTCGACACCGGCGTCGCCGGCCGCGACAAACACCTGCGCTCGGCCGACTTTTTCGAGGTTGAAAAGTATGCCGATATGACGTTCAAAAGCACGAGCGTGACGAAAAAAGGAAAAGTTCTGACGCTCAACGGCGAACTGACGATGAAAGGCGTCAAGAAAGCGGTCTCTTTCCCCTTCAATATCACCGGTTTCGTAAAAGACCAACGTGGAACGATGAAGATGGGCGTGACGGCCGAGACGGTCATCAACCGACGCGATTTCGGCGTCAACTATGGTGGAAATATGCCGAACGGCGTCGCGATGTTGTCGGACAACATCACCGTCGTTCTCCAGATCGAAGGCAATCTGCCGCCGGCAAAGAAGTAGTCGGGGAATTGGGATTTGGGATTTGGGAGCTTTGAAAAACCGACATGAAGGCAGCAAATCGCGTTTCCTCCACGGATGAACACAGATTGGCTGGATGGAGCGGATTTGTTTCAATCGATAGAGAAACGCTGGTTTCGAACTATCCTCTTGCATCCGATCTATCTGTGTCCATCTGTGTCAGAAACGGCGTCGGAACCGCCGTTAAGTAGGTTTTTCAAAGCTCCCGATTTGGGATTTGGGAGATTTGAAAAACGCGCGGATTTTTGCCCCATCGAACCCGGACGTCGACGCTGATCTATTTGCCGTCCTTGCGGCTTGCCGCCCGGATGTGCGGAAAGGCTCGGCCTTTCCGTTGAACCCTACAGCAATCCTGCGGCTGTGCCGCAAAGAGGCAATTGGCGGCACAGCCGCGTTGACAGTTTAGCCCGTCCCATCCGGGCGGCAAAGCCGCCTTAAGTGGCGTGAAAACAGGGAATGGGGATTTGCGATTGTCGATCCTATGCCGGATGTGCGGAATCTGCGCGTATCTCACGCCGAGTCCGTGAAGTTCGCAAGGAAACGATTAGGCGTTATTGGTATTTGACCTCTGCAAGACGCTCTTTTTCGCAGATATTGTCTGATCGGAAGCATCTACTTGATCTTATCCCTGTTCGTCTGTGGGTAGACAAGGCGACGGTTTTTCAACTCTCCCGATTCCAAATCACAAATCCGCAATCCCAAGTCCCAAATCCCATTGGGAATTGGGATTTGGAACGCCCCGGTTTTGGTCTACTTCTTGATCAGGACCACCGGTGATTGTTCCGCCTCGCGCATCTTGGCGAAAAAGTCCCTAACGGTCGCATATTTGTCGACCGGAACCGTTGCGCGGTTCATCGTGAGAATCCGCGTAAACGTCAGTCTGTTTCCTTTGACCTCGAAGGTCGTCGAGTACTTGCCGAAAGGCGTTTCCATATTCAGATTTTCAGGCGTTTCATCGACGCTGTAGTCGGTCGGAAGGATGAACACGATCGTCTCACGGACGGACGCCGACCGGAGGATCACCGGCTGATTCCGCGTCGTTTCGGTAAAGGAAATCGAATTCCGACGATCGACGATCGTCGGTTTGAAGACCAACAACTTCTGCATCTGCTGCCCGTAGCGCGGCGCCGAAAACTCGACGTCGAGGTCGAAACCGAGTTCCTCCTTTCTGTCCGTCGGCGTGAACTTCACTAGCTTCGCCCCGGTCGCTCCGCGCGTCAGCCAACCTTCCAGCATCTTGCTGTAATCGACCGCCGAAAGCAATCGCAGCATCGCGCGTTCAAAGCTCGAAGACTGTCCCGTCGAACGCTCCTTGATCGAACCCGTGATCGCGCCGTCGGCCGTCAGGTTGACCTCGATGCGGCGGTCGAGCAGATTCGATTCCGACGGCGTGACCGGCATTCTTGCGAGCCCGCCGCTCTCGCCGGCAATGATCAGCCCGAAACTGCCCTGAAGCGAATCCGGGAGATCGCCGAGCAGCGTGAACGGGTCGGTCGCATCGAAGATCAGGAGACGACCGAGTTTCTCGTGTTTGATGACCGTCGCGGCGTCCGTTCCGTCACTGATCTTGACGGCGATGATGCAGTGGTTGAACTGCGCCGGCGACGCCCATTCCTCGCGCACGAATGTCGGATCGCCCGAGAAGATCGCGATCGGGTAAGCTTCGATCTTCAGCGATCTGAGCATCGCCCGCATCAGGTTCGCCTTGTCTTTGCAATCGCCGTAACCGCGGCTCAGCACGAGGTTCGACGGCCGCGGGCGATAGCCGTTTCCGCTGCCGACACCGATGTCGATCGAAATGTACTGCAGATTCTGAACGAAACCGGCGATCGCGCGGATCTTCTCAAGTTCCGTTTTCGCACTGGCCGTCAGTTCCTGCGCCTTCGCCGTAACTGCATCGTCGACCACGACTTGCGGATCGTACAAAGTCGAGGTCCAGCGTGCGACATCGGTCCAGTTGGCGAACGATTTGCCCGAAGTGCCACTCACGTCAGGCGCATAATTGATCGCCACCCAGGGCACGATATTGACCACCGACGGACTCATCGGCTCGCGTTTGATGTACGGCAGGTTGCGAAGTTCCCACGTGTATGTCGAACCTGAGACCTGCGGCGTGATCTGAGAATGATTGAACGTCACGCCGTTAGCCTTCCAGCCCGATGGCAAGGTTAGCGAGTAACGCGAAACGAGCGTCGGCAGTCCATCGTGCGAGAACCACTTTTCCTGGAAATAAAGCGGCTTGTCTTCTGACACGACGGTGTAGCCGAAAACCGTGCCGGCGTCGGAATCCTCGACGGCGTCGATGACCTTCAAGCGGTACTCGTTGTAAATATCGTCGGGATCGGAAATAACGTCGAGGACCGTCTTTTTATCGTAATTCTTGATCGAACCGTCGGGACGTATCAACCAGCCTTCGATCTCGCGCACGCGACCGGAACTGACGAGATAGAGCGCGGTTGCCAGCGCGTGCCGTCGCCCCTCCCGCGTGAGAACGCGGACGGCGTAGTTCTCAGTCGTGACGAGCATTCCGTCGCCGGTCAACGAGACCTGCTGTTCGTTGAACAAAACGACCGCCGAAACCTCCTTGTCGTAGGATCCAACCGGCAATGACGCAGCTTGACGCATCCAGGTTGGCGGGCTGTCGCCGCCGAGCGCGCTGACGGTTGCGGCAGCGATGACGATCGCGACCAAAAGAATGTGATGAACGGGTTGAGTCTTCATAATTCCCCCAATTACTGCCTTGCTATTGAACCGCCGAAGCTTCCTCGCGAAGCACGACGCTGAACGAATCCGCGTTGTGAACGGCGTCGAAGAGATACTTGATTCCGCCGTAGTTAAAATCCCAAAACAACAAGCCACCGGGTTTTCCGAACGTGAACTTCCGCTGGTAGACGAGTCTTCGGGCCCCTGGCGACGACAATTTCGATTCCAGAAATGCGGCGCTTTTGTCATCGGCGACACGTTTTGGAGTCTCGAGGCTTTCGGCGGCGAAACCCGCCGGAATCGTCAACCTTACCTCGTCATCCTCTGACCACGCGTAGTTGAACTGAATGTCGTAGCTTCGTTTCGCTGAAGTGAACATCGGACGCGAGTTTCGTTTGAACACATTCGGCCGGACGAACAGCCTTTTGCCGGTCCGTTCGGCGTAAGCCGGCATTTTCAGCATAAACTTCAAGATCAAAGGCCTATCCGGTTCGCGAAGATTCTCGAAGATCATATTCGTCGTTTGCGCCGTGTCGCCGATCTGACGTTTTACGAACTCCTCAAAGTACTTTTCACGCTCTTGAACCGAATCTTCGTCGTAGAACTCACGATAGTACGCCGCAAGATGACCCGTGTATTCGATCTGAATGCTGCCCGAAATGTCGCCGTTGGCCTCAAGAGTGAGATCGGCAAAGCGTTTTTCATTCGAGTCGTTCGCCGGCGAAACGGGGATGGTCTCCCAAAACGGCTCGCGTTCATCCGAAATCAAAACCGACTCTCCCTCGACCGAACTCGAGATCATACCGAACTGCAGGTGCCGACCGGAGAGATCGAAGAACTTCCATCCGGATTCCGTTTTGACGGCGACGATCTCGGTCCGGATGAAGTAATCGTTCGTCAAATTGCGGTCAAAGCGCGCGTCGAACTTTGTCGCGACGTTCGCAAACCGCGCGTCGAAACCGATTGAAACGAGCATCGAACCGAAAAGCAACGATATGTCGTGCCAGGTTCCGACCTTGCGTTTCAGCGCGTCTTCGACTTTCTTGTTCTCCTTGAAGTTCTCGCGATCGTCGGGTGTGAATCCGGCCGCATCGTCGTTGATGTCGCGGATGTTGCGCCTCAGGAAATCAATGACCCGGCGAATCTTTTCATTGGAATCGTTCGCGTTCCCGATAGCCTGAGCGGCGGCGGCGCGGATCTCCGAATTGGGCGAGAGAATCGCCTTGTGACTCTCAAACGAACGACGGCCACGATCCCGCCAATACTGGGCGGGCGTCTGCTTGATGTCGTCGTTGTCATAAAACATCAGAACCCACGGCAGGACGTTGTATTCCGACGGCATCCGCGGTTCTTCCAGGACCGCGGGAACATTCGTAAGCGTCGTACTGTAAAACCCGTCCGACTCCTTGACGAATCTCCCGTTCGTGTTCGACGAATGAAGCCGCATTCCGAGCGGAATGTTGGCCGGTTTTATGTAGTACTTCACATATTGAACGGGAATCTCGCGGGCAAGAACGATGCGGCTGTAGTTGAACGTGTCTTCGCGCGTCTCTTTCCACTTATATTCGACGATCGCGCCAACCGCGATTCCCGGAACGGCGAATGATTTCGCTTTTCGCTTGAACCCGTTTGTCTTGACGATGTCGCGGTCAAAAATGTCGGCCGGATTTACTTCGATAACCGATCCGTCGGGCTTGATCGTTCGTGCGCTGATGTCGCGGATCGCGACCCGGGCGCTGTTCCCGAGGTAATCGCCATAAGGAATATCGACCTTGGCATTGAGTTCGCGTCCGCGTTCGGTAAAGATCTTGATCCGCAAATGATGGTTGATCACGGTCTGCCATTTCCAACGGGAGAAGTTGTCGACTAGGTAGACCTGCCAAAACAGAACCTCGGCGTCCGCGGCGGGATCAACCTGCGGCCCGGACATTTGAATCTCGCTCTGCGGAACCGGTTCCCAGACCGCCTTCTGGGCGTTGGCAACGCTCGCAAAGAAGACCAATGAGATGAACGCGACGATGAGTTGTGTGTTCATATGGTCACTGCCTTTGTTTCAACGCGATCACGTGCGTATCGGCCTTGTGAAAAAGGTCGAAGAGGGTTTTCAACGGTTGGTACGCTCCGACCGGAAACGTCAACCGTCCTTTGGTGCCGAAATAGAACTTCCGATCAGCCTTGATCGTCCTGAGTTCCGCGTCGTAAGTGTATGAGTTCGTGAGCTTTCCAAGGTCGTTCTTTTCGTTGATGATGTTCGGCTCGCCGATGCTGTCCGGCTCAAAATTCTTCGGCAGTTCAATCTCGACGGAGTCATTTTCGGACCACGAGAAGTCGAACGAGATTCCATAAGTGCGCGTCGAGCTGGAAAAAACGGGCGGCGATCCAAACTCGAAAAAATTGGGCTGCAAAAACAGACGTTTGCCGGTTTTCTGGGCGTAATTCGGAACCCTTAGGTTGAAGGAATATGTGTACGGCCGCGACGGGTCATCAAAATTCTCGAAGGCGAACATCGAGATCTCCGCCGATCCGAGGCTCTTCTTCCAGCCTTCGATCAGAATCTTTTCGCGTTCCTCGGGCGATTTGCGGAACAGATCGCGTCGCCGCGAAGTCGCCTGATGGCCCGAATGCTCGACGCGCACGAATCCTTCGAGCGATCCGTCCTCCAGCAGTTTCAGCTTCGCGGTGCGCTTCGAGAGATTCGTTTCCGGTGCCGAGGGAGTCATTTTGAACCAGTGACTTCCAACTTGGCCGGAAACCAACGCATAGTTGCCCTCTTCATACCAGTCGATGATCCCAAAAGGCATAAACGGCGTGCCCGGATTTGCCGGTACGTTGTAGGTTCCTTTCGAAACGAGTATTCCCGCCCAGTGTACGGCCCTCGGATCGGAAGCCGTCCGTGGGTCCGCGAACGATTCGCTCCGGTCGGTAGCGAAGATCATACTCGCCTTAAAACCGACAGCCTTTGCCAAGGCCGCAAACAGCAGATCGACATCCCTCGAATGCCCCATCCCGCGTTCGAGTGTATCCGAGGCTCGTTTGTTCTCGATCTTCTCGCGCTGTTCGGGAGTCATCTTCGAATCGTACGAAACGTTCCGAATCTTCTTCTGCGCGAAGTCGAACAACGCTCGCAATTGCTTCTCGGGTTCGTCAATACCGGCGGTCAGTTCGCGGGCCTTTGCCATTATCTCTTTGTCGATTTTGGTAGTTTCCGCGAAGTAGATTTCGAAGTTGAATCCGAGTACGTCCCACGAAAAGTCCGAACCGTTGTAATTGAGGAGCGCCCACCGCCGAACCTCATCAACGGGCGGCATATGAGGCTCTTCGCGCAGGGCCGGGACCTTTTCCGCCGAAGCGCTCATATATCCATCGTGTTCCTGAACAAAACGCCCTTCCGGCATATTCCGCCACGAGACTCGGAGTGAGCGGTCCTTGTATGGTCGAACAAAATAGGTAATTCGCTGAATCGGAATGTCCCGTTGAAAAACAAGGCGTTCGTTATCGGCGGAATCGCCCTTCAGCGTTTCTTTGTATTGATACTCGACGATGACGCCGGGTTCGATCCCGGGAACGGCGAATGACTTCGCGCGGATCACGTACTTGCCGGCACGAATGATGTCGCGTTCGAAAATATCCCCCGGAGAGAGACTGATCACGGAGCCGTCAGGTTTGATGACGCGCGCGGCGACCTCTTCGACAGTCGTGTCCTTCATAAACGGAATGTCGAATTTGGCGAACTTCTCGCGGCCTCGCTCGGTGAAGATCTTGACCCGGACATAGTGGCTGTAGAACAGCTTCTTCTTCTTTTCGTCGTCGAGCCGGACTTCCCAAAAGATCGCCTCGGCGTCCGCGTCGGGTTCGACGACCGGAGCTTTCGCATCGAGTTCCGCCTGTGAGACGGGTCGCCATTCGATCTGGGCGAACGCCGAGCAGGCAACCGCGAGAAACACGATTGTGAGGGCGCCGCAGCGAAAAATGCGCATAGAGACTCTCCTATTTCTGACGGAGCGTGATCGTATGGCTGTCAGATTTGTTGAATGCGTCGAACAGATTCTTCAGCGGGGCATAAACGCCGGCCGGGAACAGGACCCGACCGCCGCCGCCGAAATGAAACTTGCGCGTGAATTTCATAAAGGTCTGTTCCGTATTGACGCCGATCGAGATCTTCAACGATCCGATATTGCTCGGGTCCGCGACATCGGCCGGACGCTCCGCATTGTCGAGCATATATCCCGCCGGAAGATTGATCTCGATGTCATCGGATTCCGACCACGGTTGAGTGAAATAGATGTCGTACTTGCGGGTCGCGCTCGAGAACATCGGTTCGTCTCCGTGGGTAAAGAATCCGGGCTGCAAAAATAGCCGTTTTCCGGTCTTTTGGGCGTAGTTCGGCACCTTCACGCGGTAGCGCATCACCAATGGTTTTGAGTTGTCGATGACATTCTCGATCGCGACGCTCGTCACCTCGGCCGAACTCAGATTCTCTTTGACCTCTTTGATCAGGTCCTCCTCCCGTTTTGACGGCGAATCCTCGTAAATATCGTACCGTCTGCGCAATGCGGACTGCCCGGTATACTCAATGGTCACATCGCCTTCGAGCGTGCCGTCTTCACTGAGGTTGAACTTGCCGGAGCGTTTTGCGTTCGACTTCTCATAACCCGTCAGCGGCGTCTTTTCCCAATTGTATTTCTTCTCGCCGACGAGTAGCGCCCAGACATCTTCCTCGTACCAGACGAGCATTCCGTACGGCAGAAACGGGGTTCCCGGATTGAAGTACTTCCACTCATTGTTGACTGGAATCGCGATCGCGGCCGGATGAATGAACGATTCGACCGTCATTTCGGGATTGAAGAACATCCGATTTCGGTTGCCCGAATACGCAATCCGCGTTTCGTATCCGAGCGACGACGCCATCGCGCCGAAGAGCATATCGATATAACCCGAATCGGCCTTTCGATACTTCAGAACGTCATCGAGTTCTTTGATCTTCGGGAGTTTTTTCCGATCCTCATCGGTCAGAGTCGTGTCAAAAGACGTGTTCGAGATGGTTTGAGCGTAGTCGTAGAGCTTCTTCAGCTTTTCGTCGTCGGTCTTGGCCGTGCCGACGACTTCGTTCGCGATCTTCGCGATCTCTTTGTTCGGCTTGTTCATAAACTTGGTGACGACCGAACGTTCCGCCGAAACCGTACCCCAGTAAAGGCTTGGAACGCCCGGAACCTTGATTGAATACGACACTGAGAATGCCGAGACATTCGTCACATTCAGCCGAACCGCCTGAAGTATCATCCACGGCCGGACCATTCCCTCCGGCGGCATTCTGGGTTCCTCCTTGAATGCCGGGATATTCTTCCGCTGGGCGAGGTAGTAGCCCTTTTCATCCTTCACGAAATCGGTGTCGTCAAAGTTGAACGACTGCGTGTCGGGTTCGCGCTTGTTGTACGGCTTGTAGTAATAAGAAAGCGTTTGAACGGGAATGTCCTTTTGAAACTCGAGACGCATTCCGATGGCGCCGGAATCTTCGATGACCTCACGATACTTGTACTCGACGATGACACCCGGCTCGATGTTCGGGACGGCGAATGATTTCGCCTTCAGCTTTCCCTTGTCGGTCTTGACGATGTCGCGCTCGAAGATGTCCTTTTCGGTGATCTCCGAGATCGTGCCGTCCGGCTTGATGACGCGCGCAGCAAGTTCCTTGATCTTGATTCCCTTCGTAAATGGAATATCGAACTTGCTGAACTTTTCGCGTCCGCGTTCGGTGAAGATCTTGACGCGAACGTAATGCCTCTGCGATAGATCTTCGGACGACGAATCGTCGATCCGAACTTCCCAGAAGATCGCTTCGGCATCGGCGTCGGCATCGACCTTCGGAGTCTTCTGATCAAGTTCGGCCGGCGTTATCTCGCGCCAGTTCTTTTCCTGGGCAACGGCGAAGACTTGAAAGAAAGCGACAATAATGAGCGAAAGAAAGATGTTCTTTGGATTGAGTGGCGAAGACATTGCGTTTACCTCACGTTTGAACCGCGTTAACGGGATCGGTCAATTCGGGATACTGCCGGCAGGGGCGTGCAGTAAGTTTTGTTTAGTGCGATATACAAGGGAATCTTACACCCGCCCCAACTTCTTAGGCAACACTTTTATTTATGATATAATTAGGCGCATTTCTAACGTTTTACTTATTAATTCTTAATTTCAGGAGATATCAGATGGCTCTCGATTACAGTAAGATTCAGGAACTTCTGGGTAATGATTCCGAGGCGCTTTTGGGCTACTCGAGTCCGAAGATCCCAAAGGACAATTTGTATTTGCCGGGCGGTGATTTCATCGACCGCGTCTGGCTGGATTCGGACCGCAATCCGCAGGTTTTGCGCTCGTTGAATTCACTATTCAGCCACGGCCGCTTGGCGGGAACGGGTTATCTTTCGATCCTGCCGGTCGACCAAGGCATCGAGCACAGCGCCGGCGCGAGTTTTGCTCCGAACCCGAAGCTCTTCGATCCGAAGAACATCGTCGAACTTGCGGTCGAAGGCGGCTGCAACGCGGTTGCTTCGACATACGGCGTGCTCGGCGCGGTGGCCCGAAGGTACGCACACAAGATTCCGTTCATCGTCAAGATCAATCACAACGAGCTGTTGACGTACCCGAACAAGTTCGACCAAATCATGTTCGGAACGATCGAGAATGCGCGCAATATGGGTGCGGTCGCAGTCGGCGCGACCGTTTATTTCGGCTCGGAAGAATCGGGCCGGCAGATCGTCGAGGTCGCAGAAGCCTTCGCCTATGCGCACGAACTCGGAATGGCGACCATTCTTTGGTGTTATTTGCGTAATCCGAAATTCAAAACCGCCGACGGCGATATGCATACCGCGGCCGATCTTACGGGTCAGGCGAATCATCTGGGCGTGACGATCCAGGCGGACATCATCAAGCAGAAATTGCCCGAACGCAATGGCGGTTACAACATCCTGAATATGGAAAGCAGCTACGGAAAGACGAATCCGAAAATCTATTCGGACCTGACCAGCGACCATCCGATCGACCTTGTCCGATATCAGGTCGCGAACTGCTTTATGGGACGCGCGGGATTGATCAACTCCGGCGGCGAATCGAAGGGTTCGAGCGATCTCACGGACGCCGTCCGCACGGCGGTCATCAACAAGCGCGGCGGCGGTATGGGGCTGATCTCGGGCCGCAAGGCATTCCAGCGTCCGACCGCCGACGGGGTCGAATTACTGAACGCGATCCAGGACGTCTATCTGTCAAAAGAAGTGACCGTCGCGTAGTTCGATGCAGAACCCCGCACGGAGAAAGGGGGTACGGCCGCGGAGCGGTCGGTGCGCTTCGATATCATACGCTCGGACCCCATCGCGCCAAACCGGACCGTCTCGCGGCACGGCTTTTGAGACCTGACCGCCCCGCGGCCGTACCCCCTTTCTCCGTGCGGGGTTCTGCATTGTTCATACCGCTCCGCGGCCGTACCCCATTAATCCATGCGGGGTTCTGCATTGTTCATAAGATGGTCCGGTTCGGCGCGATGGGGTCCGAGCGTATGATATCGAAGCGCGCCGACCGCTCCGCGGCCGTACCCCCTTACTCCGTGCGGGGTTCTGCATTGTTCATAGCTACTTCTTCGAATAGCTGTTAAAGACGATCTCGATCCAGCGGTCGGTCTTGATGAATCCGGAACCGGCTTCCTTGAATTTGTCCGGCAAACCTGCCTTCTTGATCTCTTCAAGCGTCTTTTTCTTCTTCATCGCGTCGGTGACGACCTTCGAACTCTCGATCAGCATCTGATGAAACGCTTTCAGATCGTCGAGCGTCGCGAGCGGACCGTGACCCGGAATCAGTTTCGCGTCCGCCGGGATCGTTTTGATCAGTGAACCGATGTTGTTGATCAATCCCTGAACATTTCCGCCGTTATCGAGATCGACGAACGGGAACCGGCCGACAAAAAAGTTATCGCCGAGATGTACGACATTGGACTTCGTGAAGAAGACGACCGTGTCTCCGTCGGTGTGTCCGTTCGGATAATAGACCGCCTTCACCTCTTCGCCGCCAAAGTGGATCGACATCGATTCGGTATAGGTGATCATCGGTAGCGCGGACTCTGGATACGGAACCGTTTTCTGTCCGAATACCGTGTTTATCTGCGAGAGCCGAACGCGGACGTTCCTGTGCGCGACGATGATCGACTCTTTGCCGAAAAACTGGTTGCCCTCGGTATGGTCGCCGTGCCAGTGCGTATTGAAGATAAAGCGGGGTTTTTCGGATCCGAGTTCCTTAAGCGCGTCGCGCAGTTTTTCGCTGACGACCTTGTAGTCATCATCGATCATCAAAATCCCTTCGGGCGCGACCATTGCGCCGATGTTTCCGCCGCGCCCCTGAAGCATAAAGATGTTTCCCACGACCTTCGTCGTTTTCACCGTCACTTCCTGCTGACTTTTGAAATGACTGTTGTCGCCGTGGGCGAATCCGTTAACGGCCAAAACGCTTGCGGCCAAAAAGATCGTCAAAAGTTTCTTCATTCTCACCTTCCTATCGACTGTTTTTCGAAATGATAGCAAATTTTGTCTATCCGCTCGCAAGTGCCGCGCGAGGTTTGATCTGAAACCGTGTTTGAACCCGCTAGAAGTATCTTCCCGTCAAAAACGGATTCGACTCCCGTTCGCGACCGATGGTGGTTTCGTTGCCGTGGCCCGAATAGACAACGAAATCGTCGCCGAGCGGGAGAATCTTGTTGTTTATCGAATCGATCAGTTGCTCATAGGATCCGCCCGGAAGGTCCGTCCGGCCGATCGACCCCTCGAAAAGACAGTCTCCGACGAAGACCCCCCGCGCGGATTCCTCGGCAAACACGACGTGTCCGCGGGTATGGCCGGGACAGTGGATCACCTTCAGATTCAACTCGCCAACCGGATAGGTCTCGCCGTCCGACCAGTTTCGAGTGATCTGCGGCGGATCGTCATAGTCCATCCCGAGCGCTTTCAGTTGATGGGGCGAGAGTCCCATTCGAAGCGGTTGCTGGGGCAGCGAGTAATAGAGCGGCTCATCGTCCTCGTGCAGCAGAATCTCCGCTTCGGGAAACTCCCGCGCGAGCGCGCCGGTTCCGCCGACGTGGTCAAGATGCCCGTGCGTCAGCGTGATCGCCTGCAGCGTCAAATCGTTTTCGCGCAGATATCTGACGAGTTCCGGCGAGTCTGCACCGGGATCGACGCAAACGGCGCGACCGGACTTCTCGCAAACAATGACGCGCGTATTCTGTTGGAACGGTGAAAGTACGAATGTTTCGACGATCATAAACTACCAAGTTTATCGAGATATGGGCCGACGTCAAAGTCCTCCGCGCGGCGGGCTTCGATCACGAACTGAATTGCCTGCCGATAGGTTTCCGCCGTCGGCATTCCCGTAAAGCAAGGAGTTTCGACTTCCGTCAAACTGAGATAGCTGATCAAGACACTCAAAAGCATCCACAACAGAGTGATTTCGGGCGTGCCGATCGGATTGTGGAGGATGATGGATTCCCCGTCGGCAGCTATCCCGTCGCAGATCCTCGCAAATTCGGCTTCGGTAATTCTAGTCATCGACTCAATTAAATCACAGGTCTGAATGAAAATCGGACACGGCGTACGGCACCTGTCAAAGTTCAATACACGTTCGGCAACAGGCCAATGTTCCGCGAAAAGTAATGTAAGTCGTTGTATCTATATGGCTTAGTTAGTTCATATCAACAACAAACAACTTTGGCACGACCGTTGCAATTACTTGGGCACATCGGATGATGTACTTTAGCGGAAGGACAACTTGAACGGACACGGGCAGGGCGTCCGAACATCAGATGAAGTTCCCGAGGTACGAATTCGGAATCCGGATCGGTTTGATAGCAGCGTGTTGACCGAATCCACTCCGAAAACGTACTTCAGGAGAAGAAAGGGCCGGCTTAGTTTAATCTTTGGTTGGGGGAGTAAAGATTTAAGCCGACCCTTTCCATTTTTGGATTTTTGATTTTGGATTTTGGATCGGTTGTCCACAAAAAGCCGTAGCATCTGCGTTGAGTTCCATCCTTTTTCAGACTCCCAGACTCAGTTGGCCAATCCAAAATCTAAAATCAAAGATCCAAAATCTGCTCATACATCAGATAATGCGATCTTTCCATTCCGAGCCGCTCGTAAACTCTTTGCGCACCGATGTTCTCGTGTTCGACATAGAGCCGGAAGCCGCAAACGTCGCCCCGTTCAGCGGCGTACTGCTTGACGTGGGCGTACATCATCGCGTAAATCCCGCGACCACGGTACTCCGGGATGACATAGACGCTCTGAATCCACCAGAACCACCGGTCGCGCCAATCGCTCCACTCAAACGTCACCATCAATCCGCCGACGATCCGGCCGCCGTCTTCAGCCACAACATAAAAACCCTTCGTTGAATTGTGGAAGACCGATTCGACACCGCTGGCGAGTATCTGCGGATCGAGGAATTTGCCTTCAGTCTCGAGCGCCATTGCCTGATTGAACTCAATCATCGCAGCCGCTTCGTGTTTTTGCGCCAATCGAATCTCCATAGTTTCCACCCCGATTTTTTTTGTCCAAAACTACTCTAAAACCTTTTGTTCACCGACACAAAATAATCTTGCCTTTTCGGCCGGAAAAGAGTTATATTTAGTTGCAATCAAGAAATTTAGCGATTTGAAAAGTTTTTTGGATCCATTGCGGAGCGGGGAAGGTTTTTGAAAACACCCTGTTCCGGTTTGATCCTTTTAAGAGAAACGGGAGGTCACGTAACTTTATGTATGCCCTTTTAGCTCTGGTATCAGCCCTGATCGCGGCCGGATCGTTCTACTATTTTCAAGCTAAGGATGGCGGAATGCTTTTCCTTTTGCTGGGAGTGGTATTTTTGATCCTGACGGCCGTTTTCGGTGTGATATTTTTGTCAGGCCGGGTCAATAAGACCGACGACATCCATATCACCGAATAAGAACGACTGGCACAGTTTACATTTTCGATTCGGAGAACTCTGAGAATCAGAAGTCGATGATCTCAAGGGCGGTTGAGTTGTGTTCAACCGCGCTTTGTTCTTTTTGGGCCCGGCTTGACCGAACAGCAAGCGTTGAAACGCCGCCGATATCCCGCATCAAAGCCCATCCTGGAGAATCTGCGACAATCTCCAGATCATCAAACTTCCCTCATTGTCCGTTGAATAATGCACGACCGGCATATCGTCAACCGTGATCGCCATAACGATCCGACCACGGCGTGTATAAGCGATCCCGACGTCGGCTCTGAGGCGATCGAGCGTTCCGGATTTTGATGCGATCGGTACCGTGTCAAGCGCATTGCGGCCGATGCCGTCCTTGTATTGTTGCCGACGAAGCACGTCAAGCATACTCTTTGATGCCTCGGCGTTGATGATCTTGCCCGTCTCGAGAAGTTCAAGGATTCCGGCCATTTCTCTCGGCGTCGACATCCCGAGTCCAAAATTCTTGATCACCGGATCGGCCGCGACCTTGCTGTCCTTCTCAGTCCCGAAAATGCGGCGGATCGACTTCGTGCTCGGAAATCCAAGCGATTCCATCCGCGCGTTCACAGCATCGCTCGTTACTTTTTCGATCACGAGGTTTGTCGCCGTGTTGTCTGAGACGACGATCATCAGGTTTACGGCCGTCCGCAAATCGATCTTCGTGTTGTCCGAGAACTCGCCCAGAACGCCCGAACCGCCGACCTTTTTCTCCTTTGCGAGGATGATCTCATCGGCCCAGTTGACCTTTCCTTCCGACACCTGAAAATAGGTTTCGATCATTATCGGGAGTTTGATCGTGCTCGCCGTCCGCACGCGTTCGTCGCCACGGAGCGAATAGACCTTTCCGTTATCGAGATTCTTGGCGTATATCCAGACCTTTCCGCGAAAATCCCGAAGCGCTTCCTGGATCCGGTCGTCGACGCTCGGGCTTTTTTGGCCAAAAACCGCGATCGGACAAAGCAAAGCAAATACCATCAATAACTTAAACATCGCTTACCTCAACTCGTTTTCTTCTCAGGAAATAGAACACGGCACCCAAAAGCAGTCCAACGACGACGATCGCGATGTGCCGCGGATCGGATTCGGGATCGGTCAGCGTCGCCCAGATCACGGTCGCGGCAAAACTCATCGGCGCGATGGTGATCAGAATCAGAACGGTCCAGCCGCCGCGGATCTTGAACGGCCGCGGAAGATCAGGTTCTTTGACACGCAGCACGAGCAAGGCGACAAACTCAAGCAACAACTCGGCGGAGTAGAACAGAATGTCGATGACGACGAGTTTGCCGAACGGCAATGCCGCAAAGAGCGCCGAGATGCCGCAGCAAACCACGAGCGCATTCGTCGGAATGCCGGTTTTTTCGTTCGTCCGGGCGAAGAATTTCGGAAACCAGCCGTCATTCGCCATCGCAAACGGCAATCGCGATGCATAGAGTATTTGCGAATTGAACAGACTCCAAGCCGAAACGAGCGCGGCAACGGCGAGAAGCGTCCCGAGAAAAGGCCCGCCAAGCAATTCGGCGAGCGCCGGAAATCCGGCAGTTTCGTTCCAGACGGCGGCATCTGTCGAAACCCCGACCAGTGCAAACACGGGCAAGAGATAAACCGCGACCGACAACGCAACGGCAACAAACAGCGCCCGCGGATAATTTCGGGGAGCGTCGTTGACCTCGGCGGCGTACGTCGAGACATTGTCGTAGCCGGAATAGTTCCACATCACCGTTGCAAGGCCGACGGCGATCAACCCGAGCGAGATCTCGCCGGAAAAGCCCGAAGCGACGGCATCGATCGATCTCTGCAGACCGCCGTTCTCGGCCGCAAAGCCGAAATAAGTCAAAAGCCCGAACGGAACGAGTATCACGAAAAGGTTCAAAGTCGAATTGATCCCAACCGCACGCGCGCCGCGCCAGTTCAGTGCAAGCGCCAGAAAGATCATTATCGCAGCGATCGCCCAGCGAGCGAAAAACGACTCCCAACTCAGATTTCCTTCATCATCCGGCCGGAGATATGGAACGAAGAACGCGAGGTAGTTGACAAACAGCACCGGATAGATCGCCATATCGACCGAGGTGTACATACACGTCCACCAGCCTTCCTGAAATCCCCAGAAATCACCCAGCGCGCGCTTTACCCAAACGTAGTAACCGCCTTCCTCGGGCATCGCGCTTGCGAGTTCGGAGACCATCAACGAGATCGGCAGGCTCCACAAGAGCGGCGTCAGAATGATCAACGCGATCGCCCAGCCTGCGCCGAGTTTGCCGATCAGTGACTCGATACCGAACGCGCCGCCGCACACGGTAAAGAAGATCACGCTCGTCAGCGCGACAAAATTGATCTTCCTTTCGGGATTGAATTCAATGTGCCGCGCGTGGCGTGCGGCCTCGTCAAAAGTCGTCGTCGTTTCTATGGCGATAACCTCGATGAAAACAGGGGATTTTGGTCAATTGATTATAATTCTACAAATCGCAATGTAAAGCGCTGATGTTCGGCAAGAATACCGTGCGACCGATGCGGCGAGCTCCCCGCGAACCGGAAACTCAAATTTGCGATATCTGCCCTGGTCGCGCGTTCACGAATCTGGAATCATGAAGTGTGATCCAAGATAATCCGCCAGCCTTCCTTTAACTTCCGAAACGTCAGCGTGAACATTCCGGTTGGCTTGTCGTTCTCGCGCACCAGCGTGAATCGTCCGAGAACGACAGCTGACTTCTTCGACAAAACCGTGACCTGAAGTTCGGTAAAACTCAGGACGCCCATTTTCGCTCGGGTATTGTAGCTGCGCTTGTAACGTTCGAGCGTCGGCGTCCAGCCTTTCGTCACCGAGTCGCCCGACACGAACGTCATCTCGGGTGAGTTCCAATAGCCCTTCATAAAGCCGTCGATGTCGCCGTTGTTCCAGGCCGCCGACTGCTCGCTGATGACCTTCAGGATCGCGGCCTTCGTCCGTTCGTCGCTCGACTGTGAAAAAGCCCCAATCGCAGAAACGAGAATAATCGCAAAAACAACAAACGTGCTCTTCATAAAGTCCACCGCATTCAAGGTTCCGGGAGTCCAGATTCGAAAATCCGCAACTTTCATCTTTCAGTTATCCACTTTCAGCCATTCCGACGCATTTCCTTTTTCGGATTAGTTGAAAACTGATAGCGGAAAGTTGATATTGCGAATCCCAATTACATCGCAACTTTCATCTTTCAGTTATCCACTTTCAGCTATTCCGAAGCATTTCCTTTTTCGGATTAGTTGAAAACTGATAGCGGAAAGTTGATATTGCGAATCCCAATTACATCGCAACTTTCATCTTTCAGTTATCCATTTTCAGCTAGTCCGAAGCATTTCCTTTTTCGGACTAGTTGAGAGCTGATAGCGGAAAGTTGATATTGCGAATCCCAATTACATCGCAACTTTCATCTTTCAGTTATCCATTTTCAGCTAGTCCGAAGCATTTCCTTTTTCGGACTAGTTGAGAGCTGATAGCGGAAAGTTGATATTGCGAATCCAAAATCCAAAATCCAAAATCTAAAATCAAATGCTCCACGCGATCTGACTTCGTAGACGCATTATCGAGCGTTCTTTCCCGAGAACCTCAAACACCGCGATCATCGACGGACCGACGCCGACGCCCGAAAGCAGCGCCCGCGAGCCGTTCATAATAACTCCGAGCTTCGTACCTTTTTCTTCTGCGAAGGCGGCGACGAGGGCGTAGATGGGATCGTGCGTGAAATCGTCGAGCGACTCGAATCGGTCCGCCAATTCCGGCAGCCACGATCGGAGATCCGGGAACTTCTTCAGGTTCTTCTCGATCGCCGCCGGATCGAAGTCAAAATCCTCGCTGAAGTAGGCGCGGCCCTGAGACGAAAAATCCTTGAGGTTGAAAAAACGCTCGCGAATCAGATTGACCGTGTGTTCGAACCATTCACGATCGTCGTCTTCATACTCGTCGCGCCAAAGTTTGGCTGACCTGAGTTCGTCCTTCACAAACGGCAGCAGATCTTCAATGGGCATTGTTCGGATGTATTCGGCGTTCATCCAGATCGCTTTATCGTCCGTCCAGCGGCGCGGATTATTC
Organism: Acidobacteriota bacterium; assembly: GCA_016715115.1. Taxonomy (NCBI): domain Bacteria; kingdom Pseudomonadati; phylum Acidobacteriota; species Acidobacteriota bacterium. The sequence goes on from JADKBM010000016.1 coordinate 1,478,575, forward strand.
AGATCGAAGTTGAACGTCGCGTTCGATTGGTGAATTCGATCGAGCGAGAATTTCGCGACCAGTTCTTCGAGCGTATAGATTTCCTGTTCTTCACCGGCCGACCAGCCCAGAAGCGCGAGAAAATTTCGAAACGCGGCCGCCAGGAATCCGGCGTCGCGATACGTCGTCATCGAAACGATCTCGCCGTGAATCCGTTTCGAGAGTTTCTTTCCGCCTGGCGCCAAGATCAGAGGCAGATGCGCGAAGTTCGGCGGTTTTACACCAAGCGCTTCGTAGATCAGGATCTGTTTGTGCGTGTTGGTCAAATGGTCTTGTCCGCGGATAACGTCCGTGATGCCCATCTCGATGTCGTCGCAAACGACCGCGAGATTGTAGAGCGGATGCCCGTCGGAGCGGAGCAAGACCAAGTCTTCGATCTCGTCGTGACCGCGTTCGAGCGAACCGTAAACGGCGTCTTGAAACGATGTTTTGCCCGCGGGCGGAACCTTCAGACGGATCGCGAACGGTTCGCCGGCCGCGGCGCGCGCGTCGGATTCGTCTCTCGCAAGTTCCCGATACACATTGTCCCGCATTGATTTCACGCCCTGATTGGCGCGAGCGCGTTCCGCGATCGTTTCCTTGATATTCTTGTCGCCGGCATCGACCTTCGGCGTAAAGTCGCGATACGCCTTCCCTTCCTCAAGGAGCTTCAGGGCGGTGGCGCGATGTTTCGGGGCATTGTTCGACTGGTAAACGATCTCCTCGTCCGGTGCGAAACCAAGCCAAGCAAGGCCCTCGAGAATCGAACGCGTCGATTCTTTGGTCGAACGCGCAATGTCCGTGTCCTCGATCCGCAACAGGAACTTCCCGCCGACGTGGCGCGCGTAGAGATAATTGAACAGTGCGGTTCGCGCCGAGCCGATATGCAAATAGCCCGTCGGCGACGGGGCGAATCTAACTCTTGTAGTCATAAGAACTCAATCCTGATATTTTTCTGCGAGTTTCGCGGGTGCCTTTCCGCGGTATGCGACGCGCAGTGCGTCTTTGAAAACTTCCGGACGCACGCGCCCGATCTCAAAATAGGTTGCGCCTTTTGCGCCCCACGCGTTCGGAACGGGATAGATCGTATCGTCGTCGACGAACAATGATTGCTCGACGGGTGTCAGCGAAATCATCGCAAGGCGCTTTTCGACATCGATCGTCGCAAATATCTTCTTTCGAATTCGAAACGATGTTAGGTGAAAATGCGGCAACTCGACGGATTCCTCAAACCCAAGCGCAAGTTCACGGACCTTTTCGACAGTCAGGCTCATTTCGCATATTCAGGAATTCGGTTGATTCCAAATTCCAGGATTTCGGATTCCAGATTCCAGATTCCAAGGATTCCAGATTTCGGATTCCAGATTCCAAGGATTCCAAGGATTCCAAGATTCCAGATTTCGGATTCCAGATTTCGGATTCCGGATTCCGGATTCCAGATTCCAGGAATCCTCTGGAATCTATTGGAATCCTCTGGAATCTCTTGGAATCCTCTGGAATCTCTTGGAATCCTCTGGAATCTCTTGGAATCCCGTGGGATCTCTTGGAATCCTCTGGAATCTCTTGGAATCCTTTGGAATCCTCTGGAATCTCTTGGAATCCTCTGGAATCTCTTGGAATCCTCTGGAATCTCTTGGAATCCTCTGGAATCTCTTGGAATCCTCTGGAATCTCTTGGAATCCTCTGGAATCTCTTGGAATCCTCTGGAATCTCTTGGAATCCTCTGGAATCTCTTGGAATCCTCTGGAATCTCTTGGAATCCTCTGGAATCTCTTGGAATCCCGTGGGATCTCTTGGAATCCTCTGGAATCTCTTGGAATCCTTTGGAATCCTCTGGAATCTCTTGGAATCTTCTATAATCCCTGATCCAAAAACACGAAAAGCTATCAAATCCCAAATTTGATAGCCGATCAATCCCAAATCTAAAATCACCAATCCAAAATCGGTATGGCGGAGACAACAGGATTCGAACCTGTGAAGGGCTTTTGACCCTTAACGATTTAGCAAACCGCCGCTTTCAGCCGCTCAGCCATGTCTCCGCACGAGCGTTCAAAGTAAGTTTTAATTCTATCTGCTAAGCAAACTTTGTCAAGCCTTGTCGCATCACACCTACGAATTCAACGTGCGTATTGCTTGACACATTTGTGTTAACCGCAGAAAATACGTAGGTGTCCCAAAATGGTCGCTGGCTGACGAAGCTAAGTCAAAAGAACCGCGACTCTGAAAACCTGGCTCTCCCAAGCGATTGTTTGGCGGAGGAAGTTTTTTGATGAATTTAACTGTTGCCCCTAAATCAAGTCTGAAAATGGCGTTTTTCGCCGTCGCCGTAATTGCGGCGTTTTTCGTCTTGGTGTCTGATAGCCGGGCAAACACTTCCGGCACTAAGCGCGGCGGTTTGGGAATCATCAAAGGATTTGTCAAAGACCAGACGGGAAATCCGATTGCCGAAGCATACGTGATGATCTCGAGCGCGGAGACCTCGCGCCTCGTCAAACAGGTTCGATCGGCAACGAACGGCAGTTTTCTTGCAAAAGTACTTCCGGGAACATACAAACTTCTTGCCGTTGCGCAGGGTTTCAATCCGATTTCGCTCTCGGAAGTCGAAGTGAACCGCTCGGGAGAGTTCGTTTATAAGTTCAGTCTTGAACGCGCCGGGAGCGGCAACACGCTTCCCGAAAAGAGGGGCGACCGAAATTCCTCGAGATGGAGCATTCGTGCCTCAGCGATCAGAAATTCGGTTTACCAGAACACCGAAGGCGAGACTCCGATCGACGGCGACGATGTTGTCGATGCCGAACCTGCCGACGTTCAATCAAGATCGGAGCGAAAGTCGCAAACCGTAATCGAGACTTTTGCTGCAACGCGCGACGGCGCTGCTTTCGGAGGCGCAAATTTCGCCACTCTTCTGCCGTTAACCGAAAACTCCGAACTCGTTATCGCCGGTCAAACAACAACCGGCGCGACGTCGCCGCAACGGCTCGAGGCGCGCTATACCTTCCGACCAAACGATTCACATCAGATCCGCATCAACACCAGCGTCGCGAAACTCGGCTCCGTCGAACTTGGCGACCAGCAGAAGCAGATCGGGCAATTCTCGGTTCAAGCAACCGATGAATGGCGCGTGAAAAACGGCTTCGTTCTTGTGCTCGGATTTGATTATTCGAAGTTCATCGGCGCCGGCGACGATTTTTCCGTCAGCCCGCGACTCGGCCTCCAATACGATATCAACTCGCGCACCCGTTTTCGATCTGCGTACACGACGCAGAATGAGGATCGAACGTGGTCGCGCGCGATCGAACTTGAAGATTCGACCGTGATGTTTCGGGAACCTGTCGCGGTCAGCGATTTTGTCGTTGAAAACAATCGTCCGCGGATGAATCGTAGCAGCCGGTTCGAGTTCGGCGTCGAACGGATCCTGGATTCGAATTCGACGATCGAGGCAAATGTCTTTTTCGATCTGACGAACAGCCGCGGCGTCGGCTTGATGAACATCCCGTTTGAGTTCACGGGCGGCGAGGTCAACGATTTCGTGGCGAATCAGCAAGGTCGGGCGCAGGGAGCGAGGGTCGTGTACTCACGCCGGCTGAACGGACTTTTCAGCACTTCGGCCGGTTATTCGTTCGGAAACGGCCAGAAACTGTCCGAGAAGGCGATTACGACCCCGGCGAGTGCTTTTGAAGACGCGCTTTTCCAAACGTTCTTTGGCCAATTCGACGCCGCGCTCAAGACCGGAACACAGGTCAAAACGGTGTTTCGGCTTTCATCGCAGGCAACCGTCTTCGCGATCGATCCGTTTCAAGGCCGGATGATGATCTACGATCCGGGTTTGAGTGTTTTGGTGACGCAATCGCTGCCGACTCTTGGGCTTCCGATACGCGCCCAGGCGGTGATCGACGCGCGAAATTTGTTCGACTTTCAGACGGGCATAAACGGTGAGGAGGGCAGCCTCAAACTTTCGTCTCAGAAACGCGCCTTGAGCGGCGGAATTATGGTCAGGTTCTAGGAAGCAAGATAGATCGGAAGAAAATCACTGATCCAAAGCCGTGCGTTTTCGGACTTTGGATTTTTTGTTTCCAAAATCTTGGATGACAAAGCAAAAAACTGAATCAGAAGTTCGTGCAAGGGCCTTAGGAGAGTATTAAATCCGTCAAATCGTTGGCGTTTATCGATGACGGCCCCAAAGCCCCAACTGGAACGGCTTTTGCGTTAACTATTGCTCGGCATTTATTGCCTCTCAACGATGACGGGGAAAGTACTGACAAGCTGGAGTCTCGTGTGGTTGCTGGCCACGGTCTTATTGATCGCGGGCGGCGCTTTGAACCTTTCTCAGCGGGCCATCCAAAAGCTTCCTCCCGTTGACGGAGTCGACTGGCAAATGCGTTCCGACGGCGGAATCTATGCTGAAGTAGTGCGTCCTGGTTACGCCGCATCGCGAGCCGGGATCTCGGTCGGAGACCGACTCATCGGAATCGGTCTCGACGGAGACAAACCGCAGGAGATAACGGCGCCGGTTGATGTACAGATGTTCATCGAAGTGGCCGGGGTCGGAGGGAGCCTGACCTACTTCTACCAGCGGCCATCCTACTCTTTTGCGAATAATTATTATTACGCCGACCTGAAAAACATCGACAGCATTCCGCGTTGGACCGCGTCGACGATCTTTGTCGGACTCGTCGGACTGATTTGGCTCGGTGTCGGCATCTTCGTCCTATTCAAACAAGGCAGTCGCTCGCCTTTCGTCCTGCATTTCGCAACCGTCTGTCTCGCGGCGTTCGTCTTTCACGTTTACAAACAGATAGGTTTCGGCGAGGACTTTGATCTCGCGGTCAAACTGCTCGATAACATCGCATTTGCGTTCTTTGTCCCGTTATTCCTGCATTTCTGTCTCCGCTATCCGGTAAGGAGTGACGTCTTTCTTGAGAACTCCAGGATGCGCACGGTCGGACTCTATGTTCCGGCGGCGGTGATCTCGGTCGCGATGGTGATCCTCTCGGTTTTCCCCCAGGTTTTCCCCCAATCTTCATTCGCCGCCGCATTCGCTTACTTTGACGCCCATTTTGAGATAATCAGCCGACTGGACAGCGCGAATCTTTACCACTTCGTCATCGGAACGGCACTCGGAGCCGTGATCCTGATCAGGCGCTTCGTGCGCAACCGTCAAACCGTTGTCCGTCAGCGTTTGAAATGGGCGATGTGGGGAACGATTGCGGCGATCATTCCGATCATCATTTTTCAAATCGCGAAACGGATCGTGAATCTTCCGGAAGACGGCTACACGACGGCGATGACAACCTTGCCGTTGGCGCTGATTCCGCTCAGTTTCGGGCATTCGGTCGTTCGCTATCGCCTGATGGATGTTGACGTCGTCGTCCGGCGCGCGCTGGTTTACGCGATCACAACCGTGGCGATTGCGATGATGATCGGAACGGTCGCGCTCGGACTGGTCTTTCTTGCCGTCGGCGACAATCTTTCGACGACCGAGATCTCACTTCGGGCCCTGATCGCGATCATCGCGATGGCCGGGATCGTGTTGCTCAGCGAACCCCTGAAGAACTTTCTGCAGGAGCGTGCCGACCGCTTTTTCTATGGCGAACGATACGATTTGCGGCGCGGATTGCTTGATTTCGGGCGCACGCTTTCAGCGACGACCTCGCTCGATCCTTTGCTCAACGCGTTGACCGAAAGGCTTCGCCAGGTTCTCGACGTCGAAAAAGTCGCGGTCTTCGTCGAAGACGACGATGCGACCGGTCAGTACCGTCTCGCAAAATCGATCGGGATCGGCGAATACAAGATTCCGGGCGATTTTCGGCAGATGATCCGCCAGAAGAGCGCCCAACGAGGCATTGTACGCGCCGATGAACTCGATTTGATGGAGATCGAAACGACGAGCGGCAATGGCCATAACGGAGGACTCATCCGTCAGGAACTTCATTACTTCGTCCCGTGCGTCGCGCGCGGCAAAATGGTCGCCGTCATCGGGCTCGGACGCGGCTCCGACGGATCGCTGCTCTCGTCGGAAGACATCGATATCCTTCAGACCGTATCCGGTTACGTCGCGGTCGCGGTCGAAAACTCGCTGCTCTACCAGGAACAGGAGAAACGCACCGAAGAACTCGAATTGCTCAAAGAATTCAATGAGTCGATCGTCGAATCGGTCAATGTCGGGCTTCTTGCGGTCGACGAATCGGGCCGCATCACCCGCTGTAATTCGACCTTCGAGGAGATGCTGGGACTGAAACGCGAAGAGGCTCTAGGACGACCGGTCGAAGAGATATTTGACGAAGGTTTCGTCTCGAATCTCGAGAACATTCTCGGCAAGTCGCGCTGGCACCTGACCGAGATCCGGCACGCATACAAGATGCACACGACTTCGGCGAAAGGAAAATCACTGATTCTCAACGTTGCCGTCGCGCCGCTACGTTCGGTCTCGCACAGCCAATCCGGCGGCATCGTCGTCTTTGAAAACGTCACGTCGCGTGTCAAGCTCGAAGAAACGCTTCAGCAGAGCGAGAAGCTTTCGTCCATCGGGCTTCTCGCCGCGGGAGTCGCGCACGAGGTCAACACCCCGCTCACCGGTGTTTCAAGTTATACGCAAATGCTGCTCGGGATGATCCCCGAAACCGACCCGAAACACGCGCTGCTCAAGAAGGTCCAAAAGCAGACCGAACGCGCGTCGAACATTGCCGGCAACCTGCTTAACTTCTCGCGTTCGGGCGGTTCGGCCGATTTTATCGAGATCGGCATCAACAAACTCCTTGATGACACGCTTCAGCTTCTGGAACCGCAGATGCGCAAATCGCAGATCGAGGTCGTCCGAAACTACGCTGATTCACTTCCGGAGATCTTCGGCAACGCCGGCAAATTGCAGCAGGTGTTCACGAACCTCATCCTCAATGCACGCGATGCGATGCTCGACGGCGGCAAGATCACGCTTGAGACGAAGCTCGAAAACGAAGGCGAGGTCGTGATCGTCGTTGCGGACACCGGTGACGGAATTGCGCCCGAAAATATCAAGAAGATCTACGATCCGTTCTTCACGACCAAAGGCGTCGGCAGCGGCACCGGGCTCGGGCTCGCAGTCTCATACGGTATCGTCCAGGAACATTCCGGCACCATCGAGGCCCACAGCGAAGTCGACACGGGCACGACATTTCGCCTGACGTTTCCGGTCGTAGAAAGAGAATTGCAGCGCGCCGTTAGTTAATCGATTGCCTTCCTTCAAACCGGTCACGCGAAACAAAGTTGATTGTCCGCGAAATTCGCGAAAAAACGCGACAACGACGAACAGCCGCTTTTCGCATTTGCACCGATTCGCTTCGTTCTTTTTTGCGTATTTCGCGTATTTCGCGGGCAATCTTTCGGCGAATAACGACAATTGGGGATCGGCGTCTACAGCGGCCTTGCGTTTTGGGTAGACTTTCGCCGACAGATCCCCATCGAAAACACGAATGCCCGAACCAGAAGATTTTGTCGCCCTGAACGAATCCATCATTCCAGCCGCTGATGCTAATCTGGCATCGCTTTCAAACGCCGCGCTTTACGGCAAAGGCGTTTTCACAACGATCGCGATCAACGCCGGAAAGCCCGTCTTTTGGGAGAAACACTGGCATAGATTGACCGATAACGCCGCGCGACTCGGCATCGGATCGCCGAACAGATCGAGCGTTCTCTCTGCGCTTACGAGGCTTATCGAAACGAGCAAGCTTGGCCGCGGTCGTGCGCGTGTGACGGTTTTCGATGAATCTCGCAGTCCGCTCTGGTCGACCTCTCACAAAGTCGGATCTTCCGTGCTGATCACGACTGCCGGGCCGCGTGAGCTTCCCAGGACGCTGCGATTGAATCTGTCGAGGTATTGCGTTAACTCGCGCTCGCCGCTTGCCGGTATCAAATCGTGCAACTATTTGGAACAAACGCTGGTGCTCGATGAAGCCCGAAAACGCGGATTCGACGAAGCGATCCGACTCAATGAGCATGGCGACATCGTTTCCGCGGCAATGGCCAACGTATTCTGGGTGAAGAACGGCGCGGTTTTCACACCGGATCTCGAAACGGGCTGTCTTGCCGGCACGACGCGCGGGTTTGTTATCGAGAACTTTGGGGTCGACGAAGTCCGGGCCGGGCTTCCAGCCTTGGAAACCGCCGACGAAGTTTTCGTGACCTCGGCCGGGATCGGAATCAGGCGCGCCGTTTTCAACGATCTTGAAAACGCATCTGATGCGATAACGGATAAAGTCATCGACGCGTTCCGAAAGATCGTGGCCGGCAGCTCGTTCTGAGGTTCTTGTAAAGCGTTCTTTTCGATGTCCTAAAATCTGATCCAGTCGGTCGGTCGGCTGGCGAATGACAGCGTAATCGTCGTATTCGATCTGAACAGCGTCGGGCGCATCTGAAGGGCACTTTCGGCCATCAGCTTCGCGAGATGCGGTTCATTGGCGCGTTGCGAGAGATGCGCGAGGACGATCTCTTCGGCGCCGCCGTCGTAGTCGTTCGTCAGCCAGTCCGACAGATCCTCGTTCGACAAATGCCCGTTGCGGCCGGCGATGCGCTGTTTCAAATCCCAAGAGTAAACCGGGCAGGTCTTGAGCATATCTCGACTATGGTTCGATTCGATGACGATCGCGTTGCAGCCGCGGAGTTTCTCTTTGATGAGCGTCGTGATGGAGCCGAAATCCATCAATGTCGCGACCCTGACGCCGTCCTTTTTGGCGACGAAGCCGAAGTTGTCCGCGGCGTCGTGCGGCACGCTGAAAGGCTCGAAATCAATATCGCCAATGCGAAACTCACGGCTCGATTCGATGCGTTCGGTTCGATTCCGAAGCGCATCGCGACGCTTTCCGCCTTCGCTGTCGCCGTTCTGAATTCCCTTTCGGGTCGAGAAATAAGCCTCTTCCGTCTCGCCGGAGATGAAGACCGGACAGTCGACCGATTTCATAAGTACGCGCAATCCGCCGGCGTGATCGCTGTGCTCGTGGGTTACCAGAATCCCATCAAGGTCGGCCGGATCTTCGCCGACCGCGACAAACCGTTCGAGGATCTGTTTCGCGCTCATCCCGGCATCGACGAGCACGCGTGTGTTTTCAGTACTGATGAGCACCGCGTTTCCCGTCGATCCGCTTCCGAGGACTGTGATCTTCATACATTCAATTGGAACTTTGACCTTCGATCTTTGGTTTTTGAACTTCAACATTCGAGACCCGGTCTTAAGCCAAAGATCCAAGCTCCGCGGAACTTTTATCCTTGATACTTTTTCCGCAAACTTCTCGCGATCACACGCGTGATCATGGAATTCGGAAAGACCGTACCGAAAACCGAGCCGATATAATTCGCGAATCCCGAAACGACGAGCGGTTTGCCTTTCTGAACGGCCTTAAGCGCCGCTTCGACTACCTCCTCCGACTTCTGCATTCCCTTGACCATCATCGGATCCTCGATCCTCGCGTTGTTGAAAAAGTCCGTCTGTGTCGCGCCCGGGCATAGCGCCAGAATCCTGACGCCGAACGGTCGATTTTCTTCGGCGATCGCCTCCGTGAACGATGAAACAAACGCCTTCGTCGCCGCATAAGTCGCGAAAAACGGAATCGGCTGAAAACTCGCGGCCGATGAAACATTGATTATTACCCCGTGTTTTCGCGATCGCATCGCCGGAAGGTAGCGGTGCGTCAGCGCAACAAGCGCCGAGATATTGAGGTCGATTATATTCAGCTCCCGTTCGAGATCAAGATTAATGAAATCCCCCATCGAGCCGAATCCAGCGTTATTGATCAGCCAGTCGATCTCGTATCCGAGCCGCTCGGTCTCGGCAAAAAGCTTCTTGTCGGCGTCAACCGAAGTCAAATCGAGCGCAACGTAGTGAACGGTAACGCCGTGCACGAGCATCAACTCGTCACTTAAGCGATGGAGTTTGTCCTCCGAACGGGCAACAAGCACCAAATTGTGCTTCTCGTGCGCGAGCCGTCGGGCGAATGCCTCGCCGATTCCTCCGGACGCACCGGTAATGAGTGTGAATTTCATAAAGCACTACTTTCTACCATGATCTTTGATCTTGATTTTGGATCTTGGATATCTTGAATCTTGAATCTTTGATCTAATTTTTGATCGTTGAGTCAACGCTTTGCTTTCTTGGCAAAGATCAAAGTCCAAAGATCAAAGATATCAAAGATCAAAGTTCCGATCAGATTCCGTGACAGAATAAAGCGAATAGTAAATCGAACCGACGATCGCCGCGACAATCACCAATGTTCCCAAAAGTCGGATGATGCCCGCAACCGCGGGAGTCGAATTTATCAGTCCGAGCGTCGTCAACAAATAGTTCCAGTCGTGAAAACTGCCCTCGCTGCCCGTCATCCCGCTCGTCAAAACAAGCTGCATCTTAACCGCATCGGCCGCGTATATATGGACGTTGATGATACTCTGGCCAACCCAAAGCAGAACGATCGACGCTGAATACGGTTTCTCGTTCCAGACGAAGTAGCCGACAAAAACTGCCGGCACGATCACCTGAAAAAGCGAACCGCCGGCGATCATCATAAACTCGCCAAACGGCCGGAACAGCAAATGACCGGTTTCGTGGATCGGCAGATCGACGATGTCGAGAAAGCTTCCCTGCATCGGAGTGAAGGCGATCCATAAAAAATAAACGCCCAAAAGGACCGCAAAAACAAGCTTCGGATAACTAACGTTCATTCTCGCCTCTCAGAAAACTCGAACTATCGATCGCATAATAGACCAGATTCATTCCGTAATGGTCGCGCATCCCTTCATACGCCATTCCGCATTTTTCCATTATTCGCCACGAGCCCGTGTTCTCTTTGTTCGCAACGGCGACGATCCGCTCGAGACCAAGCGTCGAGAAACCGTATCTTAACCAGGCACTCGCGCATTCGAGTCCGATTCCGCGCCGCCAGAATGATTCGACCATCCCGTAGCCGACCTCGATCTCGCCGGAGTCCTCAAGCGGCTGAAGTCCGCTCCAACCGATGTTCTCGCCGGTCTCTTTCCAGATCATCGCGCACATCCCGAGGCCCTTTTCATAATTCCCGATCGTGAACCTGACCCGTTTTTCAATAAATTCCGGTGTTTGCAGTTCGAGTCCGCCGATAAATCTCGCGACTTCGGGAATTCTCCTTTGAACGGTCAAAAACGGCAGATCGTCCATTGTGTATTTTCTCAAGACCAATCGTTCAGTTTCTATCATTGTTGAAAAACTCCTCGCGCGTGATCGAGTAATGAACCAGTTCGGAATCGTAGAAATGCCCGATGTAGTCAAACTCCATCCCGATCTTTTCCATCACGCGTCGCGATCCCAGATTTTGCTCCCGCGCCACGGCGACGATCTTTTCGAGGCCGAGGACTTCGAAGCCGTATTCCAAAAGCCTCAACGCCGCTTCAACCGCATATCCCCGTCGCCAAAACCGCTTCGCGACTGCGTAGCCGACCTCGATCTCGTCCGATTCGGCAAGCTTCCAGAGTCCGCACCAACCGGCAACTTCGCCGGTTTCCTTGATTATCATCGCGCAAAATCCGATCCCCTCCGACTCCCAACGCGACGAGACGAGATCGATCCAATTCGCGGCCTCGAGCCGTTTTTGAGGCTCGCGAATATAACGCATCACGTCCGCATCCGACCGCATCGCATAGATCGCGTCGAGATCGTCATCGACCATTTTACGGAGCGTCAGCCTTTCGGTTTCGAGCATATCGGAGCGGACGAAGATTTGATCGCACTTCGGTGTTCCCATCCATCGCAGTTCGCCTATGGTTGAAAATTGAACACCAGAAAACCCTTCACCTTGACCGGTGTTCCGTTAAGGAGCGTCGGACTGAATTTCGCGGCTTTTGCGGCGTTTACCGCTGATGCCCGAAGCAGTGGGTGGCCGGCGACCGCTTCGGCAGAAATCACGTTTCCCTGCTCATCGATCAAAACCTCGACATTAACGGCGCCGGACGCTTTGACCGCGCGCGCGGCGGCCGGATACGCCGGTGCGGGCAATATCGTCGCCTTGCCGTTGATGACGCCGCCGCTGATGACGCCCGGAGTGCTCTTGTCGGCCCCCGACGTACTGCCGGTTTGGACCGAAGCGTTCGTCGGAGGTTGATCTGACTTTGGCCCGTCCTGAATCAACGTCTTGCTCGGAACCAGCCATATCTCGGTCGACTCGAGGTACTTTCCGCCTTTGACGCGGACATAAGAGGAACTGAAGCGGGTTCGGTCAACACCCTCTTCTGCCAGAGCGTCTCCAAATTCCTTTGCGGCAACTCGGTATTTGGCGGTACTGGATTCCTTGATCACGGCCTTTACCGTCATTGAAGGATTCGCGGTAAGAAGTTTCACGAGTATTCCGAAATCATAATTCTCACATTCGACCATTCCGATTTCCCCTGTTGAGCCGAACTTCAACGGCGCCGTTAGGCCGGAAAGATCGTAGCTCCAATCCGCTCGTGCGATCTCCGGATTTTCAGCTCCGGCCGGCACCAGCCAGATCTCGGTCTTCGTCTCCGGCCGGGACTCGCCGCGAATCATCTGTGACCTTTCGAGATCAATTCGTCGGCTCAAAAGATATCGTTTGATCATCGCCTCCCGAAAAAACGAGTCCAAGGGCTTTGTCCGATCGCCGTAAGTCACGATCGCAGCGCCGACGGTCGGATCGTTCTGAAGTTCGAGCAGAAAACCGTCGAGCTGCGCTTGGATCATTTCGCAATTGGTCGCCTGACCGAATTCGGTAAAGAGCCGCGCCTTGGTTTGTCCAAATGCGGACACAGCGAAAAGCAGAATCAGCGTCAGCGTCAGAAATCTCGGGCTCATTTTCATAAATTCAATCTCCGGGTCACAGGTTTCAGTTGTTTCGATGATAAGGAAATTAGCCCGAAAACGAAAGCTGTTTCGACACCGGGAGGCAACACAAATAGGCGCTGACGAAAGATTTTGGAAGAGAACCGGCTGAACTTTCGTCATAGTGTCTGAAATTCGGAGAAATCGTATGACGAAAGAAACTAAAAGCAGACGGGAGTTCATTGGAACAGCGGCGTTTGGACTGGCATTTCTGCCACTGTTGGCTGGCTGCCGTTACGATGTCATCGCCCAAAAATCGGACAATGTGTTGAAAAAGATAAAACTTAACGCAATTCAAACCGATGGGGAATGGAACGGGGCGAAGGATGCGCCCGACGACGTCCGCGAACGGACGAGTCTGGCAGTTTCCGACGCCGGCGAGCGAATGGTCATTTCCGGCACAGTCTTTCAGGCCGATGGAAGAACTCCGGCGCCGGATGTTCTGATCTATCTTTATCACACCGATTCGAGTGGTCTTTACGGCCGCAACGGCGAACATCGTCACGGTCGCTACCGCGGCTGGCTTTTGACCGGCGCGAACGGAACTTTCCAATTCGAAACCATCAAACCGGCGCCGTATCCCGAACGCCGTTTCGCGGCGCACATCCATATGACGATCACGACGACCGAATTGAAAGAAGACTGGATCGATTCTATCCTTTTCGAGGGCGACCAATTGATCTCCGAGCGCGAGCGTCAGGAGGCAGGCAAGAAGGGCGGCTTCAATCCGATTATCGCTCTCGAAAAAGACACCGCCGGCGTTTGGCGCGGAAAGCGCGATATTCAACTCTGGAAATAGGAAATGATTATGAAACATCTTTGGGCGATCCTTCTATTGCTGGTCGGCTCTCTCTCGTGTATTGCGCAGGAACAGAAGGCGAGACCAGTCTACTACTTCAATCCGGACTGGTCGCCGGGTGACAAGCGGATCGTTTTCGAATCGACAAAAGACGGGAAATTCGCGATCTACACGATCAAGAGCGACGGATCGGATCTCAAGAAGCTGACGAGCGGCGAGGCGAACGACGAGCAGCCGCGTTGGTCGCCCGACGGCAAGCAGATCGTCTTTATTTCCGACCGTGACGACCATCTTCAGTTGTATTTGATGAATGCCGACGGATCGAATCAACGCCGTTTGACGAATTCGCCCGACATCGACTATCTGCCGGATTTCTCGCCGGACGGAAAACGAGTCGTTTTTATGTCGCGGAAAGAACGTGCGAGCGCGATTCACGACATCTTCGCAATTCGTATCGACGGCACCGAACGAACGCGGCTGACCGATGCCGCCACAAACGAGATGAGTCCGCTCTGGTCACCTGACGGCAAACGGATCCTGTTCGAGCGAAACATCGTTCCGAAGCCGACCTACCGCGAGATGTCCCGGGACGAGGTTCTCGGGATGCGCCGTTCGCAGGAGCTTTTCATTATGAATAGCGACGGTTCGGGGATCGCCAGGCTGACCGAGAACGACGTCGCGGAATCGGGAGCGAGATGGGCACGGAACGGAAAGCGGATCTATTTCGTCTCGGAGCGCGACGGCGCGACGAACGTTTACTCGATGAAGCCGGACGGCTCCGATGTTCGAAAAGTCGCCGACGGCAAGATCGTTTCAAACCCTAACGTCTCGCACGACGGGAAGCGCTTCGTCTATTCCAAAGAGGTCGACAAACAATGGGGGCTTTACGTTTTTGAGATTCAAACGCAGAAAGAAAGTCTGATCTATGGCGGGCCTTCCAAGTGAAGTCCGCAATGCAGCGGAGGGTACTTATGAACGGAACTTTTGTATTTACGTTCTTGATGCTGGTGGCATTCGCCTCCGTCGAATGTCGCGCGCAGGGCTATGATTCAGAGGCAACAGGAATCGTCGCCCCGGCCGGCGAATTGCGGACTGCACGAGCCGCGCACACCGCGACGACATTGGCGAACGGCAAGGTTCTTGTCATCGGCGGTTTCGGTGTTGACACCAAGAGCATCGACAGCGTTGAACTCTTCGATCCGGCGTCGAAAACGTTTTCCGACGGAGGGCGGATGCGGTCGGCGCGTTCAAGTCACACGGCGACGCTGCTTCGCGACGGCCGGGTGCTGATCGCCGGCGGATACGACGGTGATTACCTCGATTCGGCGGAGATCTACGATCCGGCCACGGGGAGTTTCAAGGGCATCGGCAAGATGACGATGCCGCGGAGCGATCACGCCGCGGTACTGCTTTCCGATGGAAGAGTGTTGCTCGCCGGCGGCGTCGGAACCGGCTGGACTTTTCTCGCCGATGCGGAGCTGTTTGATCCGGCAACCGGCACGTTTTCAAAGACCGGCAGTATGAATCTGGTGCGCGAGTCGCACACCGCGACATTGCTGAATGACGGACGGGTTCTGATCACTGGAGGCCATCGCGGCCGTCGGTCGGCGATCGTGATTTACACCGAGGCTGAGATCTACGATCCTCGTACCGGGAAGTTCTCGGCCACCGGAAACCTCGGCATCCGCCGCCACAAACACGATGCGGCCCTCCTTGCCGACGGACGTGTTCTGATCGTCGGCGGATCGGACGAACGAGATTCTCGGGGCGCATACTCTTCGGTTGAAATCTTCGATCCGAAAACCTCGAGATTTTCTCCGGTCGGTGATATGAAACGAAACCGTTACAAGCTGCAAGGAACGTCGATAGGTCTTGCGGACGGCCGCGTCCTGATTGCCGGCGGATCGAGCCAGATGGAGATCTTTGATCCAAAATCGAATTCGTTCTCGTTGGTTCCGGGAGAATTGGGAGCAACGCGTCTGTTTGCGACCGTCGCGAGGCTCTCAGGCGGCCGCGTTCTGATCGCCGGCGGATACGACGAGCGGACCCGCGTCTCGCGCGATGCCAGAGTTTACGAGCCGATGCCGCCATTGCGCGCAGCCAACCCATCGGCATCATTCTGCCGTTTCGTTTCGCGCGCCGAAGCCACGAGAATCCTGGGCGGCGTTCCGGAGGATGTCCGGATGAGTGAGAGTACGAGGGCCGATGGAGACCGGACCGAATGCGAATTCAAGCTCAACCCACGGGTGGTTTTTTACTTTTTGATAATCAAGAGTCCGACCGATGATATGGCCAAACGGCTTCACGATGAGATCTGGAATTCAAACAAGGACCACGCCGGAGTCGAATTGGGCACCGGTGTCGGCGACCGATCATATTCGCACGTCAATCGGCCGAATTTCTTGTTTTTTGCGGCACGCTCGGGAAAATTCAACGTTCGCTTGAAGGTCAACAGGCCGATTCACGGAACGTCGCTCGAAGAAATGGAGCGGACCGCAAAACGCATCATCGGCGAGATCAATGAACAAAAGGAGTCTACAGAATGATCAGATCCATCGCGGCAATTCTGCTCTTTGCTGTCTCGGCGTCGGCTTGTGCCGAAGGAAGAGCGCAGACAAATCGGTACAAATGGCAGATCGTCACCGAAAAAGCCGATTATCCGAAGGGTTACAACTATCCGGTTTTCGTCATCGGAGGGAAGATGCTGGCGCTGAACAACGGCGGCTGGATCTCCGAAGACGCGAAAACGTGGAAGAAGACCGAACTGCCCGACATCGGCTTGAATTCGGCGTATCAGAAGTTCGTGCAGTTCAATGGCGCGGTTTATGCGCTCGGGACGATGACCGGGAATTATCTGAATTTCGAACTGACGTCGAGAATCTCGCGAACGCGCGACGGCGAATCCTGGGAAACCGTCGCCGAGACGTCGAACTTGCCGAAGCGGGTCTTTTACGGCGCGGCGGTTTTTAACGGCAAGATCTGGATGATCGGCGGCTGGGATGGCAAGAAATACCATAACGACGTCTGGAACTCGGCCGACGGCGCCAAATGGACGCAGGTTACCGCGGATTCAGGCTGGTCGCCGCGCACTCCGGCGGTGACCGTCGTCTTCAAAGACAGACTATGGATGATGGGCGGCGGCGTGATCGATGGCGAAAAGGACTCGAATCCAAATTCGTACAAGGAAGTCTGGACGTCCGGAGACGGTCGGGCTTGGACCCGGATCGAGACTAATTCAGATCGTAAATGGCGCGGCAATCCGGTCGTTTTTGACGGCAAACTTTGGCTTGCGGGCGCGAATCGCGGCGGCGGATTCGAAAGCGCCGTATGGGTTTCCAGTGACGGAAGAACGTGGGACGAACTCCCCGCGCCCTGGTCACCACGCGGAGCCGTAGCCGTCTGGGTCTTTGACGAGAAACTCTTTCTGACCGGTGGAAAATCGTCGTACGTCGAGAATGGAGAGACGAAATTCGTTTACAGCAACGATGTTTGGAAGATGGAGAAGCGCGGGCTTGATTTTTGAGCTTGGTTCCGGACCGTTGAATCGTCGATGCGTCGATGGAATTCAGGACTCTCCGATGGAATCTGGAATCTCTTGGAATGCTTGAAAGGGTGAATGCTAAACTAGCGGGAATTGAACTTAGATGGAGAACGCCGCGCGGATGATCGAATCGAGAGACGAGAGTGACTTGCTTGCCGAATTCAAGAACGGCAACCGCGAGGCTTTTGGGGCTCTTTACGTTCGTCATCGCCGTCGTGTCTTTTCGATCGCGGTGAATTATTTCGGCGGCGATTCCGAGCGTGCTGGAGATGTCGTGCAACAGGTCTTTTTGAAGTTATTCCGAAATTCGGCCGGCTTTCGCGGTGAAGCCGAGTTCACGACCTGGCTCTATCGCGTGACGGTCAATGCCTGCATCGATGAGCAGCGCAAGTTCGGTCGGTTCTTCGGACTCGAGGATTTTTTCGGACTTGCCGACTGGAGAATCCGTCACGACGAGCGTTTCCAGCAGTTGCAGATCTCGCAACAGGTCCAAAAAGCGATTGCGACATTGAAACCGGAATACCGGTCACCGCTCGTTTTGAAGTACACCGAAGGTTTGAGCTATCAGGAAATTGCGGAAGTTTTGGAGATTTCGATCGGAACGGTTTCGTCGCGGCTCAATCGCGGACACGCGATGCTTGCGAAAAAGCTCGCGCACTTGAGGGGCGAGGTATGAGCGTTGCGTCGGAGAGCGGTATGAATAACGTGCATTACAAGGATCAACTGTCGGGGTTCGTCAATCACGAGCTAACGGACGATCAACGCCAAAACGTCGGCGAGCATCTCCTCGTATGCCCCGATTGCAGGAGCGCGCTCGACGAGATCAGGTTCGGCGCGCAACTCGCGAGAGCGCTCGAGCAACACGATCCGCCGCCTGAAGTTTGGGAGCGTCTTGAAGCGAGGCTCGATAAACGGCGCGCTTTTGCGTTGTTCGGCATTTTTTCGCCGGCGTTCGCAGGGCTGATGTTCGTCGCCGTCGTGGGAATTGCGATCGCCATCTATTTTGGCGTCAGCGGCGAAGGCACAGGTGGCTGGAGGATCGAAACGCTTGCCGGTTCAACTTCGGTCGGAGAGCGTCTCGGTGTCGGCCAAACGCTCGAAACCGATGCGAGTTCACGTGCAAGATTACAAGTTGCGGATATCGGCAATGTCGAAATAGCGTCGAATTCGCGCGTAAAACTCATCGATTCGAAATCCGATCAGTATCGCCTTTCGCTCGAACGCGGCCGGCTATCCGCCAGAATTCTCGCGCCGCCGAGGCTTTTCATCGTCGACACGCCGTCGGCGGTCGCGGTCGATCTCGGCTGCGCTTACACGCTCGACGTCGATGAAAACGGCGATTCGAATCTGCACGTCACTTCGGGTTACGTCGCGCTCGAACGTGACGGCCGCGACGTCATCGTTCCGGCCGGGGCGATGGCCATCACCAAAAAAGGGATCGGGCTTGGGACGCCGTTCGCCGATGACGCTTCGGACGAGTTTCGGCGAGTTCTATATCGAATCGATTTCGAAAACGGCGGGCGCGAAGCCTTGATAGAGTTGATCGGAAAAGCCAGAAAGGACGATTCGATCTCGCTTTGGCATTTGCTGAGAAGCGTGCCCAGGGAAGATCGCGAAACCGTGTTCGACGCAATGTCGAAATTTGTGAAGCTGCCGCCCGACACGACGCGTGCGGGGATACTCGATCTTGACAAGAAAATGCTCGACGCACTTTGGTATCAGGTGAAGATCGTTTGGTTCGAAGGCTAGGCAGGGCCGCCTGAAGGCGGAACTCCGAACGAACTCCACACTAGAAGCAGTGAATCAACAGCCCGTCGCGTAGTTTCGGCTCGAACCACGTCGATTTCGGCGGCATTATCTGATTCTCGTCCGACACCTGCAGCAAATCTCCGACGGTCGTCGGAAACATCGAGAACGCGACCTTCCAGGCTCCGGAGTCGACCAGCCGTTCGAGTTCTTCGGTTCCGCGAATGCCGCCGATGAAGTCGATGCGCTTGTCCGTTCTCACGTCTTCGATGCCGAGGATCGGACGCAAAACGAAATTCTCCAAACGGCTCACGTCCAGCGACTCGATCACCGGCGGGGCCGCGAAATACTGGATATTGAACAACATCCGATGCCAACGCCCTTCGAGATAAACGCAGATCTCGCCCGGGTTTTGCGGCTCCGGACTGTCGGCTTCGGTGATCACGAAACCTGATTCGGCGGTCTTCGCCAAAAACTCCTCGGATGAAAGTCCGTTCAAGTCCTTTACGACCCGGTTGTAAGGAAGGATTCGAAGTTGTTCCGCAGGAAAGAGCGCGGCGATGACGAAGTTGTACTCCTCGTCGCCGGTGTGCTGCGGATTCGCATCGCGCATTGCTGCCCGCGCGCGTGAACTGCTCGCCGCGCGGTGATGGCCGTCGGCGATATAGATCGACGGAACATCTTCGAACGCACGGACGATCGGTTCGGTCGTGGAGATCTTCCAAACGGTATTGCGAATCGAATTTTTGTTGATGTCGTCGGCCCAAAAATCGAACAAGGGCGCGGACTTCGTGACTTCGCCGATCAGTGAGTTGAGCTCGTCGGTCCCGCGATAGCAAAGAAAGATCAGACCGGTTTGCGCTTCGAGCTCGATCATATGGCGCGTCCGGTCATTCTCTTTGTCGGGCCGCGTTTTCTCGTGCTTCTTGATCCGGCCGTCGTCGTATTCGTCGATCGCGCAACAGGCGACGACGCTCGTCTGAACCTGTTCGCCCATCCGCAATTGATAGACGTAAAGACACGGTTCGCCTTCGGGTTTGAGGATTCCTTCGCTCTGAAGACGCGCGAGATTCTCTTTCGCCTTGGCGTAAACTGCATCGGAATACGGATCCGCGCCGTCCGGCAGATCGATCTCCGAACGCGACACGCGAAGAAAACTCATCGGATTAGAGGCCGCTATCGCGCGCGCTTCCATCGCGTTGAGAACGTCGTACGGAACGCTTGAGACTTCTTTTGCGTCATTTGCATCCGGGCGCAGGGCACGGAACGGTTTGATCTTTGCCATTGCTTTATTTGTTCGAATTTGAGTTCGAGTTTGCCCGCGACGCGTTCGCAACGTCCGAAACGAGTTTCTCACGCGCTTCGTTGGCCTTTTTCAGGATCGCTTCGATCTGTTTGTCGCGCGCCAGTTTCCAAGTGCCTTCCTCGCGAACGAAAGGATAGACGAGATCGAATTGACCGGTTGCGTCGTCGCGAACCTCGACGGTCGCGGTTTCACCCTCGATCTTCTCGTTTCGGGTTACCGGGAGATTTGGGATCTTGACCTTTGTCTCTTCGCGCAGGACATCATCGACGCTGCGGTTCTGGATCTTCGCGTTGGTTTCGATGAACGCGATCGACCCGCGCGAAAGGAGCCGCTTCATTCCTTCGATATCGCCCTTTTGCTGCGCCGCGACGTATGCCTTAAGGGTCTCCGCCGGACTCGTCGCAGGTCTTTCGGACGAACAGCCGGAGGCTGCCGCGAGAAAAACGGTCAAAAGGACAATTCGATGAAATCCAAAATCCAAAATCACAATTCCAAAATCCCTAGGGTTGTTTTCCCTCGTTGATGATCCGGTCGAGTTCTTCCTGGCTTTTTTGTGAATCGATCTCGATCTGATTGGCAAAACCCTTTTTGTCGATTTTCCAGACTCCCTCCTCGCGGATGAAATGGACCGTATTCCAGAGGCCCATCGAATCTTCCATTTCGACCGAAGCTTTGTTTTCTTCGTCCTCACGGACGTTGCGATATTTGACCGAATTCTGTGATTCCGTGAACAGCGTTTCGCGGGTCACGATGTCATCGACCGTGACGTTTTGGGCCTTTGCCTCCTGCTCTGCCATCTTCAGCGATTCCTGCGACAGAAGCATTTTCATCTGGGTCGTGTCTTTCTTTTTGATCGCGCGTGTGTAAGCCTGCAGAGTTTCGAGCGGCGTGAGTTTTTTCGGCGGCGCGGCGCATCCGGCAGCGAGCGAAACGGCAATGAACAAGATAATAAAACGCATTGTTTGAATATAGATTTCTTAAATCGTTATACTGAAAAAACTGAATTATAACTCAAAAGGGCAGGGAGCGAAAAAACGAATGGAACGCAGGAAACTCGAGACGCAAGAAATCGCCAAAAGACTCGGTAAGGTCGCCGGATGGACGTCGGAGGACGATTTTTTGAAAAAGCGTTTTGAGTTCGGGAATTTCGCCGAAAGTCTCGCGTTCGTGAACGCCGTCGGCGAGATCGCCGAGCGTCACGACCATCATCCAGACATCACGTTTGGCTGGGGCTATGCCGAGATCAGCCTGACGACTCACGATCGCGGCGGCATCACGAATTTCGACTTCGCCGTCGCGACGGAGATCGAACAGATCTGAGATTTCGATCATTGTTGAGCCCGAATTACGCAATAGCGTGCCTTTACCCCGCAGCTGGCGCTGCGGTCTTGTCTCCTATCGCTAATTTTCCGACGCAATGAAATCAATGTCCCGAACATCATCGACAACTTCCCTCACCACCGTCTGTTGCACAAACGTGAAGCGCTTTGACATAACGGTGATCACATAGGTCGCGCCGACCGGAATTTCGGAAATTCCGTAATAGCCAAAAGATCCGGAAACAGCCGTTCGCGTTGTGCCGTTCGGAAACGTCACCGTTACCCGCGCGTTGCGGATGCCGCGGCCATCGGCGGTCAGGACACGTCCGCCAACGACTGCCAATGAGGCTGTCGGCGCGAAGTCTTCCGGCGTCCAGAATCCGGAATACAGATAAAACGTTCCGCCGCTCGAACGAACGCCGGCGATCGTTTGTCCGCCGGTTCCCGTCTGGTCGAGGGCCGACTGCGACATCGCGTTTCCGCCGCCGGCGACGACCTGTTTCTCGACCGAAAACTGTCCGCCGCTCGCGACGATCTCGCTCGTCTGCCCGCGAGTGATCGCAACGAATACAAGAAAGAGGATCAGCGCCAGCAAAAGAACCGATACGAGCGGTTCAATTTTCCTTTTCATTCTCAACTCCTTTTTGCCCGCAAACCGGGGTCGAATTGTTCTGCGAACAGACCAAAGCCTTGAGCAGTTCAATCTGCTCACTTAGTTTTCGAATCGTATCGTCGAGCCGTTCGATCTGCAGCTGTTGCTCTTTGACCGCGTTTACCAGGACCGTCGTCACTTGCGCATATTTGACGCCTTCGATCTCGCCTCGTTGGTTGTAAACATTGAGAAGCGGTTCGACCTCGTTGACCTCTTCGGCGACGAAGCCAATATCCTGCGCGCCGCCTTGTTTCCAGTTGAACGTCACCGGTCGAAGCCGTTTGACCATCTCGATGCCGCCCTTGAAGTCCTGGATATTGTCCTTGTATCGCCGGCTCGACGAACATTGTCCGAGAAATCGTTCGGGAAAGTTCGGATTCGGGGCTTGCAGGCAAACGGCCTCGCTGCCGCTGACCAGCGCTCGCAGGCCGACGTATTGTCCCGTCAGATTGCCGCTGAAATCGCCGGCGGCGGCGTTCACGTCACCGCTGGCGAAGACCGTTCCAACGTTCAACCCGCCGCTGACCGATGCGCCGCCGGTGACGGTCAATGAGCTCGATTTCAATATCCCGGCGTTGACCGTGCTCGGGGTCGTGATGCTGCCGAACGACCAAAGTCCGATACCGGGAATCTTCACTTTCGCGTTCGAACTGCCGAGAACGATCGCGTTCGATTCGTCCGCGACTGCATCGGCACCGATCGCCGTCGCGTTCGAAATTCCGTTGTTGATCGACGTGTTGTAGCCGAACGCGGAGTTGTTGTTTCCGTTACCGCCGTTGATCGAAAAACCGGCGAGAGTGTTGTTGTTTCCGAGGCCGCTCGTCGAACTTCCGAGAAACGTATTGTTCGATCCGGCCTGATTTCCAGCTCCGGTCTCGTACCCGATGTAAACGTTGTAATTGCCCGAAAAGGCGTCCTTTCCGGAGCGAAGCCCGAAATACGAATTGAACGTCCCGGTCGTGTTCTTCTCGCCGGAAAACGCGCCGACGAACGAGTTTCCGCCGCCGGTGTTGACCTTGCCGGCACTGAAGCCGAACATCGCGTTGTTGGCCGCGATTTGATTTCCCTGACCCGCCGAAACCCCGAAATATGAATTGTTCGCGCCCGACGTATTCGAAAACCCGGATGCTCCGCCGAAAAATGCGTTCGAGCCGCCGTCCAGATTGCTCGCGCCGGAGTTTATGCCGAAAAAGGAGTTCGAATTTCCGATCGTGTTCGACGAACCGGCGTACGAACCGAAGAACGAGTTCGACGAGCCGGTTGTGTTGACCTTTCCCGTCTGCGTCCCGAAGAAGGCGTTGAATCCGCCGGTGTTGACCGGACCCGAATTGAACCCCGCAAATATGTTCTCATTTCCGGAGGCGCTCAAGATCCGGCCGCCGTTCAGGTTGAACTGCGCTGCGGCGTCGAAGATGTTAGATCTTCCGGTACCGCTGATGTTGAAGTTCGAACTCGCCTGCTGATTCTGAGAGTTTTGAATGTAGTTCGGACTGTTCGGCAGCGGATTCCGGTCGTCGGACATCCGCGGGTCCGTCGTGATGACGTACTGCGCCGCCGGAATTCCGCCGAGGTTCGCGGCGTCGATGGCGATATTCGCCTGATTCGCGTTCAGCGACCGGACGGCATAAGGCGTCGAAGTCACGGATTGCCTCGGTGTCAGAAGCGTGTACGGCTGACCGCTCCCGTTGAGCCGCACGCCGATCTCGAGAAACCTCGCCGCACCGCTGAACGAGTTTGCGCCGAAATCGAGATTAACGGCGAAGATGCCATTCGTCACGGTCGCCGTCAGATTCGTGATCGTCTGTCCGATCTGACTTCCGCCGGAAATTCCGTCATACAGCTTGAATTCGAATTGATAGGTCCCGTTGGCGGCGATCCCGCCATCCTGGAGTTTTCCCTGATAAACGAATCCGGACGTCTGGGCCTGCGACCGGATTGAAAAAACGAAAAAAATTGCTATGCTGACCAAAAATACTGCTCTCATAAACTTCTCCTTGCCGGACATTGATCGTCGGCGAAAACAAGATTAATTGCTTGGTTGGCGGGATTCACCACATATTCAGGTAGGCATTTCGCCGACGTCTCAAACGAGTGCGAAATCAACCGTTTTTATGGTATGTTCGGAACATAACGTTTTTTAGATTCCGGGCCGCAGCGGCTGGAGTACGAGTTCAAAGCCTGAACGTTCGTTTCAGGCCCGAACAAATTCGGATGTCCAAGAACCCAGGAGGAAAGAGATGCAAAGATTTTTGAGAGTTTCGATGATATGTCTGATGGTGGTATTCGTCAGCGCGCTTGCCGCGAACGCCGCGACCTTCGTCGTCAACACGACGAATGATACGGTCGACGCGACGCCTGGCGACGGAACCTGCGCCGACGGTTCGGCGCAATGCTCACTGCGCGCCGCGATCGGCGAAGCCAACGCGCTCGCGGGCGATGATACGATCACGATTCCGGCGGGAACTTACACGCAGTCCCTGGTCGCGGCGAACGAGGATCTTAATGCCGGCGGCGATTGGGACATCACGAGCAACATCACGATCAACGGCGCGGGCGCGGCGACGACGATCCTGCAGGCCGCGGCGACGCCCGGAACGGCAACCGAGCGCGTGATGGAAATTACCTCAACCACTGCGGTAGTCACGATCGCCGGCGTTACCTTGAGGCACGGCAACAAGACCGGCGCGGCGGCGGCGACGACCCGAGGCGGCGGAATCCGGAGCCAGGGCACGCTGACGATCAACGACAGCATCGTGACGCTGAACAATTCTTCGGGTGGCGGCGGAATCCGCAACGAGCGGACGATCACGCTCAACAACGTCACCGTTTCGAACAACGCCTGCAACAACGGCGGCGCGACGTGTTTCGGCGGCGGTATGTACAACAACCTGGCGGCGTTGACAACGGTCACGATCAACAACAGCACGTTCTCGGGCAATTCGTCGGTCTCGCCCGGCACTAACGGATTCGGCTTCGCCGCTGGCCTCGGAATCGAAGGCACACTCGGGTTTAATATCGTAATTTCCGGAAGTGCGTTTACCGGGAACATCGGAACCGGCACCGGCACCGGCGGAAGCAACGGCAACGGGATTCGGATCCTTCCGACCGCCGCCGGGACCGCGAACATCACGAATTCGGTTTTCAGCAACAACTCGGGCACCGGCGGTGCTTCGATCCAGGGCGTCGGAATTACGGCCTTCACTTCCGGAGCCGGCACGCTGACCGGAACGTGGGACAGAGTGTCAATCACCGGCAACACGGGAACAACTGCGCCGGGCCTGGTCATCAACCCGACCGGCGGCGCTGCGAATCTGACGATCACCAACAGCACGATCTCCGGAAACGTCGGATCGGCATCAGTCGGCGGCGTTCTCGCATCCAATGCGGGCGCCACATCGGGCGCGGCCTCGGTCATCAACTTTGTCAACAGCACGATCAGCGGCAACTCGACAGCGGGCGCCGGCGGCGGTGTTTTCCTCGAACAACCGGCGGCAACCGGATCGATGACGATGAACTTCAACTTCTGCACGATCGCAAACAACGGAGCGAATACTGACAATACCGGTACGGACTCAGGCGGCGGCATTTTCCGTTCGACGGCCGGAGCTTTGAATTTGAAGAACACGATCGTCGGCGACAACTTCGTCGGAACCGGCGGCCTCGGACCCGACATTTTCGGCGCGATCAATTCGCAGGATTACAATCACATTGAAAACACCGCGGGAGCGACGATCGGCGGCACGACGACGAACAACACTACCGGCGACGCGATTCTCGGGGCTTTGGCGAACAACGGCGGTTCAACGCAGACGCATCTTCCGGGGGCCGGCAGCGCTGCATTGAACGCGATCCCGAACGCGACGAACGATTGCGGCACGGTCGTTACGACGGACCAACGCGGAGTTACCCGTCCGGATTCAGGCGCGTGCGAAAAAGGCTCGGTCGAAGTGTCGAGCGTGATCGTCAAGTCGCGTGCCGATTTCGACGGCGACGGCAGGACCGACGTTTCCGTATTCCGCCCGAGCGAAGGAAACTGGTATCTGAACCGATCGACCGCGGGACTCGTGGTCAGTCAGTTCGGATTGTCCACGGACACGCTTGTTCCGGGCGACTACGACGGCGATCAGAAGGCCGACCTCGCCATCTTCCGACCCGACGCCAACCCGGCTAATCCGGATTTCTACGTCCTGAACAGCAACGGCAACATTCTGACCGGCGCGTCTTGGGGCATTCCGGGCGATACACCGATTTCAGGAGACTACGATGGCGACGGAAAGAACGACCGTGCGGTTTTCCGTTCGTCGAACGCCGTCTGGTACGTGATTTTGAGCGGCGGCGGATCGATCGTCGAACCGTTCGGATTGACGACCGATATCCCGCTCGCAATCGATAACGACGGCGACGGAAAGACCAATCTGGCCGTTTACCGTCCGGGCACCAACACCTGGTACATCGCCAGGCCGACCGGTGTTCCGGCTCAGAACTTCGATGCGTCGCCATACGGACTCGCCGGCGATCTGCTTGTTCCCGCCGACTATGACGGCGATAACAAGGACGACATTGCGGTCTTCCGTCCGAGCGCAGGAACCTGGTTTATCCGTCGATCGACAAACGGCAATACGGATATTGTTACGTTTGGAACAAGCGGCGATGTTCCGGTTCCGGGCGATTACGACGGTGACGGCAAGGACGACGTCGCTGTTTATCGAAACGGCCAATGGTGGCTGAACCGTTCGACCTCGGGTCTGGCGATCACCAACTTCGGCAATGCGACCGATACGCCGATCCCGAAACGCTACATTCCGTAGTCGGATTGCCCTGATCCCAAACGATCAGGCAGTTTTGTTGAGTCCGCGATCGAGATTCGGCCGCGGACTCTTTTTTCGGTTCACTTTACCAGGTGATTTTTGAGTGCCTTCGCGACCGCTTCAGATTTTGAATGGACCTGAAGCTTTTCATAGATGCTCTTGAGGTGAAACGAGACGGTGTTGACCGAAACGCCGAGTTCCAGCGCCGCCGTCTTGTAACTGTGGCCTTCGACGAGGAGTTTCAGCAAGCGCGTCTCGTGCGGGGTCAGGTTGTAATCGACTTTCTCCGGCGGCCGGTAATCCTTGAAGATCGTGATGACCTTGCGCGCGACTTCGGGAGACATCGGCGAGCCGCCCGCAACTGCTTCGCGAAGCGATTCGAGGATCTTCGCCGGCGGCGTTTTCTTGAGCAGATAACCGACCGCTCCAGCGCATAACGCCTCGAAAATGCGGTCGTTGTCTTCATAGACCGAAAGCATCAGGATCGTGATTGCGGGAAACTGTTCTTTCAGGATCCGAACTCCCTCGATGCCGTCCATTCCGGGCAAACCGATATCCGACAACACTATCTCGGGCGTTCGGTGCCGGATCGACGGGATCGCTTCTTCCATCGAGCCGTATTTCCCGACACATTCAAAACCGTCCGTGAATCCGATGAGCGTTGCCAACCCTTCGCGGATCTCGCGGCGGTCTTCGATGATCGCGACGGTGATCGGATTTTGAATTGCGCTTTCCATTCTCGACCTCTATGTTGCATCAATCCCTTCGAATTGCAACTACCTGTTCAAGTAGTCAGGATGTTCTCCAACGCGCAACAATTATCTCGTCTCTTTCCGCTATCCCTCAACGAAACGTCGAAGTCCTCCAAACATAACATTGGCCCTGATCGGGACGCGGACCGTGACAACGGTTCCTTTGCCGATCTCCGATTCGACCTCAAAACTGCCTCCGAGGCTCTCCGCGCGGCGGCGCAGATTGTTCAGACCATTGCCCCCGAGACCCTCCTGCGGCGAATGGTTCTCCTCGCTCCGCATTTGAAAGCCGCGGCCATTGTCCGAAATCCGAATCGTCAAGCGGTCATCCTCGACGGCGATCATCAAATCGGCTTCTGTCGCCTGCGCGTGTTTTGCGAGATTGTTGACGCACTCCTTGAACATCAAATAGATCTCGCGCCGAACGTCGGCACCGAGCGCGAAATCGCCCGTCGGCGGCAAATGAAACCGATATGCAATGTCTTTTGCTTCCAATATGTCGCTTGCAAAGCGACGCATTCGATTCACGAGATCGTGCAAACTGTCCTTGTTCGGATCGATCGCCCAAACGATATCGCTCATCGAATCGATCATCTCTCGCGACGACTCGGCGATCATATTGAGCGGTTCATTCGCATCTTTGTCGCCGACCTTCTGCCTGACAACCTCAGACAAGATCGCGATCTGCGAAAGCGACGAACCGATGTCGTCGTGAAGATCGGTCGCGATCCGCGTTCGGACGCGTTCGAGTTCGATTAGCCGTCTCAAACGATTGCGATACGCCGCATACACGACGCCCCCGACGATCAACGCTGTCAGCAACAAAAACCACCAACGCTGCCAGACCGGCCGCGCAATCGAGAAGGTGATCGTCGCAGGTGCTTCGCTGACCACTCCATCGGACGAAATCGCGCGAACCTGGAAATCATAGCTGCCCGCAGTGAGGTTGAGATTCACGTTTCGTTGGGCCAGCGGCTCACTCCAATCGGAATTTCCGAACCGATGTTGATACTTGAGCGATTCGCCGGCTGCGAACGCGAGTGAGAAGAAATCAATCTGAAGTTGACGTTGGTCGGTATCGAGATAGAGATCTTTGATGACGGTTTCGCCGAGTTCCGAGAGGTGCCGCACGGTTTCGCCGTTGACCCGAAGACCGGCGATGAAAATCGGAGGCGGCGGCGATGCTTTCGCGTCCCGTGGGTTCAAACGCGCGATCGTGAACTTCTGGGCGAACCAGACACTGCCGTTCGTGTCGCGGGCACAACGATTTATATTCCCGCCAGGCAGTCCGTCCGCCTGAGTGAAGAGCCTGATCCGACCTGATTCCGGATCGAAGCGGTTGATCCCGCGTGCGGTGCCGACATAGACCCGGCCCGAATCGTCTTCGGTGATGCAGTTCGCCTGATTGCTTGAAAGGCCTTCACTGACCGAGATCCTCGTAAAAACCGGCGTTTCGTCTGCCGGGTTGTCGATCCGAACGATGCCGCTGTTGCTGATCGCGACCCACAAGCGGCCGCGCGAATCCCTGTAAACCGCGTTGACCAACCCCGGCGGAAAACGCTCCGGCGAATTGAAAAATTCGAACGTGCCGTTCCGGTAACGCGCCACGCCGCCGGTGTAGAATCCCAGCCAGATGTTCCCTGCCGAATCTTCGCCAAAAGCCGTCGGGGCGCTGTGGTCCGGAGTATTTTCGGCAGCCGAGAACTGCCGGACAGTATCCGTCTTGCGATCCCAACGCATCACGCCGGCGCGTGAGATGTTCGAGAACCAAAGGTCGCCGCGCGAGTCTTCGAAGAGCCGAAAGATGTCATCGGCGGAGAGGCCGTCAACTTTCCGATAGACTCGTTTAGGCGAGGCCGCGGCAAGTTTCGGGATTTCCGTTTCGGCCGGATATCGAAACAGTCCGGTCGATGTCGGGATCCACCATTCACCGTCGATC
The DNA here is from genome assembly GCA_016715115.1 of Acidobacteriota bacterium. Taxonomy (NCBI): domain Bacteria; kingdom Pseudomonadati; phylum Acidobacteriota; species Acidobacteriota bacterium. The sequence goes on from JADKBM010000016.1 coordinate 1,508,284, forward strand.
TGCGATCGGACGTCCAGTTGATTCCAGCCCCAACTCCTCACCCAACGGCCCGCCGGTCCGATCTCGACGAAGCCTTCGCCGTCAAATCGGAGCAGGTCATCGCTGCTCGAAGTGACAAACACCTCGGCACCGGAACTGAAGATCGACGTCACGCTCCCATACGGCGGTTTTTCGGGAATGTCGAAAAGAACGAAACTGTTGCGGGTCAGTTTGAATGCGCCGCGGGTGCCCGTTCCGATCCATATGTTCCCGCCGGCATCTTCTCCGAGCGAGACGACGTCGGTCGAAAACAGAACACGGAACTGTTTCGCGCCCGGCTTCGAATCAGGGACAAATTCGCACAACCCGTTTCGGATCCCGACAAGGACTCTGCCATCGGTGGTCTCAAGGATCGAATGAATCCACGTATTGTCCGTCAACCCGTCCGCCGTCGTAAACCGTCTGGTCAAAACCGGCCTGCCGGCCTGATACTCGAAGACGCTCAAACCCTCGCTCCGGTCTCCGCCGGTGACCCAAATCCGCCCGGCACGGTCCTCGTGGACAACTCTCGCCGAGGTGTCGAGAATTCGCCTTCCATTTTCCAGGCGCTCGTCGAAGGTCCAGACGCCGGTGCTGGTCGCGACCCAGAACGTGCCGCGCGTGTCTTGAAACGTCGAAAGAACCTCGATCCGTTTGCCGCGCCATTCTTCGATCCCGATCGCCTCGAGACCGTTTTGAACGGAGAATCGAAAGATCCCGCTGACGGTGGAGACAAAGATGCCTTTGTCGGGCGACTGATAAAGGTCCAACGCGGAAAACGGATTGCTGTCGAAAGGCGGTTCGGACGATCGAAAAGTCCGAAACATAGGTTGCGCAACGGTTTGCGAGTCGGACGGGCGAAACATCGGACCGGTTCCGGTTGGATCAAAAACCGCGACTCCGTCGGCGGTCGCGGCCACGTATTTTCCGCCATCGATCTCGAGAAGATCGTTCACCTCACGATGCGGCAATCCATCCGCCTGTGTGTAATTTCTGAATTCGATTCCATCGAATCGCGACAGGCCCTCGCCGGTGCAAAACCACAGAAAACCGCGCGAATCGCGGACGATCCGGTTCACGAAGTCGTGTCCGAGCCCATCGGCGGTCGTAAAGTTCTTGAACGGAAGCGTTTGCGATGTCGATAACGGCGCGGCGAGAAAGATGCAGGCAAAGACCGCGGCCACTGACAAAAAGAGTTTTTGAAGCGTGAACAGCATCGGGCTAGTGCAGCTATTCTGCACGTCAAACGAAGAGTTTTCAATCCGGCCACGCCCGCTTTAGTCCGGTAAATTTTCGCCGAGAATCCGCGCCACGTTCCCGCCCATTATCAAGGCGATCTCATCATCGCTGAAGTTTTCAACGAGAAGCGCTTCGGTGATCATCGAGATTCCCGTGACGTCGAACGGAACCCGGACGGCACCGTCAAAATCCGAGCCGAGCGCAACGTGGTGCGCGCCGACGACGTTCACCGCGTGCCGGATCGCTTTGGCGATCGACCCCGCGTCTTCGCCGCAAACGGCGGTGTCCCAGAATCCGATCCCGATAATTCCGCCCGTTTTCGCGATCGCGCGGAGTTGATCGTCCGACAGATTTCGCTGATTGTTGCAAGTTCCGCGAACGCCGGTATGCGAAACGACCACCGGACGCGTTGCGATCGCAAGAACTTCGTCGATGGTTTTGGAGGAAGCGTGCGCAAGATCGACGATCATCTCCTTCGACTCCATACGCTTGATCATTTCGCGGCCCGCATCGGTCAGACCGCCCTTTTCGAGTCCGTGCGCCGATCCGCCCATTTCGGTGTCGAAGAAATGCGACGGCGACATCATCCGAAAGCCGGCGTCGAAGAGAACATCGACGTTTTCGACGCGTCCGTCGAGCGCCTGCGCGCCTTCGATCCCGAGCCAGCCGCCGACGATCCGTTCGGTCTTGCGTCGTTCGAGAAAAGCGCTCAGATCCGTTTTCGTTTTGATGACGACCAATTTGCCGCCGGAATCGTTCGCATACTGGTGAAGCCTCGCGGCCTGCCAAAGCGCGCGTTTCGTCAGACTCGAAAGATTCTCAAGCGGTTGCCGCTGCGCAAGCGCGAGCCAGAAGATATTGTCGGACTTGTCCGCATTCGATTCGATGTTCATCGCGCGCGGTGTTTTGGTGACGACAGTAAACGCCTGCAACGCGACGTTACCCTCGATCAGACGCGGCAGATCGATGTGATTGGACGTTTGACGCTGGTTGAGATCGTAGTTCCAGAGCAGCGAATCGGCGTGAAGATCGGCGACCAGAAGCTTTTCGTGCAGCATACCGGCGCGTTCCGAAACCGTGTACGGGGGCGGTTTGACGACCTTGTTCGAGGTCCGCGCGATGTATCCGGGCGCAAACCCGAAAAAGCCCGCGAGCAAAACGAAGGCCGCGGCGATCGAGACGATCGAAACTCGAAAGATCCACTTCATATCTTAAGAAGCAACCTCACAAAACCCGATAGACCGACAATCTTCCGCCGTTGCCGCAACAAGATCGGTCCGACCATATCAAAAAATGCTTCCCGCAAAGGCGTCGGCCGTTTTCGAAACCGATCAGTGGTTCTGTTTTCCGGCGATCGGAACGTCGGTCGATATTCCGAACTGCCTGACACTCGGCACGCCCGTCGAGCTGTTGAGAACATACCAGTTTCCTTCATTCGGACGATAAACGGCGAGATCCGTCTTGCCGTCGCCGTCATAATCACCGCGTGAAGGAATGTCGGACGCAATCCCAAACTGCGTGATCACGATTCCGTTCAGACTACGGAGCGCATACCAGGTTCCGTTAGCCGGGCGCCAGACGGCGATGTCGGCCAGCGTGTCACCGTCATAGTCACCGACGACGGGAATGTCGCCCGTGCTGCCGAACGAATATGACAAAACGCCTGCATCGGTCGTCTTGAGAACGTAGAAGTCGGCATCAGCCGGCGAATCCGAAGGACGATGGACCGCGAAATCAGCTTTCGAGTCGCCGTCGAAATCGCTCGGAACGGGCGTATCGCCCGCAAGTCCAAAGGTCTGGATCGTGAAACCGAAATCCGACGTCCGGTGAACGTACCAAACGCCGTCGCGATAGACGGCGAGGTCCATTTTGCCGTCGCCGTCGTAGTCACCGGCAACCGGCCGATCATTCGCGATCCCAAACTGTTCGATCCGCGCGACGGAGTTCGAACTGTTCAAGACGTACCAGATGCCGCCGCGATAAACCGCGATGTCGCTCTTGCTGTCGCCATCGTAATCGCCCGGCGTGACGGTGTCAGACGCGATGCCGAACTGATTGACCCGAACACCGTTATTCGAACTTGTCGTTTGAAACCAACTCCCGGTCGATGGCCGAAAGACCGCCGGATCGGATCTTCCGTCGCCGTCGAAATCGGACTCGGCGCGGCGAATCGGCGCACGCAGATTGTACTGAAAGATCCCGCGGCCGTGGGTCGCGATCTTGAGAACTCGGTATGCGTTCTGAAGCTCCATTCCAAACACCGCGACTCGCGGCAGTCCATTGCTGAACGGTATCCACGTTGCGCCGCCATCCGAGGTGGAGAAGACGCCGATGTCCGTTCCGGCGTAGAGTGTGTTCGGATTCGAAGGATCGATGACGATCGTGTTTGTCGGAACATCCGGAATCCCATTTCCAGCCGCGCTCCACGTCGGCGCGCCGCTCAAAAGATTCGTCGTTTTCCAGACATGCTGGCCGGCGGCCAAACCAAAGCCGTTGAGGGCGACGTAAGCAACGTTGGCATTGGTCGGGTCGATCGCGATGCGCCCGATGTAACGGGCCGGGATCGACCCGCTGATCGCATTCATTGTCGTGGCGCCGGCGGTTGTCGAAAGATAGACTGCGCCATTCGTCAATCCAACGAGTCTGATACTGTCGTCCTGAGGGGCGATGGCGATCGCGCTGATGCGAGCCGGGAGCGTGCCGCTGACGCTCGTCATCGTCGTGCCTTTATCGGTCGAGCGATAGAGGTTCGTCGTTCCAAAATAGAGCGTGTTCGGCGTTCCGGGTCCGCCGACCATCGGCGCATAAAACAGTACCGCATCGGCGCAGTTGATTCCGTTTGCAGTGCCGCCGCATCCAAGAAACCCGCTCCAATTCGGATCGCCGTTCGCGGTCGTTCCGCTAACCGTCGTTGTCGCGCGTGAAAACCCGATCTGACTGTTGGTTTGATTGTAATAGGTATGATACGCGGTTACTTCGTTGGGTGACGTGGAAGTTTGATCGATCACCGCGAATCCGCCGTCGCCGCCGTCCGAACGAACCCAGGTGATGCCGTTTGGAGCGAGAAACTGGGTCCCGTTATCCTGCGTGCCGCCGAGCGTGTAATTCCGGTCGGACGGATGGAGGGCAATTCCCTGAAACTGTGTCGCGCTGAACGTCGAGTTGTTGAGAGTTATCCAACTCGTTCCGCCATTGACCGATTTCCAGATTCCGCCGTCGCTGCCGAAATAGATCGTGTTCGGATCTGAAGGCGCGATCGAGATCGCTTGAGTGTCGACGTGCAAACCGCTGGAACTATTCGTAAATGACGCGCCGCCATTGGTCGACCGGCCGAAAACAAGCGCCGGCGAACCGCCGAGATAGACATTGTCGGCGTTGTTCGGATCGACCGCCACGGCGACGTCATAAAAACACTGCGGATTGCAAAAACTGTTGGCGACCGCGGTGGTCCAGTTCGAACCACCGTCGATCGATTTGTAAAGCGTGCCGTTGGCGACCCCGGTCGCGGCGTAAACCGTGACCGTCGATCCGGTTTTCTGGATCGCGAGTTCCGCGCGCCCGGTGCTGGTCGTCGTCCCGGTCGCTTGTGTGCGGATGAATGTCGGCGCGGCATCGAGCGCGTTCGTTGAAAGATAAACGCCGCCGTCACCGAGCGCTTCCGAATCAACGAGCGTCACGATCAATCGCGCCGGATTGCCGGGTTCGATGACCGCGTCAAGAATTCGACGACTTCCGCCGTTGAGCGCGGAAACCGTAAGCTTTTCGAATTGCGGTGTCGCGCCGAGCGCGTTCGAGGTCCGGAAAAGGCCAGCCGGAGGAAGCGTGGCGCCAGTCGTCGATCCGCCGATGCCGGCTATGCCGGTGACCGAAGTCACGAAGAGTTGGTTCGGGTTTGTTGGATTAACGATTATCTTGCCAATTGAGCGACCCGTGAAAACATCGCCGCCGGCGCTGCCCGCGTTGAAAGGTCCGGAGACGGTCGGCGTTGTATCGGCGTTTGTGATGCGGTAGATTCCGACTCCGAAAAAGCTGTCCGAGGAAAACTGCGGCTCGCCGGTTCCGACGAAGATCGTTGACGGGTCGGACGGCGCGATAGCGATCGATCCGATTGCGAGGCTCTGAGCGCCGTCGAGAATCGGCGTCCAGACAGTGCCGCCGTTGAGCGACCGATAGACCCCGCCCTGAGCGGTTCCGACGTACACTATACTCGGATTTGACGGATGGACCGCAATGGCCGAAACTCGACCGCTGTAAGAAGTCGACGCGTTGACCGGAATCGGTGACGGACCAAGTGGCAGCCAAAAGTTACCGAGCGGTTCATTCAGTTCTTGTCGCCGACGCTCGACCGCCTGTTCGCTGCGCGCCATTTCAATGATCGCCTGTTTGCGCGAGTCCGGCTTTGCGGTGTCGAGACCTCGGAGGAGCCCAATATGCTCTTCACGAAGACGGATGTATTCACCTTTGTCGATGGTCACGCCGGTCGGAAGATCCTGATCTTCCTCGCCACCATTTTCCAAAAACTCTTTTTGTGCGGGATTTTCCGCAAGAGCGGTCAAACCGATCGCCGCCGCGCCGCAGCACAAGATCAAAAACACCAAAACGCCAGTTAACGCCTTCATTGGTCACTCCTATATTTTCTAAATTGAAAACTCGAGGGAAGTTCGACAAAAAAACTGTCTCACTTTAGCACAAATGCGGTGAAACCGAGACCGGAAATTCAATCGCTTTCCAACGATACCAGCCGTCCCGAGCGGTCGGACTCACGGGCGGCGTCGAGGATCTGCTGAACGCGCAGGCCGTCCTCGAATGTCGCGGCTCCTTCGACCGTCGTGGCACCGGATCGTACCGCGTCGAGGATCTTCGGCGCGAAGGCGACGAACGCATTCGGGAAGCCGGAATCGAATAAGCCGGGAACAGACTCGCCGATCGTGACGTCGATCTTCGTCCAGCCGGTATCGCCCGAACGGGTCAACAAGACCTCGCCGAGAAACAGAACCCTGATCGAACCGTCGGTTCCGACGAACTCGATCGAGTGTTCATAATCGGGATACTCGATCATCGAAAGAGACATCGTACCGGTCGTGTCGTCGGTCAGCTCGCTGTCGGCAAAACGAAAGTTCAGGAGCGCCTCGTCGTCGGTGGTAACTTCACGCAGCCGGCCGTTTGAATCGGTTCGGCGCTTGACGTGAGTCTGGAGTTGACACGAAACACTCGCAATTCCTGTGTCAAGAAACCATAGCAGCGAATCGATGGCGTGCGAGCCGATCGCGCCGAGCGTGCCGCCGCCGGCATCTTTGTCGGACCACCAGTTCCACGGCACATTGACGTCGCCGCGCATCGCGTTGCGGAACGAATACTTGACGTGGCGAATTTTGCCGATTGCGCCTTCCCGGAGCATTTCCCTCGCCTTCCGACGCCCGGTCTGAAACCGCAGTTCGTGGTCGATGAGCGCGAGAACATTCGCGTCTCTTGCGGCGCGGCACATCGCCTCGGCTTCGGCGACGTTCATCGCCATCGGCTTTTCGCAAAGTATGTGCTTCCCGCGGGCGGCGGCATAGAGCGCTTGTTCGCAATGGAGATTGGGCGGAGTCGTGATGCAGACGAGATCGACGTCAGGATGATCGATCGTTTCGCGCCAGTCGTCGGTGAAATGCGGCACGCCGAACTGCCCGGCCGTCGCTTCGGCACTTTCCAAACGCGCGCTCGCAAGCGAAACGATCTCGCAACCTCCGGCCATCAGAAATGCCGGGATCTGTACCTTTTTTGCGAAACCGACGCCGAGAAAGCCTAGTTTCGGAACGGTGATTTTGGATTCTGGGTTTGTCATCTCGACACGCCGTTTCCCGTTTCGATCTTATTCTGCATTGTAGCCGAATTCTGCGTATCGCTTCCTTGTTTTGTGAATTCAATGCCGGCGGCAAACAAAGAAACGCGAGAATCAACTCGATCCTCGCGCCTCAAACAAAATCCGCAATCCCAAATCCAAAACCCGAAATCGCCTACCCTTTGTCGATTCCCAACTCCAGGCTTCGCCGCTTGCGCTTGTTTCCGAACTTCAGAAAGTCGTTGTATGATTCGCGGTCGCCGTCGCTCATTTTCGTGATCTCGGCGCCGACCAGATAACGTGCGGTCGAAACATGCTCGCCGACCTGCTCGTAGCGGCGTCCGATGATCTGCATCCGAACTTTTCCGCCCGGAAGATCGAGTTCGGCGTTGAGCGTTCGCCCTTCGCCGACGAGGTAATTCTCGTGGATTCGAATCGATGCCACGATGAACGCGATTCCGGATCGGCTGAGATCACTGGTCTCACCCGTAATCACCAGATTCTCAATCGGCATCAATCGGCCCGTGTTTCTGTCGGGTTCGAACCAGATCTTGACCGGCACCGCAATTCCTTTCCGCGTCGAAACCACACTACCCGCGATAGACTTGTTTAGTTTTGCAACCCACTTTCGAATCATCTTGTTTTAATTGTGTAACTTAGGGGATACAACGTCGGTTGAACAACTTATAAACCTTTTTACACAGAATTTCAACAAGTATTTCTTTTAATTCACACGAATTTTACTTTTTAAGTGATTGACCCTGAACGTCTTTCGACGATATCTTCGGATTCTTCCCTTCGAATTCGAGGAGGTACGAGAGCTTTCCGGTTTTTCCGTAAACGGCCGGAACGGCGGTCGCATAGTATTTTTTCTTGTCGCCTGACAGGATGAGCACGAAATTGTAGCCCGTCGATTCTGACGTTCGAACGTCGTCAGGCAGCAATCCGGCACCTATCAACTGGTCGAGATCGCCGAACAGGCCGCCATTCTGAAGAGCATAAACGGTCTGTGATTTGAAGATCCTTTCGATCATCGCCCTGGCCTCGGATTCGTGGGTTTTGATCTTGAGATTGAAGAAATATCGATTTCCTTCCTTTTTGATCGCCGTCTCGGCCGTTTCGTCGACGGTCAGGATGACCCAGACGTTTCCTTCCTTTCGCAAGCGAATTTCCTGAAGCTTTATCTCGCGCGTCTCATTATCGGGCAACTTCGCAGTGACGGTCGCGTAATCCCCGGAAATGATCTCGCCGTTGATCTCGACCTCGGCCGGGACGCCGACCGCGATCTGTTCGAAATCGACCTTAAGCTCGTCGAGTTCGGCTTCGGTCAGCCCCTCGATCGCCGGGCGGAGATTCGTCAGAAACAGCGCGTCGCGAAACTTCTTCTCGCGCAGGTGTGCATAGAACACGCGGACGGTATCGGCCGGACCGTTCGGGGTGATCTCGATCGTCGCACGCTTTGAGTAATTCGCCGCCGGGTCAGTTTTAGTTTCGGTTTTCATCTCTGCCGAATTCGCCGCCGGCCTGGTCACGGTTTCGGTCCGCGCAACGGCACCGCAGCCGCCCAAGCCGCACACCGCAAGAACAACTAAGAAGACATACTTAGAGAAATTCGCTCGCAACATAAAAACACTCCGGGATTGAAAGAAATGAACTTGAAGTTTGTTTCGGGGAATTGATCGGGGGCGAGAAAATCGCCGCGCCAGAAGATTATAACGCGGCGTGTAAAAAAATGTAAAACAAAAATTGGAAATTTTTGTTGATTGAAACTTGAAGATATGGCCTTTGATCTTGGAACTTTGATCTTTGAGTTTTGATTTGTCACACAAACTACTCAAACTCGAAGATCAAAGTTCCAAGATCAAAGACCCGCTTTCATTTGACCCGTTTCAAATTCAGCGTTTCCGTTTTTCCGCTTTCGAGTTTCACGGTTTGCGCTTTCTTCAGTTCGGCTTCGAGCCAACTGTCCCAGGCTTCGCGTTTTTTCCGAAGATCGTCCTCGGTGACGAAGATCAGCGCGTATTCGCCCGGCGCCAGTTTGACCTCGTATTCGCCGGTGTCACCGGTGCGCGCGTTGCGTTGAAACGTCGAATTGCGACGTTTGGCGTCGGTCGGCACAAGCATCATTTGCGCGCCCGAAACGGGCTCCTTATCATCGCCGGTCACCGTTCCCTTCAGCGTCGCAAGCCCTTTGCCAAGCACGATCTTGACGTTGGCCAGTTTCTCGCCCTCCTTGATCTCGTAGACGCCTGCGAGCAGATCGGTCGAGCCCGCCGTCATACTTTTGACGTAGTAATCGCCATCGCCGAGTACGATGCTGAATTTCGTCTTTCCCTCGGATACGTTCTCGAGATTGAAATCGTGGTTCAGTTTCCCGGGTTTCGAAGGATCCCGTTCGGCGTAGTTCCAAACCCCGCCGCTGGTGTTCAGTTCGGCGACCTCATTTTCAGCCCTGATCGTCACGCCGTCTGGCATCTCGTTGAAAAGATTCTCGACGGCGACCGTTCCCGAAACCGAAGCCCCGAAACCGAGTTCGACATTGATCTCAGCCAGATCCTTGTCCTCGACGGTGATCTCCTGGATCTTCTTGGCGAATTTCGGCGGCTCCGGCACCTTCGGCTTCGGCCCGGTCCCGTCCGAATCATCCGAATAATCCGGGACGGCACGCGCCGGTGAAACGATGACCTTGTAAACTCCCTTCGGCAGTTCTTTGAACAGCCACGCGCCATTATCGTCGGTCGGCACGGCCTGCATACGCCGGGCGATCTCCGTAAACACCGAGAACGTTTTGTCCTCCGCCACGCGTTGAAGCATTATCTCGGCCTTGACGGGCGTCTTGTCTTTGCGCGATGTAACCCGGCCGCTGATCTTGTAGAGATATCGGCCAGGGATCGTGACATTGATCTCGGTCAGTTCCTGGCCGTACTCGACGTTGATCAACTGCGCCGACGCCGGGTCGAAAACGTCCGGGTGGTAGATCGTCAAGAACGAACCGCCGCCGCCGAGCAGTAGAGTCTCGAACGACTGCGAGTTTTTTGCGCCGCTGTGATTGACGTTTTCGGTCGCTTTTACGATGTATTCGCCCGGCGGGAGTCCGGAGAAACGGAAAACGCCGCGGTCGTCCGTCTGGAACGATCCGCTTCCGCCGCCAAACATTCCGACGACCGCCGAAAAATTCGGTATCACGCCGACAAATCTGTCTTCGACCTTGCGGAGGATCTCAACCTTGACGCCGATCGCCGCGTCGCCGTCGTCGTACATCACGCGACCGGCGATCGCTCCGCCGCGTCGCGCCGCGATCTGCACGTCGATGTCGTTGACGCCGTTGACGACGATCCTCTGGAAGTCCTTGAACGCCTCCTCGACCGTCGCGCCGTCCATATCGCGGCCGCGGTCGAGTTTCGAAAAATCGAGGAACGCCAGCGGCGAAACGACGCCCGGGGCGTTGACCATCGCGTAATACGTTCCGGCCGGCACACCCTTGATCTCAAAAACGCCTTCGTTGTCCGTCAGCCCGCTTCCCTCGCCCGGCCCTCCGCGCATATTCGCCGACATCAGCATAATCGACGCGCGCCGCACGGGCCGACTCGTCTCGGCGTAGAAAACCCGGCCGCGAACGGTCGACGTCGGCGTTGGGTCAGGCGTCGCACGCGTCACCCGAACCGATTTGATCTCAGGGTCCTGCGCGAAGCACTGAATTACGGAAGACAAGAATGCAAAAAGTAAAAGAACGCGGAGGGACTTGGTCATAATGCAGTAATACTCCCACTGAAAAACGAGTTGCCCTGTGATATTAGCACAGAACAACTCGTGAAAAGCACAGTTTTGTCGACACGCCCTAGGCGTCCTTCTTCCTGCCCGCGAGGACTATCTCGCGACCGACGAAATAGAGGATCACGGTCAGGATCAGGAACGGGATCATACCGAGAAGATCGGCATTTTCGCCCGCGAAGAACGGATTTCCGGTCTCGGCCCATTTCGCCCAGCTGTCCTTGATCCCTTTCAGCGATTTCAGGAATTCCGGCTTGTCGAGGCTGAACAACGCCACCATAATTCCGGCGATCGCCCCGCCGGCGATGTAGCCGGACGCAAGCAGAACCCCGTTCGATTTGTCGGTCTCGGCGTCGATCTGTTCCTTCGATAGATTCTCACGAGTGAACTTCTTACGAAGATAAAGGTCAACCGCCCAGCGGACCATTCCGCCGAAGAAGATCGGCGTCGAAGTCGAGATCGGCAAATAGAGCCCGACGGCGAACGCAAGGCTTGGAACGCCCGCGAGTTCCAGCATTATCGCGATCATCGCCCCGATCAGAACAAGTCCCCACGGCAGTTGCTGGTTGAGAATTCCCTTGATGATGTAGCTCATCAGCGTCGCCTTCGGGGCGTCATAACGCGTCAGTTCCTTCCCGTCTTCATCGATCTTGATCTGGCCGTTGATGCCCGGATCGACGAGATACGTCGGCTTGCCCTGCATATCGATCAGGTATTTCCCGATCGGTCCGGCCGCCGGATCTGTATTTTGCCAGACGCGGTAAGCACTCTGATCCTGGTCTTTGTACTTGCCGTTGACGATCTTCTCTGACTTGAAAGTTCCGCCTTCGCGGAAGAGCTGTTCTTCCTTGACGCGAAACTCGGTCGCGAATTCCTTTTCGGCAACCTTGTGATAATAAGTTTCGGCGTTGTTAAGCGTCACCAACAGCCAGCCGAGCACGAGCGCCGAGGCCAGCGCGCCGAAAAGGATCGCGATCTGCTGGTTGCGCGGCGTGCCGCCGACCCAGAATCCGGTTTTGAGGTCCTGCGACGTGGTGCCGCCGTTCGACGCGGCGATACAGACGATGCCGCCGACGCTGAGCGCCGTCACGAAATACGGATCGGCAGCGGTCCAGCCGAGCATCAGAAAGACGAGACAGGTGATCAGCAATGTCGCAACCGTCATTCCCGAGATCGGGTTCGATGACGAGCCGATCTCGCCCGTCAGCCGCGACGAAACCGTGACGAACAAAAAGCCGAGCACGAGGATCAGGATCGCGCCGACGATCGACACCTTCCAGTCCGTGAAAATGCTCAGCCCGAGTTGCGGCAGCAGCAGAATTCCGGCGATCAGCCCGATGATCCCGACGATCACCCACTTCATCGAAATGTCCTGGTCGGTTCGCGGGAGCTTCGATCCGTCGGCCGATTTCGAGCCGCCCGTCAGATCCGCGAGGCCGGATTTCAAACCGCTCCAGATCGTCGGCAAACTTCGCGCGAGCGAAATGATCCCGGCCGCCGCGACCGCTCCGGCGCCGATATAAAGAATGTAAGAACCGCGAATTTCACCGGCCGACATCTGACCGATCGTCTTGCTGAGTTCGGGAGCGATCGGCGCCGCCGCCGTTTCGCCGAAGAATTTGATGAGCGGGATCAGTACGAGATATGAGAGAACGCCGCCGCCGAGCATGATCCCCGAAACGTACGGGCCGATGATGTAACCGACACCGAGAAGCGCCGGGTTGTTCTCGAGCGCGACCGAACCGCCCTTGATCGTGCTGTCGCTCAGCTTCTTGCTCGGCTCGGGATTCCAAAGGCTGAAAACCTGCATCAGCACGTTGTAAACGAAACCCATCGCGAAGCCGACGCCGATGATCTTTCCGCCTTGCAGCGCGCTGCTGTCGTCAGCGCTCGTGTCGCCTTCGTGCGAAGCCTCGCGCGATTCCTTCGACGCTCCGGCTTTGAGCACCTCGGCGCAGGCCGTGCCTTCCGGATACTTCAAATAGCCGTGCTGCTCTTTGATCAGAGCGCGGCGCAAAGGGATCATCAGCAGAATGCCGAGAAGCCCTCCGAAGACCGCGACGAGCGTCGACTGCATCAGATTGAGGTCGAACCCGAGGATCATGATCGCCGGCATCGTGACGCCGACGCCGAACGCGATCGACTCGCCCGCCGATCCGGCCGTCTGCATAATGTTGCCTTCGAGGATCGTTGCGTCGCGCATTCCAAGCTTCGACAATATCCGGAACAGTGTGATCGCGATGACCGCCACCGGGATCGATGCCGAAACCGTCAGTCCCGTTTTCAAAACGAGATAAAGCGACGAAGCGCCGAAAAGAATGCCGAGCATCGTGCCGACGAGCAGCGGCAGGACCGACAGCTCGCGCAACGAGGTCTTGTCGGGAATATAAGAACGAAAATTCTCAAGAAAAGGGTTTTTCATCGAACGAAAGCCTCCGGATTTTGTCTTCGGGGAAAGATTGAAATGAACTGCCTTAATGTAGCTTTGAATCGAAGAATACGCAAGGTATTGAAACGATATGTCCGACGGTTGTCTGGAATCATCCGCGGTAACGGAAGGCCCTGCTGCGGCTTGCCGCCCGGATGTGCGGAAAGGCACAGGAGACTGTCTCAAAAGTCCCTAGTGTCGCCGAAGGTGACGGACACCATAGCGTAGCGAGAATCGCTAAGTGAGGATCGGAATTCGACTTCCGTCTCCGAATGAGACGAACATAAATCGATGATTGTTGGTCACTTACAGCGACCAAGACGGGAATGCAACGTCACGTATGTTCTTTGTCTCCTTCGGAGACTCAATTCGGTGAATTTTGAGACAGCCTCCACAGCCTTGCCGCACATCCGGGCGGTAAACCGTATCTCTGATAAACCAAGAAAGCAACGTGAATGCCGTTGCCATTTCTCGATCCCAGCCTCCATCAATTATCCTTAGAACATAATGAACGACCTCAAGGCTTTCTTCGAAGAATGCGCGCGCCTCGTCGATGCTGAACTTGAGCGATTGATCCCGACATCGCCGGAACGGCTTTACGAAGCGGTCCGCTGGAGCGTCTTCGCCGGCGGCAAGCGCTTTCGCCCTGCACTTCTGGTCGCCGTCGGCCGGGCCTTCGGCGCGCCCGATGAGAAGCTTGTGAGATCCGCCGCGGCGATCGAGATGATCCATACCTATTCGCTGATCCACGACGATCTGCCGGCGATGGACGACGACGATCTCCGCCGCGGCCGCGCGACGTGCCACGTCAAATTCGACGAGGCGACCGCGATCCTCGCCGGCGACGTCCTGCAGTCGCTCGCGTTCGGCGCGATCGCGAGCGACGAATCGCTCGACCATTCGACGCGCGTCCGGCTCATCAGCGAACTCGCCACGGCGGCGGCGAAAATGGTCGACGGCCAGCAGCTCGATCTTGACAGTGAAGGCCGGTCGATCACGATCGAGGAACTTGAACGCATCCACCTCAACAAGACCGGCGCGATGATCAGATTTTCGGCCCGCGCCGGAGCGCTGATCGGCGGCGCGACGGAATCGGAACTTGAAGCGGTCACCTCATACGCGTCCAAGATCGGCCTGCTTTTCCAGATCACCGACGATCTTCTTGACGTCACGCAAACGACAGAAATGCTCGGCAAAACCGCCGGCAAGGACGTCACCTCCGAAAAGGCTACTTATCCAGCGCTGCTCGGGCTCGATCAAGCCGGAGACCTTGCGAAGCAGGTTCGCAATGCGGCCGTCGCGGATTTGATGAAACTCGACCGATCAACCAAAATCCTGAGCGACATTGCTGACTTCATTCTTGAACGAAGATCCTGACACGTATGCCCCGTCGAACACTAAAAAAAGTTGTCGAAATGACCGTGGAAGCGAAACGCGAGTACGAAGGCGTCAAAGAAGCGGTGGTTCACGATTCTATCGCGAGCCTGGAAACCAAGACGAACCCATTCGTTTTTGCCGTGTTCGCAATCTTGACAATCGGGGTTTGGCGGGCCGCACTGAACGAGCGTTTTGACCTTGGGATACTTTTCGACAAGGCCGGTTTGGCCGGTTTTTTCTATCCCGCCGTCGTCGTGCTGGCAATCTCGTATTTCACGATCTATCTCGGCTCAAAGCTGATTATCAAACCCGTCGCTCACGTCGAGGAAACCGACATGTTTACTCCGATCCGGACGTACCCCAAAGAATATCTGCGCAGACTGATCGCGATTGGCTTGAGCGTTATTCACACGGGAATCGTTTTCACTGTCGTTATAAGTCGTCAATAAGTCTTCATTGTGCCGAGATCGTCGCTTCCAGTTCCTCGATCCGCGATTGGAAGATGGGTGATTTGACCTTCGAGCCGCGGATCGTCTCGAGCGCTCGTTTGTAGAGCGCGAGCGCTTTGGCGCGTTCAGCGGCAGTCGCGGTTACGGCCGAACCTTCCCGGGCTCCGCCAAGTACATCGTCCTGTCGACGCAGACAATCCGAAACGCGTTGGCTGAACCCGCCGTCACCCGGTGATGCGGCCAGAAACGGCGACAGACGATCCGCACAGTCTTCCCAGATCATTGCCGATCTTCGGCGATCGCCGCGATCCGAAAAAAAGCCAGCGGGAATTTCGAGCATTTCCGGCGCGAATGCCATCGCTTCCGGGTCTTTTCGATTTGCGTTCAGATACGTGAGATATAGCTTTAATCCGGATTCGAGCTCGGTCAATCCTTCGGCGCGTCTTCCGAGTTTGTCGAGGGCGTGTATCTTTGATCCTGAATTTGAGAGATATGCACGGCGTTTTGCCGACGAACTCGGCGGCAGTTCGGTCAAGGCAAGCCCGAAATTCGTCAAAACGCAAAGTTGTTTTTGATAAGAGCATTCAGATCCGCGAATTTCGCTTCGTCAGACCCGTAGAATTGGTTATTCGCCTTCAGATCGGTGTAGATCTTGAGGCTCTCTTCGAGCAATTCGCGGGCTTCGCGTGATTTAACGAGATTCCGTTCTTTCGCGCCGATCAGAGCGAGCGTTTCGCCTTTTCCCTTCAATGAGACCGCAAGTTCGCGGCGCAAATCCAGATTTGTCGAATCGCTGAGGCATAATTCGCGATTGATCTTCAGCGCCATATTCAGTTGAGAGAGGGCTTCAGCCAAATCATTGTTTGCGCGAAATGCGGCGGCAATTTTGTTCCGGCTAATGGCAATATAACGCTTGGCCAGCGTCATTGTCGGGTCGTTTTTGAAAGCGGCTTCGCGCATTTCGAGCGAACGGTTCAACAATTTCAACGCACCGGCGACATCGCCTGCCTTGACGCGCAGATCGCCCGCCGTATCCAGACTGACGGTGAGATCGCCGTAGAACTGGATATTTGTCGGGTCGGCGGCAAAAAGCTGTTCGGAAACGGCAAGCCCGCTGTTTGACAACACGTTGGCAAGTTCAGTCTCTCCGAGTTCGAGATAAGCATTCGCAGATAGATCATCGAAAAGCCCGATCATTCTCTTCAAATCGGTGTTGTTCGGCTCAACGCTAATCACGTTTTCAACCAAAGTCCGACCATTTGCATATTGTTCGAGTGCTTTCCGATACTCTCCGTTAGCATGCAAGGCTTTCCCGATTGCGTAATAGCCCAAGAAAATATTGCGCTGGCGTCTGTTGTTTGCCGGTTCCAAAGCCTGGAACTGCTCCGCCATCGCGAGCGTATCCTGATAATACTTGATTGCCGCATTCAGTTCGCCGGTCTTGGCCTTTATGGATCCGACGCGTTCGTAGCTGATCATCAATCCATTCAGCACCTTTGGATCCGCAGGATATTCCTTTCGCACTTCTTCACGCAATCGCAGTCCCGTTTGATAATTCTCGGTTGCAGCTGGCGTGTCGTAACTTGCGACTCCAAACATATCGCCGAGCATATCGTAGTATTTCGCCAGATTGAGACGAAAATCCGGATTGGTCGGTTCGTGCCTGACGAGTACTTCCCCGATCGTGATGGATTTGCGAAAACTCCCAATAGCGCCCGCGACATCACCAATATTCGGAAACGACGGGTGACCTTGGATCATTCCGAGGTTGTAATACGATTCGGCCAGTTCGCTTTGCAGCGAGTCGTCATCCCCCGATTCAAGCGCGAGATTATCGAGAAACGGCAATGCACGGTCAATTACCAGTTTGCGAGCGGGGGTAGATCCCGGCAAATTCTCGATCGCATCGTGAAACTCAAACAAGAACGAATTCGTCAGTTTCCGCACATCATTGAAACGCCGCTCGGATTTGGCGCGTTCGCGGCGGGCGACGACCGCCTGCCAGGTGGCCACCGAAATTCCGCCGATCAGTGAAAACAAAACAAGGGCCGCGGCAACGACGCCGGCCCGATGGCGTTTGACATACTTTCCAAAACGGTAATTCAGAGTTTGCGGACGCGCCAGGACCGGCAAGCCTTGCAGAAATCTCAAGACATCGTCCGAAAATTGTTGCACCGAACCGTATCTCTCGGCCGGTTCTTTCCGCAGCGCTTTCAGGATAATGTTGTCCAGATCGCCCTTTAGTATTTTGGGATTTATGATTGCGGATTGCGGATTTGTTTTCGATTCGTCGTGAGCCGTCTTTTGATCGCCTGAGACCGTTACCTTCGAATCCGAAGTCCGAAATCCCAAATCCGAAATCCACGCCGACGGGCGGACGGGTTCGGTTTCACAGACGCTTTTGACGATCTCGTCGAACGATCTTCCTTTTGTTTCATAGGGGCGGTGCTCGGCGAGAAGCTCATAGAGGATCACGCCTAAGCTGTAAACGTCGGTCGCCGTCGTCACGGTTTTCCCTAAAATCTGTTCGGGAGACGCATATTCGGGCGTGAATACTTTCGCCCGGGTCGCCGTGTTTGTGTTCTCGAAACCATCGTCCGACAAAACCTTGGCAATCCCGAAATCGAGCAGTTTTGCGTTGCCGTCACTGGTGACGATGACATTCGTCGGCTTCAGATCGCGGTGAATGACGAGATTCTGATGTGCGTTTTCGACGGCTGAACAAATTTGCCTGAAAACTCCAAGTCGTTCTTCGAGAGATAGTTGTCGCTCACGGCAGTATTGATTGAGCGGGAGTCCTTCAACATATTCCATCACGAAAAACGGCAAGCCTTCGGTAGAAATTCCGCCGTCAATTAATTGCGCGATATTCGGATGTCGTAAGGTTGAGAGAATCCGGCGTTCGGTCGCAAATCGTTTCAGGATCGCTTCGGAATCCATTCCGCGTTTGATGATCTTTAGTGCGACCTTCTGCTTGAAATCGGAATTGACGCGCTCGGCCAGATAGACCGCGCCCATTCCGCCGGAGCCGATTTTTTCAAGGATCAAATAATTCTCGATCCGTTTGTTGATGAACGTCTCTTTCGATTCATCTTCCGCAATGCCTTGCGAGATCAAGAGAGGCCTGTCAATAAAACCTTCGGCTTTCTCGTGGGCGGCAAGCAGTTTTTCGACCTTGCTCCGAACTTCTTCGTCCGCTTCACGCGAAAGAAAGTCAGCACGTCCAGCTTCGGGCAAATCAAGCGCGGCCGAAAGTACGTTCTTCATTATTTGCCATTTCGCGGAATCCATATTGTCTCCTCTAGAAACTACGCGTGAAACAATGGGGGAATGGCTCAATCAAAGTTCGAAGCAACGGCTTGGGTCGGTGGCGCCTCACGTCGTTTCTTCGGACCATTCAATCGGCGTTGATTCTCTCATAGAGCCAGGCGCGCGCGATCACCCATTCGCGTTTTACGGTCGCCGGCGAAATCCGCAAGACTTGCGCGGTTTCTTCGATCGTCATACCCGCAAAATAGCGAAGTTCGACAAGCCGGCATTGTTGGGCGTCGAGTTTTTCAAGTTCATTCAAGGCGTCGTCGAGAGCGAGGAGATCCTGGTTCATTTCGACCGAAAGCGTCGGTGCGTCTTCAAGCGAGACCTTTTCAAAACCGTGTTTTAAGGACTTTCTCTGCCGCGCGGCATCAATCAAGATTCTCCGC
This sequence comes from Acidobacteriota bacterium, assembly GCA_016715115.1. Classification (NCBI taxonomy): domain Bacteria; kingdom Pseudomonadati; phylum Acidobacteriota; species Acidobacteriota bacterium. Next base: position 1,527,091 of record JADKBM010000016.1, read on the forward strand.
ATCGCTTGGGCGGCAATAGCAAAGAACTGACCGCGATTTTCCCAATCGACCGCACGTTGGTTGGTGAGTTTGAAATACACCTCGTGGACGAGTTCCGTCGTTTGAATTGAAACGGCATTTTCACGATGCAAAAAGCTCGCGGCCAGATGGCGCAGTTCGTTGTAAACGATCGGCAGCAATCTATCCAGAGCATCGCGATTTTCATCAACCGCTCCGTTGCTGAGCTCGCTTAACAAACGGGTAACTTCATTTGCCATAAGATCGCTGCGCAATTTTACCATAATCCCGCTTAGACGCCGCGTCCGATTGCCACGCGCCCCGAACGGCTCGCGACAATACTCCGGTCCGGCGAGACGTATGGGCGGTCGATGATCGGAGAGAATCTCCAGGGACGTTCTTCGGTACGCCGAAAGCGACCGACGGAGATTTGCGTGATAAAACGCCGATTGAGCCAGATCGAACGGCGATCTCGCGTAGTTATGTGAACGAGAATCGCAATTTCGGCAAAAGAGATTCGTTGTCAATCGATGGTGATTTGTCGAGGTCAGGTTGTCTTCAGGGTTCGAGCGCCAAAACTCGCGTTGTAACGAGTGATTTTGCCGGCCGGATCAAAGCTCCATCAATCCGTTCCGAAGAGTGTGCCGGCCGGCGGTCGTCCTGCGGACTTGAACCAGATGCCGATTGATGGGCACGGATTTTCAAGAAATATATAAAAAAGGAGAGAAAGATGAAAAAACTGACGATGATGATGATGATGTTGGTTTGCATCGGGGGACAATTCGCCGCGGCGCAAGACAAAACGGACGCGAAGGGCGAACGGGAGTCAATACTAAGAGAATTGACGGACGTCAAGAAGGAGCAGAACAACCCGATCAATTCCCTGCTTTCGGTCGCTGATGTGGGCGATCCCGATTCGTTCGGAAGGAACGTAAAATTCCTGGGAACGGCGGCGACCGGCGTGGTCTATGTTTATCGCAGCTGCGATCCGGTGATCTTGCTGGCGGAAGTGGACGTCACGCTCGGCGCGGACGACCGCTGCCTGGCGCACACGGTCGGCGGGCCGACCTCGGCTGGAACCTTCAACGACATCGGCAGAATCACGATTCCCGGACGCTCGGTCGACAATGTGATCTTCTTCGTTCTCAACAACACGATCAGCAACGACTTCAACAACGATTTTGCCAACGGGCTTCCGGCATTCTTCCGCTTCACGCCGCGTTTGACGATCGAGAGCACAGCTTTGAACGATCCGTTGGCACTCGACCCGACAACCGGATTGCCATTGAACGGCTCGCTGACGATTTCGGCTTTCGGCACGAAGGTCTTCAACAGAACCATTCCCGCCAACGATTTTGAATTTGACTACAATCAGTCCAGTTCAGCTTCGACACGCGGCTTTGCGCGCAGTTATTTCGCCGATCTTGGCTTGCCGCAAACGGTCATTAACAAGCTCTACAACCGACCGATGACGATCAGGCTCGGAATCAGCGTTTCGGCGCGAGGGGTGTCTTTCGGGCAGTATCTGTATGCGGCGCGATTTATGGGCAATTAGACTGCCGGTTTTTTCAACCGCGGCAAAGATCCGACGCATCGCCTACGCTGCGATCCGGAAAAACTGGCCGCGGTTTTCCCAATCCACCTTTTCGCTGATCCGTCAGTTTGAAATAGACCTCGTGCTCGAGTTCCGTAGTTTTTGGCGACAAATCGCTTCACGATTGAGAAAACTGCCGGCCAGTCGCCGCAACGGCAGCAACCGATCAAGGGCCTCGCACTCGCTGTTGCCGCTTCTTGGCTCCTCAAGCAATTCCGTTACTTCGCTCGCCATATCGTTCGACTTGAGGGATTTTACCACGGTCGTCGTGTCGAAATGCGCAAAGCTCCGATACAAGCAAACAAAGTCGTTGGGTCGAAACGGAATGTTCGAAGTCACCTCAGTTGAGCCGATCCTCCGAAAAATTCCGCGTAGTGATTTGAAAGAGAAAAATTTGGGACATCCAGGGAGTAGATTCAGATGAAAGCAAAACAACCGGTTACAGCCGCACTGTTCACGGAAATTCGCAGTGATCTCGGGCGATCTTTATTCGGAAATGCAATCCGTTTGATCCTATCGATCATCGTTGTCGGCGCGTTTTCCGTTCTCGCGCTCGGACAATCCGCGGTCGACGGGTTCCACGCTGACGTTAACGGGTTGGTCTATCGCGTTGAAGCCTCATTTAACGGTATCTACCTCGCCGGGCAACAGTTCACGACGGTAAACGGCGTTGCCAAGTCGCACCTTGCACGGCTCAATTACGACGGAAGTTTGGATACGACGTATAACCCGAATCCAAACAGCGCGCTTCAGGCTTTGGCCGTTAGCGGCAACAAACTCGTTGTGATCGGCAGTTTCACGCAGATCGGCGGTGGCCCGTCGGCGGGAATCGCACGACTGAATTTTAACGGAACCAACGACGGAGCATTCACCGCCGCGATCTCGGGTGCCGCCGCGGTCGCCGTTCAATCGGATGGGAAGGTACTGGTCGGCGGACATTTTACGACCATCGGCGGAACGCCACGGAGCAAGTTGGCCCGCTTCAACGCCGACGGAACTCTGGATGCGACCTTCACGCCCAATGTCGACGATGCCGTTTTCGGAATTTCTCTTCAGCCGGACGGAAAGATACTGATCTGCGGACAATTCTTCAACGTCAACGGGCAGACCAGATGGCGTTTTGCCCGGCTCAACGCCGACGGTTCGCTCGACAATTCGTTCATCGTTAACGCGGGCTTTCCCGGTTCGAACGGTTCGACCTATTCTTCCGCCGTGCAGGCGGACGGAAAGATCGTGATCGCCGGTTCCTTTTCAAGATTCGGCGAAGGCTCGACCGCCCGAAACAACTTCGCGCGCCTGAACGCGGACGGGACGCCTGACCCATCATTTACGCCGAACTTCAGCGGTCCCGTTTATAGCCTGCACATCCAAGCGGATGACACGATTCTCGCGGGCGGACAATTCGTAACGTTAAACGGCGCCGCGCGCAACAATATCGCGAGGCTAAACCGGAACGGAACGGTCGACTCGTCTTTCGTGGGTTCCGCGGATAATTACGTCACCGACGTTCTGACATTCGCGGACGGTCGCGTTATCACGTGCGGAGCGTTCACCGCGATCAACGGGTTTCCGTCTATAAACCGGATCGCGCGTTTGTATCCGGACGGCCGTCTCGACGGTGATACGAATCTCAGCATCGTCGGAGGGCCGCCGGTCGAGATAGTTGCACTTCCGGGCGGCCAGACGCTGATTGCAGGCGGTTTCACGAGTGTCGGCGGTGCCGCGCGGCAGGGAATGGCAAGACTTGGCTGGACAGGGGCAAACGATTCGACGTTTGCAAATCCGCAGCTTACGGGCTGGGCCTACGCGCTGGCGGTTCAGCCCGACGGCAAATATCTCGTCGGCGGAGATTTTGCTTCGGCAGGCGGAACCGGACAGTCGCGAATCGCGCGTTTCAATTCAAACGGAGTCATCGACGGAACGTTCGCCCCGACCTTCACCTATGGCGCGTCCACGCCGTTCGTAAACTCGATCTCGATTCAGCTCGACGGCAAGATCCTCGTCGCCGGACAGTTCACCGCGGTCAACGGCATAACGTCAAACAGAATCGTCCGACTGACTCAGCTTGGGCAGGTCGACATAACATTTGCGGCGAACGTCGATTATTTGATCGACGTGATCGCGGTTCAGCAAGACGGTAAGATCCTGATCGGCGGAGCGTTTGAGAACGTCGGCGGACAGCCGCGAACCGGACTTGCGCGCCTCAACGCGAACGGCACGCTCGACACGACATTCAATCCGGTCCTGAACGGCATCGTCCACGAGGTCAGCGATATCAAGATCGACCGAGCCGGAAAGATCCTCGTCGGTGGAAGTTTCGCGGGCGTCAACGGCAACGGACGCGCGAACCTCGTTCGACTCAACAGCGACGGCACGCTTGACCCGACATTCACGGCCGCCGTGATCGACGGCACCGTTTTGTCGATCCAATTCGACACGAACGACAATATTTTCATCGCCGGACGATTCGGAAACGTCGACGGATTGCCGCGCGCCTACATCGCAATGCTGAATACCAGCGGCTCTGTAAATTCGCTTTTTCAGAACACCGCCGCAAACGAAAATATCCAGTCGATGAACATCCGCGACGACGGAAAGATTTTGGTCGGCGGGTATTTCACTTTGATTGGAGGACAGAGCCGGAACCAATTTGCCGCACTATCGCGCAGTAACGGTCCGCCGATCTATTTTCTGACGGCGAATTCTTCGACAATTCAGTGGTATCGCGACGGTATCGCGCCTGAGGTCAATCGCGTTATTTTCGAACGTTCGACCGATGGCGTCAACTATACTTTTCTCGGCAACGGCATCAGTTCTCCGGCACCGTACTACACCTGGAACCTGGCAATGCCGCCGGGAACCCCGTCGGGATACATTCGGGCGCGCGGTTATGCAAACGATTTTTCGGACCGTCGATCGTTGTACGAAATGGAAGTCTATTACGCGGTTCCGCAAACACGCCGTTCTCCGTTCGATTTTGACGGCGACGGCAAGACCGACATCTCGATCTTCCGGCCGTCGCTCGGGCAGTGGTGGTTGAACCGTTCGAATCTCGGAACGATCGTCCATACTTTCGGAAACTCGGCCGACAAGCTCACGCCGGGGGATTTCACCGGAGACGGCGTCGCGGACGTCGCCATATTCCGGCCGTCGACGGGCGAGTGGTTCGTTCTCCGGAGCGAGAACGCGACCTTCTATTCGTTCCCGTTCGGATCGTCGACCGACATTCCTGTTCCCGCCGATTACGACGGCGACAGCAGAGCGGACGCCGCCGTCTTCCGGCCTTCAAACTCGACCTGGTATATCCAAAAATCTGCCGGCGGAACAACGATCGAGACGTTCGGCGTCGGCGGCGACGTTCCGGTTCCCGCGGATTACGACGGCGACGGACAGACGGACATCGCGATCTATCGCCCGAGCCTCGGGCAATGGTGGCTGAAGCGCTCGACCGCCGGTATTATCGCGCAGACGTTCGGAGTTTCGACCGACAAGACGGTTCAGGGCGACTACACCGGCGATGGCAAGGCGGACGTCGCGGTCTTCCGCCCGACGACCGGCGAATGGTTGATTCTGAGGTCCGAGAACTCCACTTTCTATTCGTTCCCGTTCGGCGCGAACGGCGACGCGCCCGCGCCGGGCGATTATGACGGCGACGGCAGGTTCGACGCCGCCGTTTTTAGATCTTCGTCGGCGACCTGGTACATTCAGCAATCGACTGCCGGAACGCTTATCCAGTCATTCGGTTCGGCCACTGATGTTCCGATCCCGAACGCGTATGTGAGGTAAAACGATGAAAGAGGCGGTAGACAATCTTTGTATCTATGATCCCGAATTCGAGAGCTATGCGCAGCGATTTGCTGACGATCTGGGCGGGTTGAAGGCACAGTCATCCGGGATTTTCTAACACGGACGATCTGCGCCCAAACCACCTCGTTGTCGCAATTTGCCGTCGCCGAAGACCTTGCGCCGACAGTGGCAAATGTTTCGATCTAGGGCCGTGTTATGACGGCGAACCGCAGCGGTATTCGCAATGCCATTGTCGTGCTGACCGATCAATCCGGCGCGATCCGGACGGCGCGGACGGGTTCTTTCGGCTATTACCGATTCGACGACATCGAGGCCGGACAAACCGTGATCGTAAACGTCCGATCGAAACTCTATCAATTTGCGCCGCAGGTTGTTTGGGTCAACGACAGCATCGCGGATCTGGATCTTTTACCGCTGGAGAGAAATGTATCTAGATAGATTTGAGCCAACGGCCCTGAAATTTTTTCGCGTAATTTATGGGTCGATAGAAACAATAGAGTTCAAAAGGAGAAAATTGAAATGCAAAAGGTAACTATGTTCGCACTCTTGGTGGTGATCGCTACTTAGATCGCGACTGCTCAAAACATGCCTGAGGCAAAGCAGGCGAGGGAAGAGATCCAAAAGGAAATGGCCGCCATCAGGGCGGTGCAGAAAGAGCCTGTCAATGCTTTGCTGTCCGTATCTGACGTTGGCGAGCCTGATTCGTTCGGCAAGAACGTAAAATTCCTCGGAACGGCGAGAACGGGCGTGGTCTACGTATATTTGAGTTGTGACCCGGCTGTCTTATTAGCCGATGTCGGTGTGACGCTCGGTCCGGATGATCGGTGCTTTGTTCACACGGTAGGAACACCGACATCGAGCGGTACATTCAACGATCTCGGAAGGATCACTATTCCGGGCAGATCGGCGGACAACACGATCTATTTTGTCGTCAACCGCACGATCGATAATGAGTTTCAGAACACGTTCGCAAATGAGATACCCACCTTCTTTCGGTTTTCACCCAGGCTGACGATCGAAAGCACAGCCCTGAACGACCCTGCAGCCGTAGATACTAATGGAAATCCGCTTAACGGTGTCCTGACCATTTCAGCATTCGGCACTAGGATATTTAACAACTCGCTTCATCCGGGAGCCTACGAAACATCTTATGACCAGAGTAGTGCGGCCGCCTCGACCGGATTTGCCCGCACCTATTTTGCGGCTTTAGGGCTTCCGCCGCAGGTCATCGACCAGCTATATAGAAGGCCGATGACGATCAAACTCGGGATGAGCGTGTCCGTTCGTGGCGTTTATTTTGGACAGTATCTGTACTCGATGCGGTTTATGGGTAACTAGTCTTGTGACTGTTGACGGCAGTTTCGCCTCCGACGGATCCGGTTCGCGATCTGTCGGAGGTTTTCTCGTTCTAGAAAAAAGATGAGCCAATACATACGAGAGTTTCGCGTAGTCAATCAGAGACCAAATTCGAATTCCCAAGGAGTAAAATCAGTGCTTACCAAAAAGTCCGTAGCTGCAATCTTTACCATACTTTTAACCTCTCTGAACATAGTTTCGTCGCTATATGGACAGTCGGCAAATGACGGCTTTGATCCGAATGCAAATGCCCAGGTCCAGAAGGTCTTTGTTCGCTTGAACGGAAGGATCTTGATTGGCGGCGGATTTTCGACTATCGGGGGTGCCCCGGCAAACCGGCTGGCCCAACTGAATAGGGACGGTTCGCGGGACACGTTCTTTAACGCCGACGTAAACGGTAACGTCAATGCGATCGTGGAGATTCCCGGTGGCAAGATTCTCATCGGCGGTGCATTTTCAGCCGTCGGCGGCGTGCAGCATGACAACATCGCCCGTATCAATATAGACGGCTCGCCCGACGCCCTTTTTACGGCCCCGAATGGGGCGGTGCGAACCATCGTTTTGCAACCGGATGGGAAGTTCATCATGGCCGGGCTATTCACATCGGTTGGCAGTGTTCCGCGTAACCGTATCTCGCGGCACAACTCAGACGGGACGGTCGACACGACCTTCGACCCTAACGTCAATGACGTCGTCGAATCGATGGTCCTCCAGCCGGACGGAAAGATCGTGATCGCCGGGTTCTTCACAACTGTCGGCGGAGTGGGCCGTAACCGGATCGCCCGGCTTAATGCCAACGGTTCGCTGGATACCACCTTTGCCGCAAACGTAAACTTCACGGTGCGCGCCGTCGCCTTGCAGGCGGACGGCAAAGTGCTTGTAGGTGGACAATTCGGCACCGTCAATGGCGTCCCCAGAAACCGAATTGCCCGTCTCAATGCGGATGGCACGCTTGATACGTCATTCAACCCGGACGTCAACAACATCGTGTGGGGACTTGCAACGCAGTCGGACGGCAAGATCTTGGTTGGCGGTTCGTTCTCGACGGTTGGCGGTGCTGCACGCGGTTATCTCGCACGTCTGAATATCGACGGTACTCTAGACACAGGCTATAACCCCGCTCCGAACACTGAGGTGTATTCGGTAATCGCCCAAGAGGACGGGAAGACAGTTTTCGGCGGCTTCTTTCTCTCAGTCGCCGGAGTTGCAAGGAACCGTATCGCCCGGGTTTATGAGGACGGCACACTCGAAACTAACTTCAATCCCGACACCGGCATCACCGGAAGCGTTTCGTCGATGATCTCGCTGCCTGACGGAAAGATCTATATCAGCGGCTTTTTTACTACTGTCGGCGGTGTCGCCCGCGGACGGCTTGCACGACTTAATCCCAACGGAAGCCTCGATACCACCTTTCCCGATCCCGGAGCCAACAACCTGGTGCTGGCGACCGCCCTCCAGGCTGACGGCAAGATCGTAGTCGGTGGGTTCTTCGATTCGATCGTGCTGACCGGAATTGGAAAACTAGCCCGACTGAACCCAAACGGAACACGCGACACCACATTCAATCCCATGGTAAATGGGGACGTTTATGCGATCTCGGTGCAAGATGACGGCAAGATCATAATTGGCGGTTCTCTCAATCAGATCAATGGAATGAACGTCGGCAATATTGCCCGCCTGAACGCAAATGGCACGCTCGACACGTCTTTCAATTTTGCCGTAAACGGAACGATCGATCAAATAGTCACCCAGCGAGACGGAAATATACTGATTGCTGGAACTTTTACAACGGTCAACGGGATAAACCGCCCGATGCTAGCCCGTTTGAATCTGGCCGGCTCGTCGCTGGACACCTCCTTTAACCCAACATTTTCGCATACCCTGCCTGCGACTCCGGCCGTTCGTAAGATCCTGCTTTTGCAAAGTGGAAAGGTCCTGGTCGGAGGCAATTTTGACAACGTCAGCGGCACCCCCAGGCAAAACATCGTCCTCCTCAACAGCAATGGTTCAGTCGATCTTCCGTTCGCGGTAACCGCCAATTTTCAGGCAACGGCCTTTGCCCAGGAAGCAGGCGGACGGATAATTATCGGCGGTCAATTTACGCTATTTAATGGAAACTCATGGCAGGGCCTCGTGAGGGTCGGGGAAAACGGCGAGCAGGATTTTACCTTTAATCCGGGCGTAAACAACATACCGACGGTGATCCTCGTGCAGAAAGACGGAAAGATTTTATTAGGCGGGGCGTTTACGACTGCCGGAGGCGTTCCCAGAAACGGTATGGCCAAAATCGCCACGGGCAATTTGGCGGCTTATGACATCACCGCCTCGAGCAGCGAGATCGTTTGGTCCGGTTTCTATAGTGCTCCTAAAGTGAACCGTTTGATCCTCGAAGGCTCGAGCGACGGAGTGAATTACGCTCCTCTGGGTGAAGCGACTCCGGATCCAGGGGGAATGGTCTGGCGATTAAGCGGAGCATCGTTCTCCGGCGGTTATATACGAGCACGAGGGCTTCATCCCGATGCTTCGAATCGGCAATCGTCAATCGAATTTGTCAAATACATACCGCAAACACGCCGTTCTCCGTTCGATTTCGACGGCGACGGCAAGACCGACATCTCGATCTTCCGGCCGTCGCTAGGGCAGTGGTGGCTGAACCGCTCGAACCTCGGGACGATCGTCCACACTTTCGGAAACTCGGCCGACAAGCTCACGCCGGGGGATTTCACCGGAGACGGCGTCGCGGACGTCGCCGTATTCCGGCCGTCGACAGGCGAGTGGTTCGTTCTCCGGAGCGAGAACGCGACCTTCTATTCGTTCCCGTTCGGATCGTCGACCGACATTCCTGTTCCCGCCGATTACGACGGCGACAGCAGAGCGGACGCCGCCGTCTTCCGGCCTTCAAACTCGACCTGGTATATCCAAAAATCTGCCGGCGGAACAACGATCGAGACGTTCGGCGTCGGCGGCGACGTTCCGGTTCCCGCGGATTACGACGGCGACGGACAGACGGACATCGCGATCTATCGTCCGAGCCTCGGGCAATGGTGGCTGAAGCGCTCGACCGCCGGTACTATCGCGCTGACGTTCGGAGTTTCGACCGACAAGACGGTTCAAGGCGACTACACCGGCGACGGCAAGGCGGACGTCGCGGTCTTCCGCCCGGCGACCGGCGAATGGTTGATTCTGAGGTCCGAGAACTCCACTTTCTATTCGTTCCCGTTCGGCGCGAACGGCGACGCGCCCGCGCCGGGCGATTATGACGGCGACGGCAGGTTCGACGCCGCCGTTTTTAGATCTTCGTCGGCGACCTGGTACATTCAGCAATCGACTGCCGGAACGCTTATCCAGTCATTCGGTTCGGCCACTGATGTTCCGATCCCGAACGCGTATGTGAGGTAAAACGATGAAAGAGGCGGTAGACAATCTTTGTATCTATGATCCCGAATTCGAGAGCTATGCGCAGCGATTTGCGGATGATCTCGGCGGAAGTTCGGCGATTTGCAAGGTCGGAACCATTGCCGAACTGCAAGCCGTTTTCGAAAATTACGTTTTGGTGAAATTTCTCGATATCGTCATTCACGGTAAGTCCGCCGGCGTCCTGGAGTTGGCGGACCATACGGTCGTAATGGGCAGTTATCTGGGCAAACTCGCGATGAACAAGCCGTTTCTGCAAAGAAATGCGCGCGTCCTATTCAGCAGTTGCGCGATCGGTGCGGGCGAAAGCGGAGGCAGGTTCCTGGATGAGCTCGGAAAAACAATGCTCATCGGCAAGGGCGGAATAATCGGCGCATCCACGGTGGACAACGCGGTTGTCTTGCCGAAATCAAGAAGTTTCGCGCAGGCTTTTCTGAAACCGTTCACCGATGGACGTTTGATCGTCCGAAAATACAACGAGGCCGGTGAAAAAGTAGACGGGGTAAGCACCGACCGTCGCGGAAACATGGCCCGTAATTGATTGTTTGAGGCATTCGCGAAGTTTCAAAAACATGGGGAAAGGAGCGAATTCGGTGCCATCGACACTCAGACGCACCTTACGTTCCTCCCCTTCCGCATCCATCGGGCCCCTAAACTTTATTTTTTTGTAAACTTTCGTTTGATTTGCTACAATTTCACCGAAGTCGTTTGAAAGTTAGAGTTTCAAATGACATTCTTGAAAAGCGATGAAAGTGTTACTTGCAGAAGAATACGGTTTTTGTTTCGGGGTCGAGCGTGCGGTCGAAATGGTCGAGGAATCGCTTGCACAGGGCGATACGGTTCGTTCGCTCGGTCCGCTGATCCACAACGAGCAGGAAATGGGCCGGCTCGGGCAGTTTGGCGTGACAACGATCAGCGAACCGGTTCAGATCAAGCGCGGCGAAACAGCGGTCATTCGTGCCCACGGCGTGACACCCGACGTCCAGCGCGAATTAGAAGAAAAGGCCTCAAAGGTCGTCGATGCCACTTGTCCGTTCGTGACGCGGGTTCAAAAACTCGCCGCGCGGGCGGCTGCGGAGAACAGGCACGTGATCATCGTCGGGAACCCTGACCACCCGGAGATGGTCGGCGTCAAGGGTTACGCACCGGACCACGCGTTTGTCATCAACGGAGTTGCCGAGGTCGCATCGCTTCCGCGCCTGCGAAGTCCTTTGGTCGTCTCGCAAACGACAATCAAGGCGCAAAACTTTTTCGACACGGCCGAAGCGGTCAAATCAAAGACGGACGATGAAGTACAGATCGTCAACACGATCTGTTCGGCGACGCGTGATCGACAGGACGCGGCGCGCGCGCTGGCCGGAATGGTCGATGCGTTCTACATCATCGGCGGACGCCATTCTTCGAACAGCCGCAAACTTCTTGCCGTTTGCAAGGAGCAATGCGAGAAGAGTTTTCTGGTCGAAACCGAGGACGAGATCAACCCCGAAGATTTGAACGGGATCGAGACGGTCGGCGTAACGGCCGGCGCATCGACGCCCAACTGGCTGATCGAAAAGGTCGTCAACCATCTGAAGTCGATCGGCGAAAAGAGCGAAAAGGAATTGCCGCTGAGTTAGGCGATGCGGCAGATTGGAAGGCAGGCTTTGATCGGCAACGGTCGGCCTGCTTTTTCGTTCGGGTCGTGTTACTTTTGTGTAATGGCGAACTTGAATCAACTTGTCAGAAGCAATGACGTTGACTGGAAACCGCTTCGTGAAGAAGGCGTGTCGGGGGTTTACGTGAAGGTTCTGATGTTTGACGAAACCGCCGGTCGCGCGCCGACCATCCTCCTTAAGTTCGATCCGGGCGCGACGTATCCGCTCCATAATCATCCAGCCGGCGAGGAGATCTTCGTACTCGAAGGCGACATCAAACTCGGAAAGGACGAGCTTACGACCGGAGACTATATCTTCACCGCGCCGGGGAATTTGCATCGCGTGAGCACAAGAGATGGTTGCGTCGTGTTTCTGCGGGCACCGGAGGAAGTGGTGAAGATCGAGGCCCGCAAATGAAAGAACCGCGCGAATCTTCGAAGACTCGCGCGGTTCCTATCGTATCGAATTCAATTACTCAACCGGCTCAACCCATTTCTTCATCGATACGGCCTGGTTCAGAAGCACGCCGAATTCGGTTCCGGCTTTCACCTGCGCTTCTTCGCCTTTGGTAAATTTCTCACCGAGATATCCCGCGCCCGCTCCGATCAGTCCGCCGATCAGTGCGCCCTTGCCGCCGCCGATCGCGGCTCCGAGAACCGCACCGCCGCCGGCGCCGCCGCCGATGAAGATGATCTTGCGGTTCTTCATCTTGTCGCCGGATGCGGTGCTTTCATTGTCGCTTTTCGCATCTTTAGTACTCAATTCGGTGAGCGATCCGTTGATCGCGCGCGTCGATCCGTCAGGCAATCTGACTGAAACGAAACTGACCGCGATCTGGCCCGGATTGCCGCCTTTTTTCGCCGGCGTGACCGTATCGACCCTGCCATTGACGATCGTGCCGACCGGCATCACGACGACGCCGGCGTTCGAATACACCGGTTCGGTCAGTGTCGTTCGAAATGTATCGCCGACCTTTGCTGTTTTGGAACTCAGCAGATCGTTGATTCGGACGCGGAAGACCGTTCCGTTATCGACGGTGTAAAGCTTGACGGCCGGCTTGGCAACCGGTTTCACGACCGTGGCTTTCTTGCGGATCGTCGGCTTCTTTCTTTTCGTCTGCGCCAACGCCGTTCCGGTTCCAAGGAACATCAACAACGCCAAAATTCCCGTTAAAAACTTGAAGTTCATAATTTTCATCTTTTTTCCTCGCTCATTTGAAACTAACGTCCAACAACCGTTCGCGTCAGCCTCGAGTAAGACGTGCGTCGGGGTCGAATCGTTGTACTGACTTTTAGCCTTGACGGGGACAAACTATTCCTTAAACCTATCACTAACCGCTCGAAAAACGAAGTCCGTCGCAGTCCGCGAAAACCGAGTCGGCCGAGTTTTGAACGAACCCATTCGAAAAACCCTGAATATTTTTGCGAATTCCCTGAAATCGTGTTTTATTAGACGTATATTCAAGGCAATTGAACAGTCAGCTTTCTCTTGGTTTTGGTTAACCCTTGGTGAAATATCCAAGGGTTAAGTTACTTAAGAGAATGAGTTAAACAAGTTTTTGCAAAGGAACGCGTCTTTGATTATGCCCCTGTACGGCCAAACAATCCTGCTCTTCGCGCTCAATTTCTTTGATGCGGTTTTGACGATCTACTGGGTCCGGAACGGCTTCGCGACGGAGGGAAATCATCTGATGGCGACGCTTCTCGATATCGGGGACCTTCCTTTTCTCGCGGTAAAGGTCGCGATCGGTGCGGTCACGGCAATTGTCCTTTGGCGTTTCCGAAACCTCCGTCTGGCGAAATACGGACTCGCACTCGCGCTGCTGATCTACGTTGGATTGATGGGGATTCACTTCTTTACTGGACTCTCGGCCTTCGGCCTGGTATCGGAGAACTTCTTTCATCGCATCGCCGACTGGGGAAGCGTTCTGATGGCATTCATTATTTAGGTCGCAAAAATCATCTTTCAGTTTCGCCGCCCGTTGTTCTATATTGAAACAGCGGGCTCGTTTTTTTCGTAATTCAACGCGCAACGGATGATTCCCGCACCGGCATCAAAGACGTTGAATTTTCGATAGGAAGTACGCCATTATGAATAAGACAAAAGCGGTTTACCAATTGACCGGACGGCAGATCCTGATGCTCGCGTTCGCGTCGGCGCTGATCGCAGTCGGAACCGCGGCCTGTTTCAGCAATTTCAGCGGTCTTTTCGATATGAGGAACTCGACGAACGTCGCGCTTGCGGAAAACGCGCCGACGCCGGTCGGGATCTCGAACCCTGAATCGGTCAGCGACGAACAGAACAGCATCGAGGTTTACAAGTCGATCTCGCCCGGCGTAGCGTATATTACGACAAGCGCTCAATTCAGCTATTACGGCGAAGAGCAGGAAACCGAACGCGGCAACGGTTCGGGTTCGGTAATTGATGCGCAAGGCCATATCCTGACCAACTTTCACGTGATCGAAGGAGCGTCGAAATTGACGGTGAGTTTCGGCGGCGAGAAGACCTACCCGGCGAAGGTCGTCGGCGGCGATCCGGACACGGATCTTGCGGTCATCAAGATCGAACCGGGTGCCGACAAAATAACCGTCGTCCAACTTGGCGACTCGGACGCGCTTCAAGTCGGTCAGAAGGTGCTTGCGATCGGCAATCCGTTCGGGCTCGACCGGACCTTGACGACGGGCGTGATCTCCGGGCTTCAGCGTCCGATCCGCGCGCGTAACGGGCGCCCGATCGAGGGCGCGATCCAGACCGACGCTTCGATCAATCCCGGAAACTCCGGCGGCCCTTTGCTCGACAAATACGGGCGGATGATCGGCATCAATTCGCAGATCCTTTCGCGTTCGGGCGGCTCGGTCGGAGTCGGATTCGCGATCCCGGTAAGCATCGCCAAACGCGTTGTTCCGCAACTGATACAGTTCGGCGAAGTTCGCCGTCCGAAACTCGGCGCAACGCTTTTCGGCATCGAGCAACTCCGGGATCAGGGGATCTCGACGCCGGTTGAGAGCGGACTGCTGATCCGAAGCGTGGTTGTCGGCGGTTCCGCCGAGCGGTCCGGCCTTCGCGGCTTCACTCGCGACGCGCAGGGCGAGATGGTCTTCGGCGACATCATCACCGCGGTCGACGGCGAGAAGGTGACCGATATGGACGGATTATACAAAGTGCTCGATAAAAAGAAGATCGGCGACACGGTTCAGGTCGAGGTCTTCCGCAACAATAAGAGCATGACGATTCCCGTCAAACTTCTGGCGCTGCCGGCCTCGGTTCAGGGGCGTCCGCGCGAGGATTAACGTCGGACGAAGTTGAGATTCGTGGACAGTGAAAATGTCATTTCACTGTCCACCGTTCTGATGACCGAGCTCAAGAATTTTTACAACCGGGGTTTTGGCTGGATCTGCCGGGAATGCGAATCGGCGAAGTCCGGCGAATCGTCCGCTCGATCGCGGTTGATGCGGGAAGGCGAGGCGGAAAACAAGATTCCCGTGCTCGCAAGTTCGTTGATGGCCCGGTGGACCAATGCCGAACGAACGGTTCTCGAGTGTCCGAGATGCGGCGTCCTCGAAAAGGTCGAACAACGATGAAACGATATGTGACGCCGAATGTAGATCGGGTCGAGAATTTCGGCGCGAAACTGACTTTGATTTGAAAATGTAAATGGCCAATCGAATGAAGGCGAACTTTTTTGACGGTTTTCGACATCTATTACTTGCTTCTTAGCGAACGAGGTACCAATGAAATTTAAGTTTTTTGCAGTTTTGACTATTTGTTCCTTGATCTTGAGCGCCGTCGGAACGGTGGCGGCGAAACCGAAAAAGAAACTCCCGCCGAAGACGAATGACCTTCTGATGATGCTGCCGGCATCGGATATGGCGATGACGCTCGACGCGAAACGGCTCTTCGATGAAGGCCTGCCGCAGATGTTGTCGTCGAATCAGCCGATGCTTGCCCAGATCTTCGCGAAACTTGACGAGGTCCGTGACAAGACCGGCATCGACGCTCGCCAGTTTGATCAGATCGCGGTCGGGATTTCCGCAAAAAAGACCGGCGAAAAGACGTACGCGTTCGAACCGCTGATCCTGGCGCGAGGAAAGTTTAACCCGACTTCGCTCATCTCGATCGCGAAGCTCGCCGCCGGCGAGGCTTTTCGCGAAGAGAAGATAGGCGAACGCACGGTCTATGTGTTTTCGGCCGAGAAAATGGTTAAGGAAGCGAAGTCGAAAACCGGAAATTCAATACTTTCGGGCATTCTTGACACGATGCTTGACGGACTCAGCCGCGAACTCGCGCTGACCGCCATCGACGGCGAGACGCTCGCCGTCGGATCGCTCGGGCAGATGCGCTCGATGCTCGAGGAGAAAACCAGGCTCGGCCCGGAACTCAGCTATCTCGTTTCGCGCAAAGCCGGTTCCATCGTCAGTTTCGGCGGAGTTGTTCCGGACGGTCTGTCGCAACTTATCGATCTGGACAACGACGCGCTCGGCAAAAACCTCAATTCGATTCGGAAGATCGCGGCGGCGATGGATGTTGCCGGCGGAATGACGTCCGTCTGGGTTTCGGCGAAGACCCTTGATGCCGAACAGGCGAAGGAACTTAAATTGACGCTCGACGATCTCCAGCAAGTCGGCAAGATCCTGCTCGGAAATTCGAAAGGTGCGGACAAACGGGTTTACACTCGAATGGTCGAAAACGCGAAGATCGTTCAAACCGGTACCGAAGTCTCGCTCGACATCAAAGTTCCGCAGGCCGATTTGGACATACTCGTCGGACAATTGAAGTAAGGTTTTCGAATTTAACCGTTTTTTGAAGGTGAAGAGGCTCCGCGCGGAACTTCTTCACCTTTTCACTTTTGCGGCAATTGCCGTTAAGATGACCTTGATGAAATCGACAAAATTGATTGCCATTGCCTTCGTGCTGGTTTCGGCCGCCGCAGCTTTTGCCCAGAACGACCGTCCGGTGATCGTCGTCGGGAAACCGACTCCGAAGCCGACCGTTCAAGTGATCACGACGCCGACCCCTGCGGTGACGCCAAAGCCGATGCCGTCGGTTGTTCCGACGCCCGCGCCGGCATCGATCGCGTCGCTTGGAGAACTTCAGTCCAAGATCCGGCTCAGCGCCTCGCGTTACGAGACGCGGCGCGGACAGATCGGGATCAAGATCGTTTCGCTCGACACCGGAAAGGTGATCTACGAAGAGAACGCCGAAAAGTATTTTATGCCGGCTTCGAATATGAAGAACTTCACGATCGCGACCGCGATCGAGCGGCTGACGCCAAATTTCAGGTTCGTGACGAGCGTTTTTTCCAATTCCAGACCCGACGCCGCCGGGGCGATCAAGGGTGATCTGACGATCTACGGCCGCGGAGATATGTCGTTTTCGACGTCGTTCTTTGAGAAGGACTACTTCAAGGCGATCGACGATTTGGCCGATGCGATCGTTCGCGCAGGCGTCAAGCGAATCGAAGGAAACCTCGTCGGCGACGAAAGTTACTTTTCAGGATTCGCGATTCCCGGCGGCTGGGAGTGGGATGATCTCCAATGGTATTACGGAGCGGAAGTTTCGGCGCTGCCGTTCAACGACAACGCGGTCGATCTTTCGATCAGAGGCGCTTCGGTCGGCGCACCGTGCATCGTCAACATTCTGCCGCTCAATCCGGTGATGCGAATCATCAATACCTGCACGACGACGGCCGCGAAGTCGGGCCGCGACCCATCGGTCAAAAAAGGGCTCGACGACAATACTGTCGAAATCGGCGGCACGATGCCGGCCGGGGATGAGTATTCGAACAAGATCACCGTCTCGCGGCCGGCCGAGCTGTTTATCGCACTGCTCAAGGAAAGGCTTGAGAAGAAAGGCATCGTCATCACCGGGCAACGAAAATTGATCACCCGAAGGGACAAAATTCAGTCGGCCGTCACGTCGAGCGTTCCGCCGATAGAGATCGCGCGTCAGGAGGGACCGCCGTTTTCGGTAGTCGCGGCAAAGACGATGAAACCGAGTCAGAATCTCTATACGGAGACGATCCTCTGGACGCTCGGCGAACAGGGTCGTGCTTTTCCCGTTCCGCAAGACGCGAAATCGAATCCGTTTCTGGATTCGAAATCGACGAGTTCGGAACGCGGGATCTTTGTCGTTCGGAATTTCCTGAATGAGATCGGTGTCGCGCCCGACGGGATCATCCAGTGGGACGGAAGCGGGCTTTCACGGCACAATCTAGTGACGCCCGCGGCGGTCGTCACGCTCTACACGTATATGGCGAAACAAAGCCGTTATTCAACGACCTGGATGGATTCTCTGACGATCGGCGGGGTCGACGGCACGCTCCGCAATCGCTTCAAGGGAACGAAAACACAGGGCAATGTCCGCGGCAAAACGGGCACCATCGATCAGGTATCGGCGCTCTCCGGTTACGTCACGACCTCGTCCGGTGAAAAGGCGGTATTCTCGATCATCGTCAACGGCGTCAACGACGGCCGCCTGCGGGTAAGCGTCATCGACGAGATCGTCGGTCACATTGCGAATTACTCTGGTTTGATGAACTAGCTTCGGATGTAAGCTTTGAATCCTGGTCTTTGGACTTGGGCGCTGTTTTCACGTTGTGCCGTGAAATTGCCAAACCGAATCCGCGGGGTCCTCGCAAAGTGTGCCGCAAGAGCTTCGAGAGACGAACTTTCTTCTTGCGTATTCAAATGGAAATGGGCATACTATCAACTGTTTTTGCTCTCAGAGTATCTCGGTTGATGCGTCCGTCCTTGTTAGACATAGCGACAGTTTAGGTTCGGTTGGAGAGTTTGGTAAGTAGTTCTTGAAGCGGTCTAGTAGTTTTGACGAGCCGGGCGAGTCGCATTGCAACGAATTCGATTTCCTTCAATTGCCTGTCTTAGCGCTTCATTCAGTAAGAAAATCAGAGGATAAATGAGTACAAAACTTTACGTAGGAAACTTGTCGTTTCGCGTGTCGGACGATGATTTGTTCGAGCATTTTTCGCAGGCCGGATCGGTTGAGTCGGCAAACGTAGTCCAGGATCGTGAAACCGGCCGTTCGCGCGGATTCGGATTCGTCGAAATGGCTTCGGAAGATGACGCCAACAATGCGATCGCGCAGTTTAACGGACAGGAATATGATGGCCGCAATATGGTTGTCAATGAAGCTCGTCCGCGTGAAAACGGCGGCGGCGGCAATCGCGGCGGCGGCGGCGGACGCGGCGGCTACGGCGGCGGCGGCAATCGCGGCGGCGGTGGCGGCGGACGTGGCGGCTACGGCGGCGGCGGTGGCGGCGGACGCTGGTAAGCTTCGCACGTAGCGAATCAAGAAAGGCAGAAGTCTTGGATTGGACTTCTGCCTTTTTTTGTTTTTTGGGCGTGATTCGTGCCAAGCGTTCCGGTTGGACCGCTCTCACAATCCTTACCTTCAACCTGAATTGCGCAACAGGAAATACTCTCCGGCGAAACACACCAAATACGCGAAATTGATTTTTCCGGCAAGTTCGGTCGGCAGCTAGAGTGGTAGATGATGGGTGAGCTCCGGCTCTGCCGGCGTCCGCATCACTTGCGCTGCCAGACCGGCCGAGCCTTCAAAGAACTCCCGCGTTAAAAGCGGGTACGCGAGGGCACCCACGGCGATGTAGGTCACGACGTGAGCGACCGTTACCCGCCCCGCAAAACGGACAAACCTTTTCATTCGTTGACCCTCCTGCATTCAATGATCGGCCCGACGCCAACGTTCAACGGGCAGCGGCGAACGTAATTCATTCAGAACCCGCGCGGTCCGCAGCTCCGTGTGCGACGGTTCGTTCGTCCCTAATGCCTCGGATTATTTGTCGTGGATTACGCCGTCACGGCGCTCGGCGATATGCCACAAAACACCGGCCGGATCAACAACGAATGCAATCCGAAGTCCCCACGGCTGCATGGCTGGAGGCTTGGGAGATGGCACGCCGAACCGATTGGGAAGATCGAGTGACTCGATATGCAACCACCACGCATCCAGATCGTCGACCATCAGTTGCATCATGAAATTGCCGGCCCAGTCCTTATGGAAATGCCGTTGAAGTATGAAGCCTCCGCTTCCTGCCCTGAAGATGGAGACCTCACTATCGAGGGTCATCTCAAACCCCAGCGCTTCGTAGAATCGTTTGGATAAGTCAAAGTCCTTTGTCGGGACAAATGGACGAGCGAGTTCTGTTCCGGTAATCATGCGTTAATCCACCCGTTTTCGAATTTCGACGACGCGCAAGCAAAGGGCCAAAAGATACCTCGATAAGAAAGTCGCTGTTTCAAGCTCGCCTTGTCGTTATCTTTGGGCGGCGGTTTAATAATATTTGTCGGCTTCTCGCCTTTATTCTTGAACTCTTGCAAATCTTCTTCGGCTTCCGATAACAATTTTGTTCTGCTGCAACAACCAATAGACGCTCTGAGATTTTCCTTATCGTAATGGCGAACATAAGCATAAACTAAATAACTCTCGCCAAGCTTGAAGTCAGAATTCTTAGAGCCGATGTTGAGAATAGTTACAAATTCGGGCAAATCAGTTTTCCAAGCTGTTTTAACAACAAGTTTTACTTTGAACTGATAGTAGTCAGTATTTGTAGTAGCGTCCGTATTTTTGCTTTCCTCATTCTTTCTTATCTCGGCTACACTACCAACAAACACAGCTTTCGACCCCTTAAATTCATCATAAACAGAAAGGTAATCGTCAATGCAACTTCCGCACTGAGAATAAGCGGTGCTGTATCCAAAGATGATTATGCTGATAAACAAGACGACTAAAATGCTACGTCCCATATTGTATGTATGCCCGAAAAATACGAGAACGGCCGAACGGCTGAGATAACGTGGGCAAAAACCGAATCAAAGCCGGTCAAAGTTCAATGGACAACGTGATACGAAAGTCACTGTTTCGCCCTCGCATCCATTGAATTGTTGGCGCGTGTTTCATCTTTAGGGAACATAAGGTTCAACGGATTCAACAGAAATCTCCCCACAATAAAACCTTGCGCTTACGCCAAAAATGCCTTCAAACGAAACCTCATACTTCGGTTTTTCAGTTTCACCTTCGACAACCTCCGTTATTTCTAACGATTGTAAAACATTCTCATAATTAAAATCTACAATTTCCAAATCGCTGACTTTTGAAAAAGCGAAACTCAACAAGAGCGTGATTCTCCAAAAACCGGCGTTTTCTCTCGTGAGACTCTTCGATCGCCTCGAAAACGTGAATCAATGCTATTAGCGTCGGACCGAAAGAACGAGTTTCGCGAATAAGATCGATTCGATGAACTTCCGAATCGTGAAAAGACGGGAACTTTCCAAACACGTTGGTCAACAAATGGCTGTCTTGTATTTTGCTCAAGTCAATCATTGCAGTGCCGACGAAAATCAAGTGACATCCAACGCCCAAGCTCAGCTTCGGTGTTGCCGTCGCGGCGCGAAGGCAACACCGTCCGCTGGAGCGCTTTGTTGGCCTTCAAAGCCCAATAACCTCCGAAACGCGCTTTCGCAACGGCGGGAGAAGTTCATTCGCAAACCAAGGATACATACGCAGCGAAATGTTATTGCGCGGAGAACCAGTCGGCAGTTTGAACACCTTTGAGTTCCGGGCGTTCTCCTTGCAACAGCCAAAGCCGACAATGATGCTCGCGAGTTTGGGACGCGTTTTGTTTCCCCCAACGAAGATGCCGAACTACCTATTGGCGATGCTGATATCTGCGGCGAGAACCGTCTTGCCGCAGATCAATTTGATGGGATAGTATCGAAAACACTCAATCTTGGCAATCAATTTCTTCGGCACTTCAAGATAGCAGGACAAAAGCGAAACGGCTCGATCAGGTGCGGAACCTTCGCCTCAGTTGCAACACTACAAACACGTTACCCGAAACGGGCTTTCCGTCAAACGTCCGCTCGGTTAGCCGGCGCCAGTTGGGTTGATTCCCTCAGATATTTTCCGTTGCCAGGGCGAACGACTTCGGATAGAATCGACGCTTGAAGAGGGCGGGGAACATTGCCTCTCGCAAAGCATCCGTCGGGAGAACACCCGGAATTCCGGCTGTTCTCCCGTCCGTTCCAGATCATAAGTAGTTAGGCGTCACAGGACGAACCGGTCGTAGCACACATGCAACTTCAAGACAAGCTGTTCGAACTGCTTCCCGACGGCGACTTCGGCGTACTCAGGCATGGGTACATGCCGTATATGCGCGACTATGCAGTGATTGTCCAGCTCGCCGGCGAAGGCTCTGCTTCCGGCGTACATCGCTGTATCTTCACTCACTGCGTACTTGCATTGGTCGAAACGCGTATCCACGACAGCGTCTGGGTGGTATCGTGGGAAGATGAACTCATCGACTACAAAACTTGGCAGGAGTCCGGTTATCCAGAAGGCTTTGTCTGGGGAACGAACTGGTCGCTCGCATATCCCGGGCTCAAGTGCTTTCCCGATTCTACCGATGCCCTGACGTGGTCAAAACGCCTCGGGAGGCAAATGCACGAGATAACCATAGAAACTCAGGCTTTCCTCCTTCGCCTTGTCTGCCACGACGTACGCATGGAGCGAGTCTCTGATGATTGCTCTCCTTTGGACGAGGTTCTTATCCCCGTTGCGTCGCGGTGACGCTTAACAAAGGGTTAACTAATGGCTTATCCCACCTGGCCTGGCTGCTTGCCGAAACCATTACCGTTATTGCGACCGAGAAACGACGAGCTATCCACGACTACATTGCGGGTTCAGTAGTGGTCCGCGTCGAGATCCGAGGCCCAGCAATCGAACAGCCCGGCGGTTTTAGGCGTAAGAATTAGCGGATCTAAGTCCAAGATGCTCAACAAATGGCAAGAAGTCTTTATCAGAAAACAGGAGCGGGAAGTTATTCTCGATGCAGAACGAGGCGATAATCACATCAGCAGTTTTTCTTATAGTTATTCCTTTTTTGCGCAACGCCCGGTAATTCTCTGCGCATACATAAGCGGCACGCTCACCGAGCAAGCTGTATATTGTCAGTGCGCTTAATAACTCCTTGGCCGTATTGTAGTCTTTATCGTTTCTGAAGCCTTGCAGTATCTCAAGCGCAATGAGGTCTCCTATCGAAACAACTTCTGCGCCAAGAGCCGCTTCAAGAATCAAAACTTCTCTGGTTTCCTTGCCGTTGAAGAAATCGATCCAGACGCTTGTATCAACAAATATCACTTGCCCTGCCTCATTCTATCCAGGTTGCCTTCCCATTGAAGTCGGCCACGGAAAGCCTTGATGCCCTCTTGTTTTTTTAACTTGATCAGAGTCTTAAGTCCCAGCTCAACAGCTTCGCGCTTTGTTTCGAGTCCGGTAGCCTTTAGGGCATCGCTCATTAATTTGTCGTCTATTACAATATTCGTTCGCATAGTGTACCTCACAGTCGCCATACACACTATAGTGTATTGCCATACACACAACAAGTCGTTGCAGGCAATCGGCCGGGTGCGTGAATTACTTCGTTGGATTCCTTCACCCCAACACCGGCTTCCACGTCCGGGTACATCAGAGTCGTCGACCAGCGAGACGACGACCGCGTCCGCGGCGAGCTACCGCAAAGCTTTCAAGAGTTCTTCGTGGATTCCGCCGAAACCCCCGTTCGACATAATTGCGACGACATCGCCTACGCGGAGGTCCGGTGCCAGATGCGCGACGATGGCGTCGGCGTCGGGCAATGTCATCGCCGGTTTTCCGGAGGCATCGATCTCGGCGACGAGCCGGTTGACGTCGAGCACGTCGCCGTAATTCTTCGCGTCCTCGGGATTGAACACTCCGGCGATGATCACCCGGTCGGCGTGTGAAAACGCTTTCTTGTACTGTTCCTCAAACACTGACAGACGCGACGATCGGGATCGTGGTTCGAAGATCGCGATCAGACGGTTGCTGGAATAGCGCTGGCGCAGCGCCTTGAGCGTTTCGTCGACGGCCGTCGGATGATGGGCGAAATCGTCGATGACCGTCACGCCGCGTTCGATTCCACGAACTTCCATCCGGCGTTTCACCGATTTGAACGTATCGAACGCCTCTTGGATCTTCGCCTGTGAAATGCCCCAGGCATCCGCCGCGATGATCACCGCGAGGCAATTGCGGACATTGAATTCGCCGATCATACTCGTCGTGAACTCCGCCCAATGCGTACCCTCGCGGTAGACACTGAATTTCGTTCCGTCGTTTGTAAATTCGATGTCGCCGGCGCGCCATTTCGCATCCTCCGAAAGTCCGAAAGTCTCAACCGTCGTGAAAAGCTTGCCCTTCATTTGACCGAGCACTTCACGGACAACCGGCGAATCGACGCCCGCGATCAGCCGCCCGTTGCCCGGAACGAGATTCATCAGACGCGAGAACTGCCATTTGATCGCGTCGATATCCTTGTAAATGTCGGCGTGGTCGAATTCGATATTGTTGACGATCGCGATCTCCGGGAGATACGACATAAATTTCGGCTTCTTGTCGAAAAACGCCGTGTCGTATTCGTCGCCCTCGATGACAAAGTAATCGCCTTCGGTAACGCGGAAACTCTGACCGAAATTTTGCACGACGCCGCCGACGAGGAACGTCGGATCGAGTCCGCCGACTTCGCAGACCCAGGTCGCAATGCTCGTCGTCGTCGTTTTGCCGTGGGTGCCGGCGACGACCAGCGAGCGCCGGCCGCGGATGAACTCTTCGCGGACCGTTTCGGCCTGCGAGCGATACAGCATCTTGCGGTTGAGAACTTCTTCAAGCTCCGGATTGCCGCGCATAATCGTATTGCCGATGATCGTGACATCCCGCGGAGTTTCGGCATTTTCAGCCTTGTAACCCTGCATTATCTCGATTCCGAGTTCCGCAAGCTGCGTCGACATCGGCGGATAGACGTTCTGGTCCGAGCCCGTCACCTTGTGGCCGCGCGATTGCAACATTCCCGCGAGTGACGCCATCGCGGTCCCGCAAATTCCGATCAAGTGATAATGCATCTTTCGATTTTGGATTTCTGATTTTGGATTTTGGATTCGCGAAAACGGTTCGGGGAAACCGGAGCAGCGAATTCAACGCACTAATTTATCATTTTGAAACAATCGTGAAAAATGCGCGGATGGATAATTTTCCGAATGCGGCGCGTTGTGATTTCGCGCGACTTCGGTGACTCGAAAAGTTCACCGGTTTGCCTGACCGTGATCTCGCAATCCCCGATCAGGCCGCGGGAAAGCCGCAAGACGCCGCTCGCGGCCAGAAAAAAAGCAGCCGGGCGCATACCGCCTGGCCGCTTTTCGGGCCCGTTCAACCGGGCTAACCAATTTGAACGAACTCGGGACTACTTGTCGTCTTTCTTCTCGTCCGAGTCGGCGTCCTTGTCGGCGTCGGTCTTGGATGCCGAAGTGTCCGGCGTCGATGCCGGCGCGCCCTTGACGGTTACGGTTCCGGACTTCGTTTCTATCTCTTTTCCGGTTTCGTCGAGCAGAGTGGCGTCAACTTTATAAGTTCCGCCCGCCGGAACGTTGAAAGACAAATATGGAGCCGCGCTGCCGTCGAATTCAATTTCCTTCGAAAGCGCCTCTTCACCTTTTTTCTTGCCGGCAACGTCTTCGTACGAAATCTTGAACTTCATTTTGTGTTTGCCCATCGCGCCCGACACCTCGGTGACGGCAAAGATCTTGTCGCTCATTTCAAACGATGTCGTTGAGGGCGATGCTTTGTCGTTCTTCCCAAAATCGAGTTTTGCAATTTTCGCAGTCGTAAAGCTGCATCCGGCCGCAAGCGCCACAAAAACGCATACGACGACTAAAATAATTGTTTGGTTTTTCATTGTTTTCTCCATCTCCTCTCTAAGTTGTTTTCTCCATCTCCTCTCTAAAACGAGTTTTTGTCTACTTTCGGGTCAATTCATTTGCCAAATTTTCCGCATCGTACAATTTTCTCAGCGCCTCAAGAATACCGGCGCTGTGAACGCCGACGGCGCGCGAACCTTCGTCCTCTTCGATGTACCAGTAACGATTCGAGAGTTTCTGAACGTTGCTGTCGAAATTGATCCCGACAAATTCGGCCTTGCGGTTGATGATCGGCGAACCTGACATTCCACCGATCGTGTCGGCCGAATAGACGAAATTGAACGGCACCGAAAGATCGAGTTTCGAACGCCCGTCGCGCCAACGCGCCGGCAGATCGAACGGCACCTTTTCGGCGAAACTCGCCGCGCGATCATAAAGTCCGTAGTAAGTCGTCTTGAACGGCACCAGCGTCGTGTCTTCATCATAGCCTTTGACACGTCCGTAAGTGATGCGGATGTTAAAGTTAGCGTCCGGCGGAATTGTCCGGCCGTAAACTGCGAAACGGGCCTTGGCGATCATCTCGCCGTTGCGCGCCTCGACATTCTGTATCTTTTCTTCATTCCAGGCGCGAAGCTGGCGGATGACCGGTTCGACGCGGCGCGCGAGCGTAACCATTGGATCGGTCGAGGCATCGACCGCCGCCTTTCCGCCTTCGAGCAATGCCTTGCGGAACGCCGGATCCTTTAGCTTCGTTTCGTTTACGGCACGTTTGACGACTTCCGAAACCTCCGCCTCGCCGATCGCGGCCTTGATGAACGCATCGTTCGGGCCAAGCGTCTTCAAGGCTTCGTTGAGCCACGCAGTCAACGAGGCTTCTTCGAGTTCCGGATAGATCGGGGCGGTCGATAGAAGGTTGAAGCGAAAACCCTCGAGGCGTGCGTCGCGAAACTCGTCGTAGCGCTTATCGCTCGGTTTGCCGATCTCGTCGCTGTAACGAACGATCTGCGATGCAATCGTGCCAAGCCGCGACGGCGCGAGATTTGAAAAAGCAAGCCGATTGGCCATCGCCGGCAACGCGGCATATGCCAACTGGATCTGCGTCCAGGCTGGCGAGTACATACGCATCAGTTCGGGCTTTTTCGCGAGTCCGGCCTTGAGATCCTTTTCTTCTTTTTCTTTCTTGGCAAACATCCGCGGATTCGTCAGGCCTTCTTGCTGACCCGTCAAACGCTTCAGCGAATTGTTGAAGGAACGGAGTCCGCCCGTCGCCTGGCGTTTCTGTTCCTCGCCGCGCTTGGCGTAATCTTCGAGAATTCCGCGGCGCAGTTCCCAGATCTTCTTCTGGAGCGGATTGCCGACATCGCGTTGATACTTCAGCTGTGCGACCGTCAGAAGACGCGCCGTCGAACCGGGATTGCCGGCGGCGATGACGAAGTCGAGATCGTTCGGGCCGGTTTCAGACCATTTGAAATAGTTCGGCGTTTTCGCCGGTTTGCCGTTCTCGTAAACGCGCAGAAATGTGACATCGAGGTTGTAGCGCGGAAACGTGAAGTTGTCGTAATCGCCGCCGAAGAACGCGATCTGTTCTTCAGGCGCGAAAACGAGCCGGACATCGGTGTATTTCTTGAATCGGTAAAGCCAATACTCGCCGCCGCTGTAGAGCGAAATGACATCGCTGCGCAGACCGGTTTTTTCGGTCGATTCCTTTTCGATCGCGGCGGTCGCGGTCTTGCGCTGATCGGAAGCTTCCTTGTCGGTCGCGCCTTTCTTGACCGCGCCCTGGACGCGTTCGGTAACGTTCTCCATCGAGACGAGAACGTTGGCTTCCATATCCGGAGTTTTAAGTTCCTCAGCCTGCGTCCTGGCGTAGAAGCCGTTTTTGACGAGATCGCGTTCTTTCGTCGAGAGTTTCGTGATCTGACCGCTCGCGACGTGCTGATTCGTGATCAGCAAACCGTCGGGCGAAACAAAACTCGCCGAACCGCCGTCATTGAGCCGGACGCAAGCGAGCCGGACCATCTCGAGCCATTCGGCCGAAGGCTCGAAGTTGTAACGCTCTTTCCACTGTTTGAGCGGCGGATTGTCGAAGGTCCACATTCCCTCGTCCGCGCGGGTCAGCGGAACGTTGATCAGAAAACTGAAGAGCAGCAAAAGAATCGAAAACTTCTTCATATGTTTAATTTGTTGAAACTGATTTTTAGTGAAAATTTCACCTCTTAATGTAACATTTACCGCGGAGCGTGAAAAATGCGTAGAAACTTAATTGCCGCCTGTTTTCTGATTCTTTTTACCGCCGGAAATGGAGCCGCGCAGCTTTCCAAACCCGCGCAATGGACAGTCGAGGTTTTTGTCGATTACGGCTTTATCGAACCGAACATCACGTATGCGAGGCCCGACGGCGTCGAATTGAAACTGGACGTTTATCGTCCAAAGGTGAAATCGCCGCGGAAGTTGCCGACGCTCGTTTGGATTCACGGCGGCGGCTGGCGCGGCGGATCAAAAGAAAGTTACTCGCTGCGCGTCTTGCCCTGGCTCGAATTGGGTTGGAACGTCGTCAATGTCGAGTATCGGCTGACGGGAGTCGCGCGCGCGCCGGCGGCGGTCGAAGATTGCCGTTGCGCCCTCCGCTGGGTATTTGAGAACGCCGAAAAGTTTTCTTTCGACACCGAAAAGGTCGTCGTCAGCGGACAATCGGCCGGCGGACATTTGGCTTTGATGACGGGGATGGCGACCGGTGAACGGTCGTTCGACAAAAACTGTCCGGGCCAACCGGTCAAAGTCGCGGCGATCGTTAATTGGTTCGGGATCGCGGATGTCGGCGATCTGCTTCAGGGAAAGAACAAAACTGAATTCGCCTCTAACTGGATCGGTGCCGATCGTTTCGCCGACTCGGAGCTGATCTCTCGCGTATCGCCGCTGTCGTATGTCCGCGCCGGTCTGCCGCCGATCATTTCGATACACGGCGACAAAGACCCGCTCGTCCCGTACGATCACGCCGTTCGACTGCGCAAACTGCTCGACGAATCGCGCGTTCCGAATCAGCTTTTCACCGTCAAAGGCGGTGATCACGGAGACTTTTCGAAAAAGGACAGTTTGAAGGCTTACGAGGCGATACGGAAGTTCTTGCGTAAGCACGGAATCAGTTGATCCCTGATTGCCCGTTCCCGGACCTCCGTCGCGCACTTTTTTTTCGGAATAGTTGATAGCGGATAGCTTGAAGTTAATGGTCGGGGCGGCGATGAAGTATTGTCGCGCACTTACATCGGATATCAGGCCCGTTTTTCGGAATAGATGATAGCGGATAGCTTGAAGTTAATAGTCGGGGCGGCGATCACTTCCGCAACGAAAGCAGTCGCTCCGGATAATCGGTCATAATCCCGTCGACCCCGAGATCGATAAGGCGTTTCATTTCGCCGGGATCGTTGATCGTCCAAACGTGAATCTGCAGATTGAGTTTATGAGCTTTTTCAATGTAATCGGCGGTGACGAAATCAAAGCTCCGAAGTCTCACGGGTGTTTGAATGGCGTTCATCGCCGGGCTGTACGATTCGCCGAGACCCGTTTTTTGATAAACGAGAAACTTCGTGACCTCTGAAAAACTGCCGGACGTCGCAACTTCGGGACACGCGGCCCGGAAGTTATCGAGATTCGTCCGGCTCGTCGACGCGACGATCACACGTTCCGCCAGACCTCGTTCGCGAACGATCGCGCAGAGTTTCGTCGAAATAGTTTCCGACTCGGGTTTCATTTCGATGTTGAATCGATTGTCCGGCAGTGCGGCAAAAACCTCTTTCAGCGTTGGAATTCTGACACCTTTGCCGCGCATCGGAAAGGTCGTACCGCCATCAGTCGAGAAATCGAATGCGGCGTCCAGTTTTTGCGATTGTTCGAGAGTCATCGCGCGGATCTCGCCGTCGCCGTCGGTGGTTCGATTCACTTTGCGGTCGTGGAGGACGACGAGCTCGCCATCGGCCGTTTCGTGAACGTCGAGTTCGAGGATATCAACACCGAGTTTTGCCGATTCCTCAAATGCGTAAAGCGTGTTTTCGGGAAACTGGCCGCCTCCGCCGCGATGCGCGATGACCAATGGACGGTTCGGTTGAGTTCTGAAGAATTCCTTGCCGCTCGCCGGAACGCCGGCTTGAAACGACACATAGCCATAGAGCCCGCCGAGCCCTAAAGCCGAGAAGCCGAGGAAATAACCAAAGACTCTGAAAACCAAGCCGATCATCCTACTCGAGATACGTCGTCAGACGCGAGAAAGTTGGCGTTAATTTATGACCCCAAAACGGTCCGCAGTTTTTCCATCGCGCCTTCGAGGATCGAATCCTCGCGGGCGATGCAGATGCGCGCGAAAGAATCCCAAGTATCCGAATCGGCGAACGCGCTTCCCGGAACCATTCCGACGCCCGCCTTTTCCATCAGCATTTCGTTGAACTTCAACGCGTCGGAGAACTGTTCCGGAATCCGTGCCCAGAGATAGAAGGAAGAGCCGGAGTCGTAGATATTGAAGCCAAGGTCGGTCAGCGCGCCCGAAACGAATTTGCGCTTCTCCTCGAATTTGTCGCGGAGTTTGCCGTAATAATCCGCGTCCGCCATCAGAACTTTCGCGAGCGCGGCCTGCAACGGCGTTGCCGGACAAACGTAAACGACGTTCGCGGCATTGTTGACCGGCTGGATCAAGCTGCCCGCGCCGTAACAATAGCCGAGACGCCATCCCGAAATGTTCCAGGACTTTGAAAACGAATTGACGGTGATCGTTCGTTCCCACATTCCGGGCAGCGTCGCGATCGGCAAATGCGGATTCTCGCCGGCGACGTAATGCTCGTAAACCTCGTCCGAAATGACGAGCAGATCGAGTTCCTGCGCGACCGACGCGATCGACTCGAGTTCGATCTGCGACATCACTTTGCCCGTCGGATTCGCCGGCGAGCAGACGATGATCGCCTTCAGCGGAAAATCCGCTCGATCCTTGAGCTGTTTGCAGCGTGCGAACAGCGCGCCTTTTTCGAATCGCAGTTGGGGGTCAAGCTCGAACGTTTCGGTCTTGCCGCCAAATTCTTCGAGGATGCGGCGATGATAAGGATAATAGGGTTCGAAAACGAGCGCCGACTTTCCGCGAAGATAACTCATCGCGATGCCGATCAGCGCGCCGGTGCCGCCGTTGGTGATCATAACTTCCAACGGCTTCGCATCGACGTCGACCGTGATTCCGTTGTACTGCGCGATCTTCGCGGCGACCGCCTTTCGAAGCGAGGCGTCGCCTTCGCTGGCGCCGTAATGATTGCGGCTGGCGGCGATGATCTCCGCCGCCTCGCGCGCGAGTTGCGGATCGATCGGCAGTTCCGACTGGCCCTGAACAAGGTTGCCGCTTGGCGGCACAAGCCGCGTGATGGCACGGATATCCGGTTTGATCTTCTTCGTCTTGGCTTCACTCATATTTTCAAACATACCAGTTTTGCTGGGAAATTTCTAAAGCAATCATCCACGAAGGGCTCTGAGTCAACACGCAGAATCCCAATGATCCGGTTTTTCGCCCGGCTCTGATCCGGGAGCCATTCGCACGATCCGTGGTCGATGTTAGAATCAGCGTATGAACTCCGCAAGGAAGACGATGGCGCCAACCGTGCCGGCCAGCTGGATCGGCGGTCACTTTCTGCAGTTCCGTCGAAGGCCGACCGAGTTCCTGACCGAACTTGCAAACCTCGGCGATGTGACGACGTTTCGGATGGGCGGACAACGGGCGTTCTTTCTGAATCATCCGGACCTCGTCCGCGAGCTCCTGGTCGTGCACGCGTCGAAGTTCGTCAAAGGCCGCGCGCTGCAACGTGCGAAGCGTCTCCTCGGCGAGGGGCTTTTGACAGCCGAGAAGGACTTTCATCTTCGTCAGCGTCGAATGATCCAGCCGGCCTTTCATCGCCAGCGAATCGCTGAATACGCACGTTCGATGATCGAATACGGCGAGAAGATGGCGAGTTCGTGGAACGATGGCGAAACGCGCGATGTCGATCATGAAATGATGCGTCTGACGCTTCAGATCGTCGCCAAAACACTCTTCAACGCTGATATCGAAGACGATGCCGACGAAATCGGACGGGCGATGACGGATCTCATCAACCTGTTCAATTACTTGCTCTTACCGTTCTCGGAATTGCTCGAAAAGATCCCGCTCCCGCAGACGCGCCGATTCCGAAACGCAAAGGACACGCTCGACAAGATCATTTACGGGATCATCGATGAACGGCGAACGTCGGGTGCGGACAAAGGCGATCTGCTGTCGATGCTGCTGCTCGCGCAGGACGAGGACGACGGCGGGCGGATGACCGACGAGCAGGTTCGCGACGAAGCGCTGACGCTTTTCCTCGCGGGCCACGAAACGACCGCGAACGCACTGACCTTCACCTGGTATTTGCTGTCGCAAAACCCTGCCGCGGAAGCGAAGCTGCACGACGAACTGGACCGCGTACTTGGCGATCGAACGCCGTCGATTGACGATTATCCGAACCTGAAATACACCGAATCGGTGCTTGCCGAAGCGATGCGGCTTTACCCTCCGGCCTGGGCGCTCGGACGGCTCGCGACGGAAGACCACGAATTCGGCGGATTTCACGTTCCGAAGGATTCGTTGATCTTGCTGTCGATGTACGTCGCCCACCGTGATCCGCGATTTTGGGATGATCCGGAGAGTTTTCGACCCGAGCGTTGGGAAAAGCTATCGATCAAGGAAGCCTCGAACAAGTTCATCTACTTCCCGTTTGGCGGCGGTACGCGCCGTTGCATCGGTGAGCAATTCGCCTGGACCGAAGGCGTTTTGCTGATTGCTTCGATCGCCCGCAAATGGCGGCTTCGTCTGGATCCGGCGCAGAAGATCGCGCTCAATCCCCTGATGACGCTGCGCCCGAAATTCGGGATGAAAATGCGCATCGAACGGCGCTGATTTCCCGTTTGAAGTTTGAAGTTCAGGCGGCGTGTCGCCGATCAAGCAATAACTTCCCAGTCAAACTTCCGAAAGTCACTGACCATTGCGAAGTCTTTCGCGTTGATTGTAAAAAGCTTGAATCCAACTCGGGCGACGCTCGTTGCGAGGAGCGTGTCATTAGTCAGACGGAGTTTTCCAACTTTTTCAAACCCGTATTTGACGCCGGCCCGATTCAGAATCCGGCCGGTCGCCGACCAATCCGATTGGCTTGGCGTGAGAATTCTTCCAACCTTTTGGAATTGATTTTCCAACTTAATCAGCGCATTCAAAGCTTTTCGATCCGATGCGCCAACAAAAAGCTCTTCCAATACGACCGAGCTGAGATAAATCGGTGAGCCGTCAGACCGCATCTGAGTCAGGAGATCTTCTTCTCCGAGGCGTAGCGCGCGAATGTAAACCGAAGTGTCGAACACAAAGGGCTTTGCCACTATACGTCCTCCAAATTACCGAAAACGTCATCTATCAAGATTCCGGTTCTAAAAAATCGCTCGGTCGCTTCGAATGCCATTTCGTTTTTCTTGGCCTCGGAGATAATCGATTCAAGGGCTGCTTCGATGGTTTCGGTTTCGGTTTTTGCCCCGAGTATTTCTTTCGCCAAGGTCAATTTCGATTGATCGAGAATGATGTGTTTTCTTTTCTTTTCTATCGTCAAGGTCATAACTTCTCCACGATGCACATAATACACGTGATTATGTGCATCGTCAATTATTTCGGTTTTGCGTCATTTGTCATTTGCCGTAAACTGTTTGACATCAATCAACAGGAGTTCAAATGATCAGTCGTTTCGTGGTTTCGCTTCGTCTCTTTGCGGTCGTCCTCGTGCTCGCCTACACCGTCGCCGCCCAAACCGTCCCGGCGCCGAAGGACGTCATCGGGTTTACGCCCGGCGAGGATCGCAAACTCGCTTCTTGGGACAGGATAATCGAGTATTTCAAGCGGCTCGACGCCGCGAGCGATCGCGTGCGGTTTGAGGAGATCGGAAAAACGACGATGGGCGCGCCGTTCGTTTATGCGACGATCACCGATCCGAAGAACTTCGCGAACCTTGAAAAGATAAAGGAAATCAATGCCAAACTCGCGGATCCGCGGACATTCAAATCGAATGACAAGGCCGCCGCGGATCTGATCAAGCAAGGCAAGACGATCGTTCTGATCACGTGCGGGGTCCATTCAACGGAAGTCGGATCGACGCTTTCGTCGATGCTAATCGCCGAACGCCTGGCGCGCGCGGAAGATGCGGAAACGCGGAAGATTCTCGAAAACACCGTGATTCTGCTCGTCCCGAGTTTGAATCCGGACGGCGTCGATATCGTCAAGAAATGGTACGACAAAACGCTCGGAACCGCGTTCGAAGGGACCGATCCGCCGGAGCTTTATCACAAATACACCGGCCACGACAACAACCGCGATTGGTATGCGTTCACGCAGGTCGAAACGCAGCTGACGGTCGACAAACTTCACAACGTCTGGCATCCGCAGATCGTCCACGACATTCATCAGCAAGGCTCGCGCGGCGCGCGGATGTTTCTGCCGCCATATCTGAAACCGGTCGAACCTAACGTTCCTCCGCAGATTATCGAAGGCTTCACCGAACTCGGCAATTTCATCGCCAACGATCTCCGCAAAAAGGGTTTTGAAGGCATCACCACCGATTCGACATACGACGCCTGGACGCCGGCGCGCGCCTATTCGCACTATCACGGCGGTGTGCGGATTCTCTCCGAGACGGCCTCGGCGCGGATCGCGACGCCGATCGACGTCAAGTTCGACGATCTGCGGGGCGATCAGGGCTTCGATGCGAAAAAGGAATCGGCGAACTTTTCCCCGGTCTGGAAAGGCGGCAAATGGGGACTTCCCGATATCACGAAATATATGACGACGGGCGCGCATTCGCTGCTCCGCCACGCGTCGGACAATCGCGCGAAATGGCTGACAAGATTCTACTCCATCGGAAAGGGAGCGGTCAGGCCACGCAAGGATGGCGAGGTTTTTGCATATGTCTTCGATCATAAGGCAAGTCGATTTGAGGGTTTTCTCGAAAGCGCGCTTGAACGCGCCGAAGTTGAGGTGACATCCGTCGGAGAATTCACGCTTGACGGAAAGACCTACCTCAGCGGCACTCGGGTCATACTTATGAATCAGCCGTACTCGGCCTTCGTTACGGCGATGATCGAACCGCAAAAGTACCCGGATCTGTTGGATGCAAATGGCGCCCCAATTCCACCATACGATGTAACTGCGCACAACTTGGCGCTTTTGACCGATTCGAAGCTGATCCGTGTGAACCGTCCGATCAAATTCCCGGAGCTTAGGAACGGCTTCGGCACCGGTAACGGCGACGGATTCGGCTGTAGTTATGTTGACTACCGCCAGACCTACAAATCGAGTCAGCCCGTAATGGACGAAGGTTGGACGCGCTGGGTGATTGAAAACAATCTGTCCTATCATCCGATGTGTTCGGAGTTCGTGTCGACGAACGACGCAAAGATCCGCGCCGGCAATTTCAAACGCGTGAAATCGATAGTCTTCCCCGATCAAAACCCGAACCAGATCCTGAACGGCTACGCCAAAGGCGCAATGCCGGACGAACTGACCGGCGGGATCGGCAAGGAAGGCGTGGCGAATCTGCGCAAATTCGTCGAAGCCGGAGGAACGCTCGTCTTTCTCAACCGCGCATCGGATTTTGCGATCGAGCAGTTCGGACTTCCGGTGCGTGACGTAACCGAAGGACTTTCCCGAAAAGATTTCTTCATTCCGGGATCGATCCTCCGGACGAAGATCGACAGGCGCCATCCGATCGCGAACGGAATGCCCGCCGAATCGATCGCCTGGTTCGAGAATTCGCCGGCGTTCGAGATAAGCGAATCGGACGACACGAACGTCGAGATAATCGCCCGCTATCCGGAAAAGAAAGAGGACATCCTGCTTTCCGGTTGGGCGCTCGGCGCCGAAAAGATCGCCGGCAAAGCGGCGCTCGTTTCGATCAACATCGGCAAAGGCAAGATCGTCCTCTTCGGCTTCCGCCCGCAGTATCGCGGACAATCGCTGGCGACGTTCCCGCTGTTCTTCAACGCGATCGGACAATAGGTTTGGCGTTCCGCCTTCAGGCGGGATGGCAAAATCCGGGAATCGTTATAAGATAGCCGAACGGAGGAAAACAAATGGGTTTGATCACGATATTTCTTGCAATCGGCGGTTTGGGATTCTTGTTTCTTCTGCTGTCGCTCGTCATCGGTGATCTCTTCGACGCGATCGGCTTTGATTTCGACACCAATCTCGACGGCGCGCACGACTTCGGATTGCTCGACAGCCGCGTGATCAGCATCTTTCTGACCGCATTCGGCGGCTTCGGCGCGATCGGCGTTTCGCTGGGTTTCGCCGCCGTCGGCGCGACGTTCTTCGCTCTCATCGGCGGAGTCGTTTTCGGCGGACTTGTCTTTTATCTTGGGCGGCTCCTTTACCGTCAGCAGTCAACGAGTTCCGTCACCGAGGAAGACCTGATCGGAAGAACCGCGCAGGTCGTGGTCGGCGTCGAAGAAGGCCACATCGGCCAGATCGCTTGCCGGGTCGGCGAGGAACGCGTCGAAAAACTCGCCCGGTCCGCCGACGGCTCAGCGATCAGTGCGGGAACGATAGTCCGCATCGACTCGATCTCCGGCGACGCCGTTATCGTCACTCCCGAACGTGATCGGAACGCCTCGCTCTTCGCGGACAATCAGCCGGCCGATTAACGCCGGCATTTACAAATTAGGACCAAAGAGGTAAACCAATGCTTGAATCACCGATTGTTTTGATCGTCATCGTCGTCGCCGGCATCTTCATCGCGCTGCTCATCGTTCTGATGCTGCTCAGCAAGAACTACATCAAGGTCTCGCCGAATCAGGCGGCCGTCATTTCCGGACGAACGCGGCGTCTGAGCGACGGTACGACGGTTGGTTACCGGCAGGTTCGCGGCGGCGCCACGCTCGTTGTCCCGTTCCTCGAAAAGGTCGAATTTCTTGATCTCAACGTGATCACGGTTCCGCTGACGACAACGCGCGCGTACACCGGACAGGGTGTGCCGGTGTCGGTCAAGGCCGTTGCCAACGTCAAGATCAAGGGCGACGACACGTCGCTCCGGGCCGCCGCCGAGCGATTTCTCGGAATGCCGCAAGAGGAATTCCACAAACTGGTTTTTCAAACGCTTGAAGGCCACCTGCGTGCGATCCTTGGAACACTGACCGTCGAAGAGATCAATAACGACCGGCAGTCGTTCGCGCAAAAGCTGACCAGCGAGGCCGCGGTCGATCTCGAAAAAATGGGCATCGGGCTCGACGCGCTGACTATTCAGGAGATCTCCGACGAAGAGGGTTATCTCGACGCGCTCGGCAAACGCCGCACGGCCGAGGTCAAACGCGACGCCGAGATCGGCCAGGCCGAGGCCAACCGCGATTCGAAGATCAAAGCTTCGCTCGCGCTGCAAGAAGGCGAAAAGGTAAGACTCGAAACCGAAGCGCAGATCGCCCAGTCAAATCGCGAGACGGAGATCCAGAAGGCCCAGGTGCAGGCCGAGATCCAGAAAGAGCGCGCGAAGGCAAATCAGGCGGGACCGCTCGCCGACGCCAAGGCCCAGCAAGAAGTCGTCGCCGAAGAAGTTCGTATCGACCGAATCCGGACTCAGGAGCAGATCGCGGTTCAGGAGCAAGAGGTCCTGCGCAAAGAGAAAGAACTCGAAGCGACCGTTGTTAAACAAGCCGAAGCCGACCGTCGCGCTTCGGTTCTTCGAGCCCAGGGTTTGCAGGAATCCGCGATTCTTGAGGCAGAAGGCAAGAAACAGGCGCAGATCGCCCAGGCCGAAGCCGAAGCTCAGAAACTTCAGAAGGAAGGCGCCGGGCGCGCCGCGGCGATCGAGGCCGAAGGCCGAGCGGAGGCTGAGAAGATTCGCGCGTTGGGCCTGGCCGAGGCCGAAAAACTGCAGGCTCAGGGTCTTGCCGAAGCAAAGTCGATCGAGGCGCAGGGCTTGGCAGAGGCTGTCGCGATCAAGGAGAAGGCCGCCGCGTGGCGAGAATTCAATGATGCTGCAAGGCTTCAGACAATTCTTGAGCGCCTGCCGGCAATTATCGAAGCCAGCGCTCCGGTATTCCAGGCAGTCGCCGAACCGCTCGGCAAGATCGACAAGATCGTGATGATTGACCAAGGCAATGGCGAAAACAGCGGTATCAATCGTTTCGCGCAAACGGCACCGTCTGTGATTTTCGGCCTGCTTCAGCAATTGCAGGCGATGGGCCTCAGCATTCCCGAGGTGATGGAACAACTCGGTATCAACAACGATGAAAAGATCGTAAAGCAGACCGATTCCCAGTCGAAACCGGCCAAAGACGATAAATCGGGCGACGCTTAGAAACGGCAAAGAACCCGCTGAGAATTGATCGGACCCACAACATCGGGTCCCACTCACCCGTATGACGCCACGGAGTTCGCTTTCTGTGTGCCTAGCCGCCGTGGTAGATTGATTGTTCGCCTGAAATGAAGGAAAGCATTCAGAAAACGACGTTTCCGAACGGATTGACGATTCTTACCGATCGAATGCCGGACGTGCGCTCCGTCACGGTCGGATTTTTCTACAAGATCGGCGCCCGGCACGAACCTGCCGAACTGAGCGGAATATCGCATTTTATCGAACATGCGGTGTTCAAGGGCACCAATAAACGCAGCGCCCTGGAAATTGCAGTCGAAAGCGATCGGCTCGGAGGCAGTTTCGACGCTTTCACGATGCACGAAGAGACGGGATTCGCGATGAAGGTGGTCGACCGCGAACTCCCGACCGCGTTCGAATTGCTTGCGGATCTTCTGACCGATCCGAGGTTTGACGAAAGAGAACTCAAACGCGAGCAGCGCGTCATCATCGAAGAGATCAAGATGACCGAAGACTCACCCGAAGAGTATCTGCACGAGATCTTCAACGAGAAACTGTTTCCCCAACACCCGCTTGGACGCTCGATCGCCGGAACGCCGCGAACCGTCCGGTCATTCAACAGCGAAGTCACGCGCCGTTATCACAAAGAACATTTCGGTCCGGAGAACCTAGTTATCGCAGCCGCGGGAAACGTCGAGCACCGGCAGATCCGCGACCTCGCCGGGAAGTCCTTCGGTCAACAAACGGGGGAAATCGGAAATCCCAAATCCGAAATACCAAATCCGACGGCCCCGATCGTTATCAAAAAAGAAAAGGGACTCGAACAGGCGCACCTGATCATTTCGACGCCCTACGTTTCGGCGCGCAGCGAGCATCGTTATGCGGCCGACATTCTGGCGAACGCTCTCGGCGGCGGAACTTCATCGCGATTGTGGCAAAAGATCCGCGAAGAAAAAGGACTCGCGTATTCGGTCGGCGCGAGCGCGGCGATGTATCAGGACTGCGGAGTTTTCACGATCTTCGCAGGGGTTTCGCCGCGCCAAACGGAGAAGGTTCTCGACATCGCACTTTCGGAACTGAGATCGGTTGTCCGCGACGGAATCACAGCCGCCGAACTCGAACTGATGAAGGCCCAAACGGTCGCCTCGATACTTCTCGGCCTCGAAGATTCAGCGAATCGCGCGGCGACGCTCGCGCGGCTCGAAATGGTCCACGGCCGCCAGATCTCAATTGAAGAAACGCTGCAAAAGATCGAAGCAGTCACCCGCGAGGAGGTTCAGGCACTCGCGGCTGAATTCTTTCAAACTGAGAAGATCGGCTTCGGCGCTTTGGGAAATGTCAACGGATTGAAGATCAACCGCCAACGCCTCGCCATCTGAAACCTGCCCCACCTAAAAAACGTATCTCGCGAAAGGGGGCGAAATGAATATCAAAAGACTCTTTCTTTATGTTCTGATAGCGTCCGTCGCATTGAGCGCCGTGATCGGGATCGGAGTTATGTTGTTCGGCAACTTCGGAGACTTCGAATCAAGGGTTCTGATGACAACGACGGCGATCACCGTGACGAGCATTTTGGGGCTCGCTTGCGGCGCGTATCTCGAAACCGGACGCGGAAAATATATTCCGATCACGGGAATCGTGTTTTCAGTCGTTTCCGCAGTGATGTGGATCATTATGATCTGGGCCGGTGAAACCGAAGGGAAGTTGTTCGCCAAAGTGATGATGTCGGCGACTCTGATCGCCACGTCGTGTTCGCATCTGTCGCTGCTGTCGCTGGCGCGGCTCGACCGCCGGTTCATCTGGGCGACCTATGCCGTCCACGGCGCGATCTGGATCGTCTTGTCGATGCTCCTGATCATCATTTGGGCCGAGTATGACCCGAGCGACAACTGGATCGCGCGGACGCTCGGGGCGCTTGCGATCGTCATCGGCGCATTGACGATCATCACGCCGGTTTTTCACAAGTTGAGCAACCAGACCGATATCGGACAGATCGATGCCGAAATAGAAAGGCTAAAAGCGCGGATTGCGGAGCTTGAGGCTCAAAAAGCGAGGTCAAACTCACAGCTCGAAGCTGAAAGCTCACAGCTCGAATAATTAAGATCAACTATCCGAATACTCGATCGGGTCCGTGACGCCGGCTTGCGCGAAACCGCGCAGACGCAACGCGCACGAGTCGCAGGTACCGCAAGCCTTGTCTTCGTTTCGATAACACGACCACGAAAGCTCAAGCGGTGCGCCGAGTTCGATTCCCTTCTTGACGATCTCCCCTTTTGAAAGATCGATGATCGGCGTTCGGATCGCAATCGTTGTTCCCGGCTTCGTTCCGGTTTCGATGGTCTTTTCAAACGCGTCGAAAAACTCGCGGCGGCAATCCGGATAACCGCTTGAATCTTCGGCGACCGCGCCGATATAGATCGCGCCGGCTCCGATCACTTCCGCCCAACTCGTCGCGATCGCAAGGATATTCGCGTTCCGAAAAGGAACGTAACTCATCGGGATCTCTTTGCTGCCAAGATCCGCTTCGGCAACCTCGATCGAACGATCCGTTAATGACGATCCGCCGATTTGCGCGAGATACTCGATCGAAACCTCGAGCCGTTGTTCGACACCGTAAAAATTGGCGATGTCGTTGAAGGCTTTCCGCTCGCGATTTTCGGTGCGTTGGCCGTAACTTACGTGAAGAAACGCGATCTCACTATGTTCCAACCAGGCGATCGCGGCCGTAACGCAAGAGTCCATTCCGCCGGAAACCAGAACTATCGCGAGCGGAGGAGTTTTCGGGGACGTCTTTTTCATCTCTTCTGTGCCCTTTCTTCGGAATAGCTGATAGTTGATGGTTCATAGTGGATAGTTCGAAGTCGATTATCAACTATCATCCATCAACTTTCAGCTATTCCGAAAAGAAACGGGAACTCGACGTTCAGACTCCGTGAACATCGGCGCCCCAAATATACTTGTGCAGCTGAAGATTCAACCGAACTCCAACGCGGCTTCGGGCGATCGTTTCGGCGATCGCCTTCAAATCCTCAACGCCGAACACCGGCGAGATCAGAATCTCCTTGGCGCGGCTCTCAAGATGGTACTTCTGGACAACTTCAAACGCGAATTCGAGATCGCTCAGGTTCGCGACGACAAATTTCACCTCATCTTTTGACGGATCGAGCCGTTCGAGATTCGGCCAATGATTGCGTTCGGACTCGCCTGATGCCGGACATTTCACGTCGAGAATGATTTTTGCTCGCGGATCGACTTTCTGTGTAGAAACAAATCCGCCGGTTTCGATCAGGACCTCGTAACCGCGATCGCAGAGTTCGCTTATAAAGGGGAAAACGTTCTTCTGCGCGAGAGGTTCGCCGCCGGTGACCTCGACGAGTTTGCAACCGAATTCCTCGAGTCTTTCGAAGATCGTGGCAAACGACAAGCGTTCGCCTCCGGTAAACGTGTATTCGCTGTCGCACCAGACGCAGCGCATCGGGCAACCGGTCAAACGCACGAAAGAACACGACCGTCCGGCGTGCGATGATTCGCCCTGGATCGACAGAAACATCTCGGTAACGCGCAGGTCCATTATTTGAATGATCGGACGATCCTGGTCACGACCGCGTTATAGGTCTTTCGCTTCGATTCGTCGTACTCGATCATAAACGTGATAAACGCTCCTTCGGAATTCTCCATCGTCTTCTGGTAATAGATTCGACCGTTCTCCTTGCCCGAGATCACAAAGAACGAACCTTTCAGGACTTTATACGAAACGCTCGCTCCCTTTTCTCTGAGAATCGCGTTGTACTCATTCGAAAGCGTTTCGTTGAGCAGTAAATTGCTCCCGTAAACGCGCATCTCGGCGCCGGTGCCAAGAAAGATCTGACCGTCGCCGTTTTCCGCCTCGCCTTGAGGCGTGAGCAGATCCGACGGATACGAGATCGTATAACCGAACCGCGCATTGTTGTAGTTCCGGTACTTCGTTTGACCGTAACCGAGCGTCGAAACGGTCAGGATCACGAGAATTATCAGAAGTTTCTTCATAAGACAAAACCCTCCGGGTTATTGGCCCAATTCGATGATTTCGCCATTTGGATTAGAAGTCAAACGGAACGACGCGAGGCCTGTCGAAACAGACCTCGCGTCGTTTCTTGCATCCGATGACCGTCAGCGATACTGCGGCGAAATGTACGTCACCGCGTCAAGTTCGGCGATCGCCGCGATCTTTTCGACCCCGATGCGGCCGACGACCGCGCTGATCGAGGACACCTCGGTGAGTACTTCGAATCCCGCCGCTTTCAAGGCGCTGATCGTTTCGGGCTTCAGGTCCGTGAGTCGGACGACGATTTCCGCCTTGCCGTCGACAACGAATCTTGACTCGTCGGGTGACGCCGGAGATTTCGACTTCAATCGTTCGATGATCGCCGCAACCGGACCGGAATACTTCGCGGCGATCTTCCGCGCGTGGATTTGCGCCGGCGTCGGTTTGACGGCGAACCCGCCAAGTTCGGGGACGCCTTTGCGGTCGGCGGGCGTAAACCGGTAATTCACTTTGCCGGCAACCTCGACGGGCTCGCTTCCCTGCTTGATCTTGAACTTGGTTTTTCGGGCTGCGGTTTCGGCGGCCGGACGAAGCACCGAATTTCCGCTCGTCGCCGTCGCCGACGTGACTGCGCCGGTTGCATCGATCGTGACTTCGACCGTGACCAACGCATCGGTGCCGTCCCAAACGACCGACTTGGCGAGCGCCGCCTTCGGCAGTTTGGTGGCCTTGCCTTTCGTTGCCGTTCTGTTGTTTTCGGTTCGGAAGTTCGTGACTTCTTCTCCGTCAATCACAAAGACGTTCTCGCTTCCGCTGGAGCCGTCGATCTGCATCCCGCGTCCGCGGCCGCCTCCGGAACCGTTGAGTTCGTCCGGCCGGATCACGGTTTTCAGCCCCGTTTCGCTCATATCGATCAAAACCGCCGAATCTGAACTGACGTCGACGGTCGCGGTCGAGTAAGACATCGTCTGCAATTGCGAATAGCTCCGACCGTTGACCGGCAGCTCCTGAATCGCCTTCCGGTCCACTCCTTCGGGCAGTTCGACCGGGACCTCGATGCGCCGCGGCGCCTGATTTCCGTCGGTCACGATCCGTTCCTCGACGGCGACGAATGATGTGAACTTCGTCATCAGTCCGTAATCGAGCGCTAGGTCGGTGATCGCCTTCGTGATCTCAGGTTTTGAGTTCGTGTAATCCTGTCGGGTCAGTTCGTCGATGCGCGTCCGAGCCCAAAGCGTCGCGAGAACGTCGTGACGCGGTTCGTTCTCGGGAAATGTCACCGGGATCTCGCGAACCGTTTCCTGTCCCATAAATCTCCCGCGGATCTTGACCACGCCGCTCGCCGGATTCTTGAAGCGGCCCTTGACGACGATCGGTTTCGCGCTGAAGAGATCGTTGATCCGCGCCGGATAAACATCAGCAACCTCAAGTCCGCTGAACTCAAGCGAGATATCGGTTAACAAGGGACTTCGAACACGCTCGTGAAAACGCTTCGCGGCCGCCGAACCGTCGCTGTTGGGAAGGACGTACTCGACCTCGCCGCGTCCCTCTTCGGCCATTTTGTCGAGCAATTCGCGATTGACCGAACTGCCG
Organism: Acidobacteriota bacterium; assembly: GCA_016715115.1. Lineage (NCBI taxonomy): Bacteria > Pseudomonadati > Acidobacteriota > Acidobacteriota bacterium. Next base: position 1,570,623 of record JADKBM010000016.1, read on the forward strand.
ATGCCGAAACTGAAAACGCGCGCGTTTTTGTGCTTTTGGACCTCGGCGATGATCTCGCCCTCGTTGCCGACGTAGCCGTCGGTCATAAAGCAAACGATGCGCAGATGATCCTGCTCGTCGCTCGGGTCGAGCGCGGCGCGTATCGCCTTCATCATCTCCGTTCCCCCGGCGCCTTCGCGGGACGCGAGAAACGCCTGTGCTTTCGACATATTTTCCGGCGTTGCCGGAACCGGTTCCGGAAACAGAATGGCGGTGTCGCCGGCGAAAGTAATGAGATTGAACGTGTCGCGCGGATTCAATCCGTCGAGCGCGAGCATCATCGATTCTTTTGCCTTTTCGATCGGAAAACCTCCCATCGAGCCGGAAGTGTCGAGCACGAACACGATCTCTTTCGGCGTCACGTCCTCGATCCGCGGATTGTCGGGCGGCTGCAGGATCAACGTGAAATATCCGCCTTTCGGACCGCGGTGCGTGAGTATCGCGTCCTCGATGCGCTTCCCGGAAACGTCGTACCGCAAGACGAAATCCTTGTTCGGGATCACATCCGAATCCTTGATCTTCACGTTGTAACTGCTTGCCGTGACCATCGCGGCTTCGATCTGATGCGTTCGCGATTCGACGCTTTCGATCGGCACGCCGGCATCGATGTTGACCTCGACCGAAATATCGTGGCCCGCGCGAACCTCCGCGTATTGCGGCGTGATCCTGGCAGCTTCAGCGTTCGGGACCGACGCCGGCGTATATCGCGGTCCGACGGTCATCGGAAAGACGAACTCGTATTGGCCCGCTTCGTATTTCAGCGTTTCGACATAGCTGATCTCGATCGTGATCTTCTCTCCGGGCAGGATATTCGCAACCGACTGCGTGAAGATATTGGTCCGTTCCTGATCGAGCAGGCTGGCGATCTGACCGGTCGATTTCGCGGCTTCGTAAACCTCGCGCGCCTGTTCGCGCCGCATAATTCGGCCGCGCACGACGCGTTCGCCGATGCGCATCGTCATCTCATCGACCGCGGCGTCATTCGGGAGCGGAAAAACATAAACCGCTTCGATCTTGTCGGTGAAGTTGTTTTCGAATTCCTGTGTGACGCGGACACGGGAGAGAAATCCGGTTATTTCCGCCTTGACGTCCGTATGCTTCAAAGGACAGACGCCGATCGGCTTGCTGTCCGGCCCAATTGCGTTGAGCGTTCCTTCGGTTATCTTTTGAGCGTTCGCGGCGAGCGCCAGAAAGAGGCACAAAAAAGCCGGAAAGATAAATTTTTTCATTAGTTTACCTCGATACTAAGTTTGAAATTTTCTTCCCGCGAGAATTACATTTACTAGGTAGTTTGAACGTTCAGTTCGGTTGCTTCTTGCGCGGAATTTTTTTGCCGGATGGAAACCCGGATCGGATTCGATTGAACTTCGTCTTTGCAGATCTGGCGATCCTCGCTTGAATTTAAAAAGACTCCCGCGAGTTTTCTCAGGCGAAGACCGCCAAGATCGCGGCGTTCAGGACTTGGTCGCCGACGACGCGGGCGCCGCGGTGATACGACTTTCGGAGTTTTTTGCGTTAGAATCGGTAGATCAAGGAGATTTCAATGCGTAAACAACTAAAGGATTTTATCGAACAGATCGGCAAGGACGCGGTCGCGATCATTCCCGCGGCGCACGAGCAAACACGCAGTTACGACACCGAATTCAAGTTTCATCAGGATCCGGATTTCAACTATCTGACCGGCTTTCCCGAGCCGGACGCGATCGCGGTCATCGCACCGGCGAACAAGAAGGCGCCGTTCACGTTATTCGTGCGGCCGCGCGATCCGTTGATGGAGACCTGGTACGGCAGACGCCAAGGCGTCGAAGGCGCGAAAAAGAATTACGGTGCCGACAAGGCTTTTCCGATCGAGAAATTCGAATCCGAACTGCCGAAACTTCTCAACGGAAACGAGAAGCTCTATTACCGCTTCGGACTCGACGGAAAACTCGACCAGACGATCCTTCAATACCTTTCGGGCCAGCGATTCAGACGTTTGAAGACGGCATATCCGCCGCACACTATAGTCGATCCGACGCTGATCATCGGCGAAATGCGGCTGCACAAGACGTCCGAGGAAGTCGCCTTGATGCAGAAGGCCGCCGACATCGCGGCCGAGGCGCATATTGTCGCGATGCGGGCCTGCAAACCCGGAATGAACGAGGCGCAGATCGAAGCGATCATCGAATATCACTTTCGTATGTCGGGCGCGACGGGATCATCTTACAACTCGATCGTCGGCGGCGGCGCGAACGCGACGATCCTGCATTATGTCGAGAACAATGCGCCGCTCAAGGACGGCGAACTGCTCTTGGTCGATGCCGGTTGCGCTTATGAGGGTTACGCGTCGGACATCACCCGAACGTTTCCCGTGAACGGCCGCTTCACCAAGGCTCAACGAGAGGTTTATGACGTCGTGCTCGATGTCCAGTTGGAATGCCTCGCGGCGACAAAGACCGGAATCACGGTCAAGGGCCGGCAGGATCTTTCGATCGAGCTGCTGACGGAAGGAATGAAGAAGCTCGGACTGCTCAAAGGAAAGACCAAGGATCTGATCAAGAAGAAGGAATTCCTGAAATACTATATGCACGGCGTCGGGCATTACCTCGGACTCGACGTGCACGATGCGGGACGGTATTTTATGGAACAGAAAGCAAAGAACTCGCGGCCGTTCGCGCCGGGAATGGTACTCACGGTAGAACCCGGATTGTACATTCCGGCCGACGACAAGGATGCGCCGTCGAAGTATCGCGGCATCGGCGTCCGGATCGAAGACGATGTTCTGGTGACGGAAGACGGCAATCTCAATCTGACCGCCGGCGTTCCGAAGGACGCCGACGCGATCGAAGAAATAATGAACAGCGGGAGATGATTCCTGGATCGAACAAGAAAAGGCACGTGAAAGCGTGCCTTTTCGTTTGATTCGTTGAACCCGGATTACGCATCAGCGCGGTTTGCCCGCAGATCTTCGCGAATCCGCGCCAATAAGAATCGGGTCCAAAACCCTGTAGCTCAAACCCGTTTCTTGATTTTTGTCCCACCAGGCCGGCCGAATCGTTGAAACGAGTTTTCGTTTGGCTTCGGATCAACTTCGTATTCGCGGACAAAACTCCCAATTGCGTAAAATGGGTTGAACTTAGTTGCCCAAGAACCTCGCCGTATAAACATACTGGCCGTACGGCACGCCGCGCACCGAAAGCCGCATTCCGAGACGAATCGTCATCGGATTGCGATAGAGACTGTTGATCACCGAATTAGGAAATCCGAGGGCGCGGAAATACTCGCGCGAAAAGCCGAGCGTATTGGCGCGCGAATAGCTCTCGACATAAGAGTTAAAAGCGCCCGGTGCAAGCAGTCCGGAAGAAAATTTCGTCCCGTTTCCGGTTGTCGTGAAGCTTCCGTTCAACGGCAAACCCGTATTCGGATCAACTGCCGCCGGGTCGTTCAACGCGACGCTCTCGATCGTCACCCGCGGCGCATAACTCATCGTACCGAAGAGATTCGCGGCCGTATCATTTGTCGAATCCCAGTTGATCGAGTGATTGTTGATCATATAGATAATGTCCGAGGCCGTGCGGGCGGGAAACGTTATCCGCGCCATATCGGTGAAAACGGCAGTAGCGGTGACATTCGGATTCGGAACCGCGAGACAGCGATCATCCGGACCTAAAACCACGCCGAGATCCGTCAGGAGAATCGCCGGATCACAACTTGAGTAGATAATCGCGTAACCGGACGATGCAATTCCGAGAAATTTCGCATTCTTGCCGAACGAATCCGGCTCGCCGACCTCAGCGGCGGTCAAGGAGTTCGTTGCCGGGTTCGACGGCCGCTCAAGCGAAGTTTCCTTGATTCGTTCACGCCGGCTTTTTGTTACTTCCTCACTGTCATCACTTGGCTTCTGAGCTATGGACACGTGCGCTCCAAAAATGATCAACATCAACAAGATCGTCAGTTTCTTCATATTTCTCCTTTTTCTGGTAAAACCAAGAGGCCAAATGGCGGCCGTGTAGATATTCGTACGCGCAAGAAACGGATTCTTGCTGCAGGTTTCGTCGTTTTGCGGGTCGATTATGACAGTGATTCTGAAGAAAAGATACCTACGCCGCGCTCGGAGCGTCGGGCAACGCTCCGGTGCAGGCCGATTTCGACGGCGACGGCCGGACCGCCCCCGCGGTCCATCACGCGTACGGCGCGCGTGGCCAATAACGTCAACCAGCCGCGTCAGCGACGATTGGATCAGCCGTCGCTGACGCGACGAGTCACGAATCAACGAAATCCCGTGGGTTGAAACCCACCGCTGAATTCAGGCCATCGCTACGCGATTCGAATCTCGTCGGCGAACTTCTTCCTCAACCTTTTAAAACGTTCCAACTCCTTGGATTCATCGACCCAGGAAGATGCTGCGGTTGATCGCGGCCGGGTTGCCGATGACGACGAAACGGAAATTGTTCATATACTTTTGCGCGACACGGCGGATGTCGGTGTCCTTGACTTCGCGGATCTTGTCGAGAAATTCATACGTTTGCCGCCAGCCGCCTCCGTTCAATTCATACCGCGCCAGCGAACCGCCCTGCGCCGCGTTCGTTTCTTCGCCAATGTAATAAGTCGTCAGGAAATACCCCGTAACACCCGAGATCTCCTGATTTGCGACGAGCCGGGTCTTCAGGTTATTGATCTCCTGAAGCATCACACTCACCGCCTGATTCGCGTCGACCGCCGTGACGTATATGTTGGCGGTATTCACGCTCGCATTTCCGATCTCGGCATTCGGCGCATATGACAACTGCCGTTTGACTCGAACTTCCTGATAGATCCGCGACTGGAGCAAACTGATCGCGACGCGCATCGCGTAGTAATCAGGACTTCCCGGCGGCGGAGCGTTAAAAACGCCCCTGACGTAGTTCGTCGGAAGGTCACGCTGAACGATCTCAAGCGACGGTTTTGAAAAGTCGAGCGCCGGATAAAGCGTTTCCTTATAATTTCCGCGGGGCAGCTTTCCAAACGTCGCCTCAACCCGTTGCTTGATCATTTCCGGGTCGAGATCGCCGACGAAAACGAGCATCAACTGCGACGTTTGCATCACTTTTTTGTGATGGTCGCGAAGATTCTGAACAGTCAAAGCCGCGATAGTCTCAAGCGTGCCCGAAGGGTCGTTGGCGTACGGATGACCGGCATAGACGACTCTTTCTTCGAGGACCTCAAGGAAGTTGTCCGGATTGGTTTCCGCTTCACGCAGTCCTGTCAGCGTCTGCTCGCGCACTCGCTCGACATCCGCCGCCGCGAAAACCGGATTAATCGAAACGTCGGCGAAGATTTCCCAGATACGGTCGAAATTCTGGCGCGTCGCGGCAAGCGAAATGACGCTGAAGTCCTTCGCCGGCGACCCGCCAATGCTGGATCCGGTGCGCGCCAGTTCACGCCGGACAACATCACGCGGAAACTTCTTTCCGGCTTCGACCGCCGCGCTGATCATAAGTCCTTCGACGCCGGCGGTCTTGCTGTCGATGTTTCGGACGCCGCCGCGGATGAACAGACCCGCCGTCACCGTCTGCGCGCTCGGACGGCGCTTCACCAGAACTTTCAGTCCGTTGACTTCAAATTCCGTGACCTGTGACGCCTGATCCACGGTTCGCGGAACGCCGCCCGCAGCCTGCGCGAAAACAGTTGAACCGGCCGCCGTGATCGAAAGGACGATCAAGAGAATGAGTCTGCCGATCGATTTCATTTCGAATGATTTCATAACTTTTATCGATTCCGTGAAAAGAACTTCCCCACACGCGATTTAATCGAGGAAAACAATCACCGCTAATCAACGAAAAGGCCTTTCCTTTTTCCCTTTTCCCCTTTCCCTTTGCCTTTTCCCTTTTCCCTTTCCCTTTTCCCTTTTCCCTTTTCCCTTTGCCTTTTCCCTTTGCCTTTTCTTTGCCTTTTCCCTTTTCCCTTTGCCTTTTCCCTTTTCCCTTTTCCCTTTGCCTTTTCCCTTTTCCCCTACTTTCCAATAAGGTCCGCTTCGGTCAGATTCGCTTCGGCGCGGGCCCGCGGCGACACCAACGCGACGCCGATGTGGTTCTTGCCTTGAATGTATGTTTTGACGTAACGGTTGATCTCCTGACGCGTCACTGCGCGAAGTTTCTTGTGGTATCCGCGAAAATACTCGATTCCCGTCGACGACCACCAAAAGCCAAGCGTATGCGCATACTCGCTCAGCTTTTCGCGGTCAAACAAGTCGCGGGATTCGAGGATCGTCTTGGCACTTTCGAGTTCCTCATCGGTGAAATAAGTTGGCTTGTCAAATTGCGCGATCTCGGTGTACAGCGCCCGAACGGCAGCCTTCGCGCGGTCCGGAGAAGTCACGAGAACAACCTGGATCGGCCCGACGTTGCGCTGCGTGTAATAGTTGATGCTTGCGCTCGCCGCCAATCCGGAATCGGCCAGAGCACGCTGAAAACGTGAATCGGGCTGCGCCAGAATATAGGAAAAAACGTCCGCGGAATACGTTGCCGCGTCGTCCTTGCCGATCGACGGTCCGTGCCAGCCGATCTGGATAAAGACATTCTCCTGGCCGTTGCTTTCGACGTTTTTTTCGACGATCGTCCCCTCGCTCTTCGGGAGCGGCGGGTGTTCAACCATCGGAAACTCCTTGAACGGGTCGACTTCGCGGCGTTCCCATCCGCCGAAGTATTTTTCGGCGAGCGCGAAGACCGCTTCCGCATCCACGTCACCGGTGACGACCAACGCCGAATTGTTCGGCACGTAGTAGCGGTTTTGGATCAGACGCATCTTCTCGGTCGTCGCGGCCAGCACCGAAGCGCGCGTACCAAGCGGATTCTTTCGGCTCGGATACTTGAAATAGAGCTTGTCGTTGATCGCCCGGTCAAGATAGAAGAACGGATTCGACTCGTTTCGGTCGATCTCGCCGACGACGACCCGGATCTCATCGTCGAGATCTTGCTCGTCGAAGGTCGGGAACCGGATCGCGTGGCTCATATACTGCATTCCGATCGCCAAATGCGGACTCGTCGTGTTGAGGAAGTAATTCACCACCTCTTCCCGCGTGGACGCATTCGAGGTAATTCCGATGTCGTCGATCTCGTAAAGATAGCTTGTATCGCCGACACGCGGTTTGATCTTCAGCGTTTGTTCGCATCCGGCGCGGAAGTAATAGTCGTTGTTGCGTTCCGAGCGCGCGCGTTCGCAATTCAAGATCAGGATCGCCGAATTCGGCTTGAAGAACATATGCTCGTAAAGGTGCGACAACCCGTTGAGATCGGGCGTTTCGGTGAACGAACCATTACGGACGGCGATCTCGACCGTCACCAGCGGAACGCTGTTGTCGGGCAAAACGATGACCTCCAGACCGTTCGGCAAAGTTCTGTTGACGAACGGAATTTCGATTGCCGCCGTCTGCACCGGCTTGGTTTGCTGCGCCGTGGTCGCCGGTTTCGGCTTTACTTGCGCCGGTTTCTTTCGTTGTGCAAAACTGAAAGACGCCGCGACGGAAAGGATCAGAAATAGCGAAACGATTGATTTTTTCACGTGAAAGCCCCCAAATGCTGGAAGTCAGATGAAGAACGCCTGACATAAGTTGTGTCTATGATGACATTCGAAAAGACTTCTACGCAAAAGGCGGCGACAGAGTTTTCAGTTGAACGAACTTAGAGGAAGGAACGCAAGATATGGAACGCGACAATTTGATGCACGGCGCCCGAACGGCGATGAATCACAGTACGGAGATCCGCGAGTGGACCGAGAATTACCTCAAATCGAAAGCCCGTGACGAAAACCCGTCGATGACCGACGAGGAATTTGAAAAATACTGGAAGTACCACAAACCCGAAATTATGCACGCCGGAGCCGCTGAGGCGGTTCAAGCGTATAAGGCGAGGTAGTGAGTTTGGGAACTTCGTTTTGCCGCTGAATGTTGGAGGATGTGTCAAAAATCCGTCGTGAAACGATGGCTTTCAGTGCAATCCGCGTAATCGGATGGCTAAACGGCGATTGCTGGGTTTGTGGCTCGAAAATTCATCGCAAGCCAACCGCTACCGCAGTTGGTACTGACTGACGCGTCGGCGGTGCCGTGCCGACTCACTTGGTTTCCAGATTAAAGAAAGCGACGGCGGTGTCGTGATCCGAGAATCGTTCGACGCGGTTCGGGTCGTTTCGGTAGATCTCCGGATAATCGGCGTTGAAATGCGCGAAGCCGAAACCGGCGACGCTTTTGCGAAAGGCCTCGTTGACGATGAAATGATCGATGACCTGCGCGTTTCCGTCGAACACATACGAGTATCTGACCTCTTTGTTGATCAGGTCGACGAGGTTGACAAGGTCAGGATCGATGACGTCATCGGCCGGATTTATCATTTCTTCCTTTGAAGCCGGCGACCCCTTGATCGTTCCGATGACATCCATTATTCCGTCATTGAACTGATAGAAGTTGAAATCTCCGACCAGCGCGATGCGTTCAGCCGAATTCGCCTTCTGTCGTTCGCCGACGTACCGCGCGAGAAACTCGGCCTGGAGCTTCTTCTTCATCTGAACGAACGGCGCATCTTTTTCGTCGGTATAGCCGCGGAACGACTTGAGGTGGTTGACGATCACCGTAAACTCGTACGGCGCCGATGCGGTCTTGATCGCGGCGCGCAGCAAAAACGGCGGACGGTCGTTCAGAAAAACATCTTCCTTCGAAACTGGATTCTTGAACTTGTCTTCCTTGCCGAACTGTTTCGTTTCAAGCACATCGACACGCGAACGCTTCACCAAAAAACCGGAATCGATTCCGCCGATATCATTACCTTCGACAAGATACGCCTCGTACTGCGGATTCGGTTTGCCGGCCGCTTCGCTGTCTTTGTTGACCGCCTCGGCCAGTTTCTTGAGGACCGGAAGGCTCTCGGCTTCGACGACCGCGACGACGTCCGGATTGTTCAGGTAAAGCCTGATTGCGATGGAGATCTTCTTGATGCGACGGGCGAAGCCTTCGGTGTTGATGATAGGTTCCTTTGTCTCAGGATCGTCCGTGTCGTCAAAAAAACGCTCGATGTTCATCGCCGCGATCGAAAACTGTTTGTCGGTCGGCGTCGGAAACGCCTTCGCGCGCGTCAGTCCCGAGATCTCTGGCTTGTTGTCCGGGTCGACCAAAATCGAGTAGGCACGGTAGGCGTAGTTGACGACCCCGGTCAGGTTCTTGATGTTCGCGAACGTCGTGACGTCGATAGGTTGCGCTCCGAGTTGACCCGAACTCTCTATTCGCAAACGATCAGGATTGTGATCGAAAAGCGTCATTTTCGGGAAATCCTTGCGCATTTTGTCCTTTTCTTTGTCGGACAACATCAAGAAGTCATAGATGCTGTATCCGATTTCACGATAAGGACGGCGATACTCAAGCCCGTTGGCCACGGCGTAGAACACACCGTCGGAAACCGACGTTCCGCTCATTTCGTCGACCCTTCCGTTGGTCGGAGCGACGACCATCAACTCGGGAACCGTGACGCGCATCCCTTCAAATTTTTCGAGCTGGTCAATTGAATTCGGCTTGAAATCGTCCTTGGTCAGCGTGATCGCTTTCGGAAGCGGATTGCCTTTCGATTCAACGGCAACGAAATCGCGCCCCTTCATCATCGAGACCTGTGTGATCTTAAGGCTGTTCGGATCAGCCGACGGCGCCCATTCGTCGACCTTTCCCGTGATCGAAACGAGGTTACCGACGGTCGCCTCGCCTTCGGGTTCGGTCTTGGTGAAAACGAATATACCTTCGGACGTGTTCGGGTTTCCGTCCACTTTGGAGTCGGGAGTCTGGAGAAAGAAGCCGCTCTTGGTGCGCGCCGTAACGATCCCATTGACGCGGACAACCTCGCCGACGTAGGCCGAGAAATTCTTGTCACCCTGAATGTCGCTTATCAACCGGTTCTTCTGAGCCGATACCTGAAGACCAAAAGCGACAAAACACAAAACCAACCCGAAAACGACTTTTTTCATAACGGTAACGAAACGAAACTAGGTTCGTCCGGCTTCCTTTTGATGCCGAAACAAACCGTTCCGCCGACAGGAAATTTTGATTAAGAAAATCAACGCAAAACGCGCGCCCGGACCGGAAGTCGCGAGCGCCGCTAACTAGAACTGTTTGATCAACTTGCCGCTTGGAAGCCCGATCACAAAGCTGCTCCGGTTGCCGCGGTCGTCGCTGACCTCAACGGTCACCTGCGCGCCGGGCGCCGAGATCTGCAGCAAGAACGCACCGTCGCCAAGAGCGAACACCGACTTGCCCTGCGAACGCACCGTTGCTCCGGGTTGCGTCTTTCCGCTGACGCGATAGATCGTTCCGCCGAGCGATTCAACATTCCAGTCACGGACACCGATCGCCTTGCTGTTCTCACGTTTGATCACCGTGAACTTCCAATATGCGCTCCAGTTGCTCGACTGTCCCGAACTTGAACTCGCTTTAACGCGCCAGTAGTACGTTCCGGGCAGCAATCCGCCTACCGCGAGGCTCGGACTGGTCAACCCCTGCTTATCTACGATGATCGCGTCCGGTGATGCAAATTGCGGCAGTTTCGAGATCTGGATCGAATAAGAAAGCGCGAGATTGACGTCCGGACTCTGCCATCTCATCATCACGTCGGCGATCCCGCTGAGCGAACCGACAAGTTGTTCGTCCGAAGATGGCGAGTTATGTATCGGCGGTCCGAGAAGCTTTTCCTTGGTCGCGATCTTACCTTCGTTCAGGGCCGCGAATTCGTTTTCCCTAACGACCGTTTTCTCGCCGCCGACCGTCGTTTCAATACTGCCGCGGCTGATTCGGATCTCGCCGGAATTATTGTCTTTGTTGATATCAAAACTGGCATCCGTATCGGCGCCGATCTTGTTTTCCGACTCGCGCACCTCGACCACGTTTTCGGTGTTTGCCGGCTGTTCGTCGGTGCGAACGTTGATCTGCCCGTCATCGAGCGTGACGCGTACATTCGGTCCGCCGAATAGCGAGTTGCTGTCGCGGATCACAACCGTCGAGTTCGCCCGGATCGAAAGAACGGAGCCGTCGATCATTTGGATCTTCGCGCGGCCGTCGGCCTGAGTCTGGATCGTATCACCGGCGGAAACGAAAGTCTGGCGCGTGACGAGAATAGTCTCGCGTGTCGCGGCACGGATTATGCGGACGTCGCCTTCGAATGATATGACGATGGCTGCATCCTTTGGCGCTTGAGGAGCGTCTGGCTTGTTGACGAAATCGCTCTTCAAAAACCGCCAACCGCCGTAGCCAATCAATCCGAGAACCAAGAATATCGCGACGATAGCGATGATCGTGCTTTGCCGAATCTTCCACCACTCGACGTAGAACTTGCGATATTGTGGTTCATTCGGATCGTTCGGCACTAGGTGGTCTCCGAGGCTTCATCCTCATCTTTCGGGAAAATCAGGGACAAAACGATTGACATAGCAATCGCCAAGATCACGACGCCCAACGAAATGTTGATGACCGTTTGCTCGAACTCGTGAAGTTGATATCGGCGCACGAAATCGGCAAACGTCGAAGTGCTCTGTCCGAGTATCATTATCAGCCCTTCGGCGAAAAGTGGCAAGAGCATTTTCACTCCGATGAAGCTCAGTACGAAAGCCAGTCCGAACTTCAAATAGTGAAACTTCTCCGCCATTCCGAGCAAAAGGAAGAAAAACGTTCGGAGCCCGAGGATCGCGAAGATGTTTGAGGTGTAAACGATAAACCGGTCGGTCGTAATTCCGAAGATCGCGGGAATCGAATCGACCGCGAAAACCAGGTCGACGACGTTGATGACGATCAGCACCAGGAGCAGGAGCGTTCCGATACGTCGGCCGGATTCGTCACGAACGAGAAAGTTGTCACCGTCGTATTGTTTTGAGATCCGAACGAAGCGCGTCGTGAGTCTGACGACGAAGTTCTCGTCCGGGTGGAACTCCTCGCCCTCGCGAAGCATATTGATCCCCGTATAGACCAGAAATGCTCCGAACAGATAGAGGATCCAATGGAACTTCTCGACCAGTTCCGCGCCGGCAAAGATCATTACCATCCTCAGGACCAACGCCATAAAGATGCCCCAGAAAAGAACGCGATGCTGAAACTTTTTCGGTACCTGAAAGTAATTGAAGATCAGGAGGAAAACGAACAGGTTGTCGACCGATAGAGAAAGTTCGATCAGATAACCGGTCAGAAACTCCTTCGCCTTGAAAAATGCCGCCTCGGAACCGAAATTGGCGTTGACGAACCAATAGATGAAGACGTTGAAAAGCAGAGCAAGCGATACCCAGACGACACTCCACGACAAAGTCTCCTTTTTGGACGGGACATGGGAATTGCGGTTAACGATCCCGATATCGATGAAGAGCGCGACCAACACGACCGCGAAGAACGAAATCCAAACCCACAAAGGAAACTCGACAGGACTCATAGTGGAATAAGATACATTAGTCGAATCTCCAAAGTCCAAAGATCCGCGCGGGATACGTTGCGCCCCAGTTCCCATTGGACTTTGCGGCCGTATCTGCTAAAATCGCGGTTTGTCTCTACTGACGAATTGGTTCCAATCTTTTAGGTTTAAGGGTAAATCAGGATGTTAAAGTTTTTCAGTCGCTTAGAAAAGACCCGAAATTTCGTACTTTTGCTCATCGGTGTCGTTATGATCCTGGGTTTGGTTGTCGGAATCGGCAGTTCAAATCTTTTTTCGCCGAACACGACGTCTGACGGACTGTCGACCAGCACCGAAGCGGTCGCCAAAGTCGGCAGCGAGAAGGTCACGGTCGGCGAGATCGCGCGGATAAAGCAGGGCCGAATGTCGTCGCTTCCGACGAAAATGATGGTCAACTCGCTTGTCCAGCAGCGCATCATCCGGGTCGAAGCGATGAGACTCGGGTTTCGCGCTTCCGATGGCGAAGTCGCGAATTTGATCCGCGAGCAAAACAAGTCGCCGGACGGCACACCGCTCGACATCAAACGCTACGAACAGTGGGCGGTCCAGAACTTCGGCAGCGTCGCGGAATACGAACAGACGGTTCGCGACCAGATCAGCGGCGAAAAACTCGAAGCCTTTCTGACATCGGGCGTTGTCGTGTCCGAAGAGGAGGTCCTGAAGGATTTCCAACGCAAGAACACCAAATTCGACGTTTCGTACGTTTCCGTTAATTCCGCTGAACTGGCGCAGACGATCAAACCGACCGATGCCGAGCTTTCCGAGTATTTCGAGAAAAACAAAGCCAATTACTATATTTCGTCGGCTCAGAAGAAGATTCGCTACGTCTTTTTGAATACCGCGAAGGTCGGTGAAAAATCGAAGATCTCGGACGACGATCTGAAGGCCGAATACGAAAAGATCCCGGCCGATAAGAAGAAGAAGGGCGTCGAAGGGCAGCAGATCGTGCTTCGAATCGCGAAACCTGACTTTGAAACGAAAGTGATGGAAAAAGCGACCGAGGTCGTCGACCGTGCGAAAAAGGACGGCAAGATCACCGAAGAAGCATTTACCGAACTCGTCAACGGTTATTCGGAAGACGCCGCCAGCAAGGCGCGCGGCGGAAAGCTCGCCGGACTCGTTCGCGAGAATCCGAACAAGCCGACAGATCCTTACCAGCGTCTTTTGACAATGCAAGAGGGCGATGTCACGGAACCGATCAAGGAAGGCAGCAGCATTTATATCCTGCGTCGCGGCAAGGACGTTCCGAAAACGTTCGAAGACGCCAAACCGGAACTCGAGATCAGCTTGCGCAACCGACGCGGTTATACGGCCGCGGCCGAATTGGCGCAACGTGTTTTCGACGATCTGAAACAGTCGAAAGATGCCGCCGCGACGGCCAAGAAGTTTGCCGCCGAAGCGAATATGGGCGCCGGCGAAATGGTGCGCGAAACGCCGTTCGTCAAACCCGGCGACAACGTTGAGAACATCGGCATCTCGCCGCAGTTTGAAGAAGGCATCAAGAATCTTGAAAACGCGAACGACGTCGGTGAGAAGATTCCGATCCAGAACGGTTTCGCGATTCCCTTGCTGGTCGAAAAGAAGGAACCACGCGACGCGACGCTTGATGAAGTGCGCGATCAGATCGCGGAGTCTGTGAAACTCGACAAGGCCCGTGCACAGGTCGAAGAGATCGCCAAACAGATCGCTTCAGGCGCCGCGAACGCGGGGGCTTTGAGCGGCGCGGCGCAGTCGAAGGGACTTAAGACGCTCGATCAGAAGAGTTTCATTCTCGGTTCGCCGCTCGGAACCGGTCCGTCGGCATCGACCAACGAAGCGCTCGAGGACGCCGTTTTCGGACTGAAGATCGGAGAGGTCACCAAAACACCGTTGCTCGTCGGCGACAGTTGGTACATCGTCGGAGTGAACAAGCGCGAGGACGCAAATATGGACGATTTCGCCAAACAGCGCGATTCCCTCGTTCAGACGATGGCTCAGCAAAAACGCTCGCAGTTGTTCTCCGATTATCTCGCGGCGGTGCGCCAGAAGATGGAAACGAACGGCGAGATCAAGATCTACAACGACGCGATCGAACGGCTCGACGCGGCGATGCCGCCGTCAAGTCCGCAGATGCCGGGTGGATTCCAGTTCCCGCAGCAGTAGTTTGATTTGGGAATTGGGATTTAGGATTGGAGCGCAACCGTCCCGGTTGCAATGAGCGCTTCGCGCGAACCAACCTTGACCTGTCTTTCAAACCGTCCGAATTGGGATTTCTGATTTGGGATTTCGAAGTGATTCGAAATCCCTTTTTTGTATCCGAACCAAGAACCCCCGAATCCAGAATCTGGAATTTCAAGGGTTCCAGACTGGGAATCCCGAATCGCGTGGCAATCGCGTCGAGTCGGTACCATCAGCGGTAGCGGATGGTTGGTTGCGGCACTCCCGGACCGAAGTATTGATACCAACCTATCTTCAGCCATCCGCCACCAGATGGTACCGACTCGTCCCGGCCCCGAATACAAGGAACCCGTGGGTTTTTCAAAGCTCCAGAATCTAGAATCAAGACTGTTCTAACCGTTCTTAATTCAAGAATCAAAACTCAAGATTCAAGACCAATCAGATTCCAATCGCTGCAAATGCGAGTCTTATAGACCGGGATATCTGGCGCCTCGTAGTTTCGGGCACACTTGGTTCTGCAATCCAACGATTAGGACGCAATTGATCTAGAATAAATCCCGATTCCCGAATCCAAAATCCAAAACATCCAAAATCTAAAATCTCCCAATGATCTTCCACCAGAGAACTCCGATGGTCGACCAGATCGCGATGTTGACGACGGAAACGACGAGTCCGATGATCCACCAAGTGCGTTGTTTGACGTAGCCGAGACCAAAATAGATCGGTGCCGGAGTCGTGCCGAAATGGGTCAGTCCGGCGTTGAGGTTTGAAAAATACGCGAGCAACAAAACGGTCAATCCGGCCGGCGCGCCGGCAATGATCGTGACGGCCAGAAACGGCGCGAACATCGCGAGAACATGGGCCGTGATCGACGCGAAGAAGTAGTGTGAATAGAAATACACGAACGCCAGTATCGCGAGCGCCGCGACCCAACTGAATCCCGCGGTCATCACACCCATCTTTTCGGCGAAGATCTTCGTCAAACCGGTTTCGCCGAGCACGGTCGCCATATTAACAAGTCCGCCGTACCAAATGAAGACCGACCACGCGTTAGTCTCGCCCATTAAGTCCTTCCATTCAATGATCTTCGCGAAGAGCAGCACGCAAATCCCGAGCAAGGCGACGATGCCGGTGTCGAGTTTGTGAAACGAATCTTTCGTGATCCAGAGCAGCACGACGCCGACCAACACCGAGAGCATTATGATCTCGCCGCGCGTCACAGGCCCCATTTTGGTGAGTTCCTCCTGCGCGAACTTCGACGCTTCCGGCGTCTCCTTGATCTCGGGCGGCGTCATTCGGTAGATCAGAAAAGGTACGACGGCGAGCGACACCAGCGCCGGAACGATCGCCGCGAAGAGCCAGCCGGTGTAGGTCAATTCGACGCCCGACGTCTCTTTCGCCAGTTTGGCGATGATCAGGTTCGACGCCTGTCCGGTAATGAAAGTCGCACAGATGATGACGTCGCACTGATATAGCAGCGTCATCAGAAATGTTCCGAGTTTTCCCGCAGTGCCGTCGCCGGGACGGGAATCGTAGGTTTCGCAGACGCTTTGCGCGATCGGCAGGATGACGCCGCCGTTGCGCGCGCCGTTCGACGGAACCATCGAGGCAAGGATGAAGTCGGTCGAAACGAGCGCGTAGCCGAGACCGATCGTCTTGCGGCCCATCGCGCGGACGAAGAGCAGCGAAATGCGGCGTCCGAGTCCGGTCTTTATCATCCCGACCGAAAGGAAGAACGCCGCGAGGACGAGCCACACAACCGGTTCGGCATAACCCTTGAGCGCCTCTTTCGGTTCGAGCACGCCGAAAACGACGGTCGCGATAACGCCGACGAGGACCATCGCGCTGCCGGTCAAAGGCTGGACTATCGAACCGACGATCGTCGCGATGAAGATCGCGAGCAACGTCCAGGATTTCGGCGCGACTCCCTCGGGCGCCGGTAACAACGCGATCCCGAAACCGCATGCGAGAACGATCAGCCACTTTTTCATTTTGAATTTCTGATCAGGGATTTCGGATGACGCTTAAAGGTCGCTGAAAGTCCCCGTATGTAATGATGCAAAAAAGAACGCAAAAGGCCCGTGGACCTCCTGCGTTCTTTTTTCAATCAGTCGTCGACCGTCTATTTCGTGTGATAGTCGGCCCAATGTGTCAGGAACCAGTAGAACATACCGATCCAGAACAACAGATTGACCGTCGACGCGATCAATCCGACCGTCCTCACCTTCGCACTCCGGGCGCCGGTGTTGTCCTTCTTGCCGTACATAAGCATCGCAACAAGAATGCCGGTCACGCCCCACGCGAACGAACGAACGGCGGTATCGAGCCACGTCGTATTCGGAAGGAAAAACTCGACCTGCCAGATCGTCAAGAGGATCGCACCGATAATCGCGAGTATCGCCGCGATCGGCGGCTTGTAATCGCTCTCAACCGTCGATCCGCCTTGCTCGACATCGGCCAGTTTGCTGTGTTTGTAACTGTAGGCAAAATAGACGACGAGGCCGATCGACATCCATACGATAAGCCGCAGCCACGTATCAAGCGGAAGGTTGTTCATCAGGAAGGCCGAGACCCAAACCGTGAACATAGGCACGATCGGAGACAGTGGAACCTTGAACGGCCTATGCAGATTCGGACTGGACGCACGCAGGATGATGATACCGGTACCGACGATGACGAACGCGAAAAGTGTTCCGATGCTGACCAGTTCACCCAGCAGATGGATCGGAACAAAACCGGCCAGGACCGCCACGATAACGCCAGTGATCGCGGTCGTGATATGCGGTGTCCGGAATTTCGGATGGATCTTCGCCGCCCAGCTGGGAAGCAATCCGTCCTTTGACATCGAATAGAAGACGCGCGGTTGTCCCATTACCATCACGACCATTGTCGAGCTCAGACCGAGCACGGCGCCGATCTTGATGATCGTCGGAAAGGCGATAAGAATGTTGCCCATCGTTGTTCCGGCGGCCTGATCTTTCGCGGCATCGATCGCCGTGGCGATCGGGGCAGCGGCATTCGTCAGAAGCCGGTAGTCGACGAGGCCGACCATAATTCCGGAGACAAGAATATAGAGCACGGTACAGATCGCCAAACTTCCAAGAATTCCGATCGGCATATCCCTTTGCGGATTCTTGGCTTCCTGGGCCGCCGTCGAAACGGCGTCGAAACCGATGTAGGCAAAGAAGATCACGGCAGCGCCGGTGATGACCCCGCTCGGTCCGAACGGCATAAACTGCGCGCATCCGGGGCTTCCCGGTTGGCAGCCGATGCCGAGGTTGTCCATATTGACGAAGCCGATGCCGGCGATGATGAACAACACCACGACCAAAACCTTGATAAGCACGATGGCCGAATTGAAGCTCGCGGATTCCTTGATCCCGCGGATCAGCAACAGCGTCACCGCGATCGCGATCAAAAAGGCCGGAAGATTGAAAACGCCGGTTCCGGCGACCGTTCCGTCGGCCAGTTTTATCTCGACCCCGGGCGGCGCGCTCAACGAAAGCGGGAACGGAATTCCGAGCGTATCCCTGAACAAACTGACAACGTAGCCAGACCATCCGACGGCAACCGTCGCGGCGCCGAAAGCGTATTCGAGAATCAGATCCCAGCCAATGATCCAGGCGATGAACTCGCCGAGCGTGCCGTAACCGTAGGCGTACGCCGATCCCGAGATCGGAACGCTGGCCGCGAACTCCGAATAGCATAGCGCGGCGAACGCACTCGCGATACCGGCCACGATCATCGAAATGACAACTGCGGGGCCGGCGTGTTTACCAGCGGCCTGACCGGTCAGAACGAAAATACCCGTTCCGATGATCGCGCCGATCCCGAGCATAGTCAGATCCAGCGCGCTCAGCGTTTTCTTTAGGGTATGTTCGCCGGTCTCAGCAGCCTCGGCGATGATTTTGTCAATTGATTTTGTCGCAAAAAGTGACATTAAGAACAACCTCCTGGGTTAATGAATAATCGCTCGGTCGCCCCGCACATCAACATCGTACGTGTGCGACCGGTTACCCCCTTGCTTTTCTGATAACTTGAAGGTACCTGTTCAGTTCTTCCCGCACCTTCGGGAACAGGAAGAAGAGTCCGATCATATTCGGAAAGACCATTGCGAAAATCATCGCATCCGAAAAATCGATGACCGATTGCAGCGACGCCGCCGAACCGACCACAACAAAGATCAGAAAAAGTACCTTATATGTAATGTCCGAAGCCGCCGAACGGCCGAACAGGTATTTCCACGCCTGAAGTCCGTAATAGGACCACGAGATCATCGTCGAGAACGCGAACAGGATGATCGCGATCGTCAGGATAAATCTGAATCCCGGAATCACGCCATCGTAAGCCCTCGAGGTCAGGTCAACTCCGCTTACCGGCGCGCCGCCGATCAAAACCTGCCCGCCCTGCCCGCCATAGACGAATGTTCCGTCCAGATTGAACAGAACGATGACCATTGCCGTCATCGTGCAGATCACGACGGTATCAATGAACGGTTCGAGCAACGAGACCAATCCCTCGCTCGCGGGATACTTCGTCTTCACCGCCGAATGGGCGATGGCGGCCGAACCGGCTCCCGCTTCGTTCGAGAAAGCCGCGCGCCGGAATCCCTGAATGATCACGCCCATCAATCCGCCAACGGCGGCGGTTGGCGCGAACGCGCCTTGGATGATCGCCGTGATCGCCGCCGGTATGTTCGCGAAATTCACCCCGATGATGATCAGCGACGCGGCGATGTAGATCACTGCCATCGCCGGCACGAGTTTCTCGGTGACGTTCGCGATGCGCTTGATCCCGCCGATAATGACGATGCCGACGAGAAACGCCAGGATCAGTCCGATGATCGTCTTGGCAGCTCCGCCTTCAAATCCGACCAGATTCGTGATCTGAACCGTCGTCTGATTCGCCTGAAAAGCGTTTCCGCCGCCGAACGATCCGCCGATGCACATTATCGCGAAGAATACTGCAAAGACCTTGCCGGCCGATTTCAGTCCAATGTCGGCAAAACCTTTGGAAAGATAGTACATCGGCCCGCCGTGCACCATCCCGTTCTCGTCGATGTCACGGTATTTGACACCGAGCGTGCATTCGACGAATTTCGACGACATCCCGAGAATCCCGCAAACGATCATCCAGAACGTCGCGCCCGGCCCGCCGATCGCGACCGCGACCGCGACGCCGGCGATGTTCCCGAGCCCGACGGTTCCCGAAACGGCCGTCGCGAGCGCCTGAAAATGGCTCACTTCGCCGTGATGGCTTTCGTCGCGGATCGTATCGACGATGTTGCCGTCGACGATATTGACCTCGGCCGTCGAATCGGCGTCGCCGTGATCGACGCCGTCATACTTTCCGCGCACGACGTTGATCGCAGTCCAGTAATGGCGGACGTTCACGAATCCGAAGGCGATCGTGAAAAACGCCGCGCCGAAGATCAGCAACGCGAGCACGAACGGCACGCCTTCGTAGATCGGATAAAAGACGATCGAGCCCCACGCGTCGGCGATCGGTTTGAAAGCCTCGTCGATGCGTTGATCGATCCCCTTTTCCTGCGCCGCGGCAATGCCCGCGAAAGCAATCGAAAAAATTGTCAAAAGAACCAATGAAAAAACCCTGTTTGCCATACTTCCCCTTGTTCGTTTTATTTTCGGCCCGCCCCGCGAGCCTTCGTCGAATCTTCGACTATGTCGAGTCGTTCTTTGCCGATAGGCTTCGCCAGATGAAATAGACCGGCACGCCCGTCAGGACGATGACCAACCCCGGAAGCGAAGTCTGCGGCTTGTAGAACAACAATACCAAACAGATCACGGACGCCGCGAGGACGTAAATGATCGGGATCAAAGGATATCCGAACGCCTTGTACGGGCGATCGGCGTCCGGCCGCTTGAAGCGCAGCACGAAGAGTCCGATGATCGTCAGCACATAAAAGATCAGGACCGCGAACACGACGTAGTCGAGCAGCGTGCCGTAAAGATTGCCGTAACTCGTCACGCCCTTGTCGTTGACCGTGATCGTCCGCGGCAGAACCAGCAAGCAGGTCCAGATGCACTGCAGTACCAACGCCATCGCCGGGACGTGCTTCGCGTTCAGTTTGCCGGTCGACTTGAAGAACAGGTTGTCCTTGGCCATCGCGTAATAGACGCGCGCGCCGGCGAGGATCAGACCGTTGTTGCAGCCGAATGTCGAAATGATGATCGCGACCGC
This sequence comes from Acidobacteriota bacterium, assembly GCA_016715115.1. Taxonomy (NCBI): domain Bacteria; kingdom Pseudomonadati; phylum Acidobacteriota; species Acidobacteriota bacterium. Next base: position 1,591,436 of record JADKBM010000016.1, read on the forward strand.
CATAATCGTCGCGCCAATCCCGCCGAACATCACGTTAAGCGCCGCCGTGCCGACTCGATCGTCGGGCGCGGTTTGGATCTGCTGCAGAGAAAGCGTCGCCAGATAAGCGAAATTCGCAAGAATGTAGAGCCCGATCACGAGCGCGGTCCCCATCGCCAGCGACAACGGAATGTTCCTTTGCGGGTCTTTGACCTCGCCGGCGGTGAACGTGATGTTGTTCCAGGCGTCCGACGAAAAGAGCGACCCGACCTGCGCGACGCAGAGGACGACGATGATTCCGAAAATGCCGCTGTTCATCGAGACTTCCGGAAGAAACGCGAAATCCGGTTTGATGACCGCGGCGTTCACGGGCGTGAAAAGATTCGCCCAATTGGCCGAAAACGTACCGCTCGCACCGCCGATGATGATCCCGAGCAGGATCAACGCGATCAGCGACAGCGTCTTGGCCGAGGTAAAAACGTTTTGGATCCACTTTCCGAGCGCAAGTCCCTGCATATTGATGATCGTCAGAACGATGATCATCACTACGCCGACGAGTTGCTGCGTCGAAAGCGAAACGGCGTAGCCCGACGAAATATGAACGGGCGGTATGATGTAGCTTTCGGGGGATATCGAAGGAAACAGGACCCCGAGAAACCGCGCGAAACCGACCGCAACGGCGGCGATCGTTCCTGTTTGAATCACGAGAAAGAGCGTCCAGCCGTAAAGGAATCCCCAAAGCGGCGAGTAGCTCTCGCGAAGATAAACGTACTGTCCGCCGGCTTTCGGCATCATCGCCGCGAGTTCGCCATAACTTAAAGCCGCAAAGATCGTCAGCAATCCCGTGATGATCCACGTCAGCAGAAGCCCGCCCGCGGAACCCGTTTGTCGCGCGATGTCAGCCGAAACGATAAAAATACCGGAGCCGATCATCGAACCGGCGACGATCGTGGTTGAATCGAGGAGTCCGAGCCCGCGAATGAATCCTTCGCTTGGTCGTTCCAATTCGGTAGCCTCAGTAGCCATATTTTCGAATTAAATGGCGAACAACTTTGTCATACAGAACGGACAAAGCATCCCTAAAACTAAAATCTGCAATCCTTTGACGTTGGCGAGATAAACGTTTGAGCTATTATACTTGTATTACATAAACTGTCGAGCGTTTTCTGGTTTTTTTTGCGGGGAGCCGGAAATTGGCAATCCGATCAAACCCTAAGCGAAAATTACAATACCGTTGATACTATGGAGACGAATAAACACAACGATATGCCGCGCGAGGATTTTCGTCGGTTCGGATATGAGATCATCGACTTCATCGCTGACTATTTCGAAAAACTCGAGTCGTTTCCGGTACTCTCACAGAACGAACCGGGAGAGTTGCGCGACGCGCTTCCGAAATCGGCTCCCGAAACCGGCGAAGACTTCGGCGATGTTCTTGCGGATGTCGAAAGACTTATTCTCCCTGCGGTCACGCATTGGAATCATCCGAATTTTCACGGATTGTTTTCTACCTCGACGAGTTCCGTCGGCGTGTTCGGCGAAATGCTCTCGGCGGCGTTCGATATGAAGGCGATGCTCTGGCGCACCTCGCCGGCCTCGACCGAACTCGAACCGGTCGTTCTCGACTGGCTGCGCCAAATGATGGGGTTGCCGGATGAATTCAGTGGGATCATCTACGATACGGCTTCGATCTCGACGCTTCACGCGCTGGCGATGGCGCGCGAACGTTTGAATCTCGGGATCCGCGAAAAAGGAATGAGCGGACGGACCGACCTGCCGTTGCTGCGGGTATATTGCTCGACGCAGACACATTCCTCGATCGACAAGGCCGTCATACTGCTCGGGCTCGGGACGCGTTCGATCGTGAAGATTTCGACCAACGAGCGCTTTGAAATGGACGTCGAGAAACTGCGCGAAGCGATCTCCGACGACATCGCCGCCGGACATTTGCCGATGTGCGTTATTCCGACCGTCGGGACGACGTCGAGTTCGAGCGTCGACAACGTCGATCGCATTGCCGACATCTGCGAGCGCAACGGCATTTTTCTTCACGTCGATACCGCCTACGCCGGTTCGGCGGCCGTCGTGCCGGAATTTCAATCTTATTTCAACGGCTGGGAGCGGGCGGATTCGATCGTCACCAACCCGCATAAATGGCTTTTCACGCCATTCGACTTGTCGGTCTTGTACGTCAAGGACCTCGACCTGCTGAAACGGACATTTTCGCTCGTCGCCGAATACCTCAAGGTGACCGAAACGGTTACCAATCAAATGGATTACGGGATCCAGCTTGGGCGTCGTTTCCGATCGCTGAAACTCTGGTTCGTGATGCGCTATTTCGGCCAGCAGGGATTGATCGAACGGATCCGCGAACATTGCCGGCTGGCGCGCCTTTTCGCGGGTTGGGTCGATGACAGCCCGAACTTCGAAATGATCGCGCCGGTTCCGTTCGCGCTCGTCTGCTTCCGCGCGTGCCCGGCGGGAGTTTCCGATCTCAACGCGCTGAACGAACGCATAATGAACGAGATCAACGCTTCGGGCGACGCCTATCTTTCGCATACTATCCTCGATGGCAAATTCACTCTGCGGCTGTCTGTCGGCAGCATCCGCGTCGAGGAGAGGCATCTTCGAAAGGTTTGGGACCTGCTGAATGCGAAGATCTAAGCGTTCAGGTTTTCCGCGTTGCGGACTCGGCGGTCTTTGCGCGAGGCATTCATAAAGCGAATCGTCAACAATTTGTAACCGGTCCGGATCGAGATCAATATGCAATTCGTAAAAGAATCGATAATCGCCGCGTCACCTGAGAAAGTGTTCGCGTTTCACGAGCGGCCGGACGCATTCGAGTTGCTCGTTCCGCCGTGGGAGAACGCCAGGATCATAGAAAAGGCGGATATCTCGAAGATCGGCTCGCGCGCGATCATCGAGACAAAGCTCTTCGGAGTCGTTCCCGTCCGCTGGGTCGCCGAGCACACGGCATACGACCCGCCGCGGATGTTCGAGGACGTTCAGATCTCCGGTCCGTTTGCGAGTTGGCGGCACAAGCATATCGTCCTGCCGCACGCCGACGGCGCCGTCCTGCGCGATGAGATCGAGTTTGAACCGCCGATGTGGATCTTTGGCCGCCTCGCCGCACCTTACGCGATCATTCCGAAACTCGAAAAGATGTTTGCTTTCCGGCACGAAGTTACACGGCGGGCGATTTTGGATTTGTGATTTCGGATTGACTTCTTCAAGCGTGCGGAGCACACAAACTCTGGATAACGCGTTCCGTTTCGCCCATCGATTTCTCCGGCTGTCTCCGTAATTTGGGATGCGAAGCTTGGAATCTGGAATCTGGTATTTCCAAAGGCGTTTGCTTATCGGCTCCAAGTTACGAGAAAATAAGGCCGGAAATTAGGAATCGAGAAACGGGTGATCCGACAATCCCAAATCCGAATTCCAAAATCCGAAATTATGCTGACCCATATCGTTTGCTGGAAATATAAACCCGAGACCGATGCCGAACAACGCGCCGATCACATCGCGAGATTGCGAGCACTTCCGTCGTTCATTCCGAACATCGTTAGCTTTGAAGTCGGCTCGGACATCCTGCATCTCGAGCGCTCGTTCGATACGGGGCTGGTCGCGGTTTATCCTGATCGCGAGGCGCTCGATGCATACACCGATCACCCCGAACATCTGAAGGTCGCGGCGCTTGGCAAGGAGATCGCCGAACGCGTCGTCTCGGTCGATTTTGTGACCTAAAAGAATGAAACGCTGGAAGAAGATCCTGTTGATATTGCTCGCGATCGTCGTCGTCGCGCAGATTCCGTTCATCTTCCGCCGCTTTCAGATCGCGAATCGCTCGGCGCTGATCGATTCACAAAATTCGCAGCGGATTGCCCGTCAAGACCCTGATTTCGTCGAATTCAAAGGCATCATCCACGCGCATACGAGCCTCGGCGGACATTCGACGGGTTCGTTTGACGAACTGATCGAAGCGGCAAGCGCGAACAAACTCGACTTCGTCGTGATGACGGAACACACTTCGGCGGATTACGACACCTCGGCGCTGTCGCTTAACGGAATCTACAAGAACGTGCTCTTTATCGGCGGACACGAAGCCGACACGATCAGCGGCGACCGTTTCCTGATGATCAACGGCGGCCCGGAAATGTTCGCCGACGCGCGACTTGAAACGCCGGCGTTTCTTGAAAAGTACCATTCCCAAGGCAAGGCGGCGCTGGTCACGTATCCCGAAAAATTCAAATCGTGGGACTCAAACTTCGACGGCATCGAGGTTTTCAGTCTTCACACGAACGCCAAACAGAACACGCGGATCCTGACGATCCTCGATATGCTCTGGTCGTTTCCGTCGTATCCAGGACTGACGCTCGCCGAAAATTTCAAGCGGCCGGACGACAATCTCCGAAAATTCGACGAGATCGCGGCAAAACGAAAGATCTCGCTTTTTGCCGGCACGGACGCCCATTCGAACATCGGATTTCATTTCCTCGGCGACGATGCGGGCAACAAACTGATAAATTTCAAGATCGACCGCTATCAAAACACATTCGGCATCGTCCGCGCACATATTTTGGTCGAGCGCGGCAAGGAGCTTACGAAAGAGAGCGTCATCGACGCGTTCAAGTCCGGACGATTGTTCGTCGGCTTCGATATCGCCGGCGACACTTCCGGATTTTCGTTCACGGCGGAATCGGGCGGAAAGATGTTTCGGATGGGAAGCGAAGTTCCGTTCGCGGGCGGAATGATTTTGAAGTCGGCGTCTCCGCTGGCAGCGCGTTTCGTTGTCCTGCGCAACGGAGTTAAGGTTTATCAGACGCCGCCCCAGACGGAAATGGCCTTTGACGTCAAAGAATCAGGCGTGTACCGCGTTGAAGTTTTTCGGGACGACCTCGGTTCGTCGTTCGAAACAATGCCGTGGATAATGTCGAATCCGATCTATGTTCGCTGAAAGATTTCGCTTCGGCAAACTAATTAAAACGGCAAAACATCCTAAACACACTAATTTGTTTATCTGACGGTTACGGTTAAATTGATGACGAATCTAAAAAAATCTGCTTTTCGGCTTTTCGGGTCCGGTTTTGTGCTTTTTCTTTTTGTTGCGGTCGGCTTTTCCCAACAGGTCCAGCGCGCTGAATTCGACGTTACCGGTTACAAGATGGACGTCCAGCTTTCGCCGAACGAAAACAAGCTTGCGGCGACCGTCGACGTCAGTTTCGTTCCCAAAGCCGACACGCGCAATGTCGCCTTCGAACTCAACGGATCGCTGACGATCGAGAGCATCACGAAGATTCAGTCGCAGTCGGTTGTTTCTACGACGACTGCCACCCCGCAACCGAAAACCAAGACGACGCCGAAACCGGCCGTTCCGACGAATCAGCTGACGTTCGTGCAGGACCGCGTCGGCGTTTCCGAACTCGGACCGAGCGTCAAGATCGATCTTGGTGAAACCGCGGTTGCCGGTTCGACCGTCACTTTGAGGTTCAAGTATTACGGAGTGCTCGTAACGGCCGAAGGCGGACCGCTTCTGACCAAGCGGCTGGCTTATGTCGGGAGCGAGAACGGTTACTTGATGTACGCCGCACGCTGGTTTCCGTTTCACAACTATGCCGCCGATTTTGCAACGAGCGACATTACGATCTCGATCCCGACGGGCTACTCGATCGCCGGCTACAGCGATCAGCCGTCGGCCGCGGTCGGCGGAAAGCAGCGTTTCGTTCAGTCGCGCCCGGGCTTGATCGGCAATTTCGCATATGACCGTTACGCGAGCAAGACGCTGCGCTTCGGCGAGTTCGAGTTTCAGTTCTTTACAAAGGCCGCAAACGATCAACTCGTCTCGCAGTACGGCGAAACGCTCGGCCGCGCGTTTGATTTCTATACCAAGAAATACGGACTTCCCGAAAGCGGACGCAAGTTCGTCATCGCGCAGATCGACGACGACAGTCTCGAGTTCTATTCCGCTCCCGGAGTGCTTTTCGTCGCGCAACGTTTGTTCGATCAATCCCGCGAAGTAACCGCCGAAAGGATGCAGCGCGAAGCCGCGTATCAATGGTGGGGACTTTCGGCCGGTTTGAAGTCGTTTGACGACGCCTGGCTCTCGCAGGGACTCGCCGAATACAGCGCGTTCTCTCTGCGCGAAAGTCAGTTGACCGGTCCGGCGCTTGAATCTCTGCGCCGTGAACTTCTCGAAAAGGCTCTGACATTCGAACCGACGGCATCTCTTCTGCGCGCGCCGTCGAGTCTCGACGATCAATCTACGGCGTATCAATACATTATGTTCGCCAAGGGCGCATTCGCTTACAAGCTTTTGCGCGACACGATCGGTGATCAAAAGTTCGATCAGCTGCTTCGCGCATACCTCGAGCGCTACCGCGGGAAGAACGCCTCGATCGATGATTTCGAGAAACTGACCAGCGAGATCGCCGGCCAGAATATGCGCTACTTTTTCGCCCGCTGGGTCGAGAGCACGGGAGTTCCGGAATTCAAGGCCGACTATCTGATCATCCGCACGCGCGCCGGAAAATTCGTCACGCGCGGAACGGTCCGGCAGAACTACGACAATCTCCGTTTGCCGCTCGAGATCCAGCTCCGTTCCGAAGGCGGCGAGGGACTGAAGACGGTGACCGTCAATATCGAAGAGGCGAGCGCTGATTTCAACATCGAATCCGACGGCAAACCTCTCGAATTGATCATTGATCCGAACTACAAGCTGTTGCGGATCTCGGACGAACTCCGCATTTCGTCCATCGCGCGCCGCGGCATCGAACAGTTCAAGGAAGGCAACTACGTCGAGGCGCAACAGCAGTTCGAACAGGCGCTGAAACTCGACCGTTCGAACGCCTGGATCTATTATCACCTCGGACTGCTCTTCCTCGAGCAGCGCAATTACGATCTCGCGATCGACAACTTCAAAGCCGTCGAGGCGCTCGGCGTTCAAGGCGACGCCCGTCCGGCCTGGCTTCACGTCTGGGCATTGATCAAAAAGGGAAATGCCTACGACGCGAAAGGCGACCGAACGCGGGCAATGGATGCATACAACAAGGGAGCCGCGCTCGGCGACAATTACGACAACGCGCAAGAAGTCATAAAGCGGTATCAGGATAGTCCCTACGACCCGCGCGACAAGACGAGTACGACGGCAGTCAAATAATCGAACGGGAAAGGCGGGCAGCGACGCCTGCCTTTTTCATTTTTGGAAAGGAGTTGAATATGAAGCGATCTTTCGTGGCCTTTACGGCAATCCTCTTCTTTTTTGCGACCGCCTCGGCGACGACCTGGTCACCGGAAGAGTTCACGTGTCCGATCGACAAAGAAAAGAACACGTTTATGGTCGTTACGAGTTACGGTTCGTACATCTATTGGTGGCCTTCAAAATACCAGTGGATCTTCTGGCCGCGTACCGATAGCCCAACGTTTTATCTTTGCAAGAGATGCCATCTCGCGACCTATATGTGGGATTTCGACAAGATCCCGAATGACAAGATTCCGGCGCTCAAGGAGATTCTTGCCGGGGTGAAGATGTCAAAACCATTCAAGGATTACCAGGAGATTTCGACGGTCGAGCGTCTGGCGATCATGGAAAAGGTTTATAGCGTTCTCGATACCGATGACGAATGGTGGAGCGTATTCTACCGGACACAGGGCTACCATTATGAAAGCGCCGGTGATGCCGAAAAAGCGGCGGCGGCGCGGCGCAAGTCGCTGGCGCTGACCGAAAAGCAGATGCAGGACGCGAAAAGCAAGGTACCGAAAAAACTACTGTATTACATTTCAGGCGCGATGAAGCATTTTCTCAACGACGACAAAGGAGCGCTCGCCGATCTCCAAAAGGGCCTCGAAACGCCGTATGCGTCGCCCAACGAGTCCGCTGAGGATCAGAAGAACGCAGAAGCCGGCCTAAACGAGCGGATCAAGGATTACATCGGCCGAATCTCACGTAAAGATATGCCGCGCGACGGCGAAAAATAATCCTTGGTCGCGTCTCGATTCACCAAAACGTGATCGGCGAACGATTCGCTCGCCGATCACCTGAACGCCTACGCATACGCGCCCCGTCAAAACCGGAACTTCGCTCGAAACTGTCCGACGCGCGGGCCGCCGGTCGTGTTCGTGATGATTCCGAAATCGACCGTATCCTGAAGGTCACTGTTCGGATTCGCAAAGTTCACCGTGTTGAAGACGTTGAACAGATCGAACCCGACCTCGATGCTGAACCGTTCGCTGATCTTGGTATTCTTTGCAAAACTCAGATCGAAACGCTTCTGCATAGATCCCCGGAAGGTGTTGCGTCCGAGATTTCCGAAGCCGCCGAGCGGCGATGTGAAGCACGACGAATTGATGACATTCAGATTGCTCGTGCTTGCCCCGCTGACTGCGTCGGCGGATGAACATGTCGTATTCGGACGACCGAAGCCAGGTCGATACAGTCCGCCCGAACCGCGCGCCAGATTTGTCAATTGCGATACGTTGGCAATTTCCGGCTCACTCGCAAAAACCGTGTACGGCGTACCCGACTGCGCCTGGAAGAATCCCGAAACTGACCACCCTTTGACGAACGCGTTTTGCATTCCGCCGGTCGGAATTTCCCAGACGAAATTCGTGCTGAACCGATGCGTCCGATCAAAGTCGGAGACGGCCCGGTTGTTGCTCAAGTTTCGTGAATCTCCCTGAGTGATGAATCCCGTGTTGGGAACATCGGGCTTTCCGCTGCCGGCCGTGCTTCCCGGATCGGACGACATAATGTCGATCGACTTCGAGAAGGTGTAAGCGACGTTGAACTGCAATCCTTTCGAAAATCGCTTCGTCAGACTGAACTGTCCGCCGTGATAGTCGGAATATCCTTTTGATTGCAGTAGCAGTGCCTCGGGAACGTTGAATCCGAGGACCGGTACACGAGCCTCGAAACCAATCACGGTTCCGTTCGCGGCCGATAGATTGAGATCGACCTGTCCGGTCACGGTGTTCAAAAATCCGAACGCCCGTCCAAGACCGCGCTCACGAGCCGTCGCTCCGGAATTCAAGGCACCGTTTGGCGCACCGGCTGCTACATATGCTTGGTTGAAACGCTCGAAAATGTGATCGGGCGTGTTCGGATCGTTCAAGTCGAAACCTTGATTCAGCGCGTTTGCGAGCAGTAGGTTTCGGCCGGCCGTTCCAATGTACCGAGCTTCGAAAAGGAGGTCTTTCATCAGTTCATACTGCACACCGATGTTCCACTGGTGAACAAAAGGAGTTTGAACGTCGCGGTCGATCGCACGAAACTCAAACGTCTCGGCGATATTCCCGAAAACACCTGCCGCAAACGGGACGCCGCGCGAATCAGCCGTGATCGGCGTGTTGTCGCGAATCTGGTACGCGCCGGTTGCACCCGATGAGCGAACGATGCGGAACGGCAGCCACTGGTTCAGCGGGATCGTCGTCGGCGTGTTCGAGAAGGCCGTCGCGATCGGCACATTGCCGGATGGAACGGTGATCTCGACCTCACGAAGGAACGGGTAGTTTGAAAACACGGTGTTGATGAACGCCGCGCTCGGTCGATCGTAGAAGAGCCCGTAACCGCCGCGGACCACCAACTTGTCGGTGATCGAATATGCAAAGCCGACGCGCGGTGCAAAATTGTTGTAATCTTCGCCGTTCAACGTGTGTTTGTTGCCGACGACGTTGGTCGCGTTGATAGCTCCGTCGACGACCGGATTGCCGACCAAATTCACGTTGCTCGGAACGATGAAGCCGCGGGTCGGGTTGTCGCAAAGCGCGGTCGTTCCGCCGGTTTTCGCAAAACACGGTTGAAATGACTCCAGATCGAAATTTCCGATGCGGCCATTCTTTTCAGTTGGACGCATAAACAGTTCATACCGTAGTCCCCAGTTTACGCTGAGTTTGCGATTGATCTTCCAGTTGTCGGTCAAATAGAAGCCCCAGTCCATAAAACGGAAGCTCTTGTCGGTCACGCCATACTGCGTGTCTGCCTCGGTCGCATTACCGGTCACCAGTTGTGTAAAGCTGTCGAACTTTTCGAACTCGGTTGCTTGTTCTTCGGGCAGGTTAGTATCGAATTGATGCCGTTTGAAATCGCCTCCAAATTTGATGTTGTGGTTCCCAAAAATCCAATTGACGTTGTTGCCAAAACTCAAAGTCACTTGCTTGCGCTTGTTGAACGAATCGTTCGGACCTCCAAATGAGAAATTCGCGAGGTTATTGCGCCCGATGTAATGCCCGAGGCGCAACGTCGCGGCGCTGTTGTCAAATGTCGTTGCCGGATTGAAGACGCCAATGCTTTCATTCGTGATCGCCAGAAAGTCGTCGTCCAGACGCCGCGTGTTGTTGAGCGAAAAATACCCGAAACGAAATTCGTTTATCCAGTTTGGCGAAATGATATGGGTGTCCGTTATCGCCAGCGTCCGGTTGCGATCGTTGCGGCGCAGGGTAAACGGAGATGCGAGCGAATTGGGGTCGGGGAATGAATCGAGACCCGGAAAATCGGCCCAAAACAGAGTCCCGCTGAGCGTGTTGGACTTTGAAAGCTGCCCGTCAAGTCGCATCGTGTACTGGTTCTGTTTGAACTTGGACGGTTCGACGCTGATAACCTCAACAAGCGGATTGTTGCGTTGAAGCGTCCGGCTCGTGACGGTCGGAAAACCGCCGAATTGATAGCTGCCTGAACCCGTCTGGTCCACGATTCCAAGATTTCGGAAGGTCGTGCCCTGTAGGCTCGGCAGAACAAACCCTCCGGTAACCGGATTTTGAAGATTGAAGATTCGCCAGGCGACGTCCGAGACGTCCGTCGCGGTCAGACAGTTTGTTCCGACGGTGCAGCTGTTGAATTGATTGAATGCTGCCGCGATCGCCGCCTTCGATCGATCGGTACCGAGCACGCTTAGTGCCAGCGGCAGGATGGTGCGCGTTCGCGCCGTCGGAACGAGTCCGGTGTTTGCGTTCGTATACTGATAACCACCAAAGAAGAAGACCTTGTCTTTCAGAATCGGCCCGCCGACTGTAAGACCGGCTTCGGTTCGATCGGCTCGCGGCTTTTCGTTGCCGCTTTCCTTAAGAAAGAACTCATTTGAGTTAAACGCCTTGTTTTGAAGGTAGTAATATGCGGACCCGTTAAAACGATTTCCGCCGGACTTGGTGACGAGCTGGAAATTGCCTCCGCCGCTGCGTCCGGTCGAAGCATCGTAGAGCGAAGTCTGCAACTTCACCTCTTGAAGAGTCTCCGGTGCGGGCGAGATATTGTCTGAAAGCGAACCTTCGTTGCTCGTGATGTTCGTCGCGTCGATCCCGTTGAAGAAAAGACTGGTCGATGTCGTCCGGGTTCCGTTGACCGATGGCGATATGTTTCCGTTTCCATTGACTCCGACCGGCGAGAGTTCCGACGAAACTCCGGCTTCCGACGAAAGCAGTCCGGTAAAGGAACGCGTCGACGTCGGCAACTTGGTGACCTCTTCTCCGGTGATCTGCCGGGTGATTGTCGGCGATTCCGTCTGGACCAATTGTTGGTCGCTCGTCACGGTAACAACAGCGTCGGCCGCGCCTATCTCGAGCGTTGCCTCGACCGTGCGCTCGACCGACGTTTCAACTGCGACATTCTCGGTGACGCCGCGTTTGAAACCATCCTTTTCAAACGTGATCGAATAAACTCCGACCGGCAGAAGGTTGATGGTCCATCTCCCCTCGCCGTTGGTCACCGCGGTGCGCGACTGATTCGTCGCTTTATTCTTGGCGACGATCGTTGCGCCTTGAACGACCGCTCCGTTCGGGTCCTTCACCGTCCCTGTCAGACTTCCTGTCGCCTGCGCGAGGGCGTTTTGAGTTAGCGTTAAAACAAAGACCATCGAAAACAGTCTTAATACTTGGCTGAATCGCATATTTCTCCTTGGTTACAAATGTTCAAAAACAAGACTGCAATCGGAATTCGAACCTCCGATTGCGATCTCTTGTCGTGTCAATAACTGCTGAATTTCCTTGATTGCAAGATAAAGGATATGGGCGAGAGGTTAAATACGGCTTAAGCTTGAGTTACGATTCGGTTAATTGTTGGTTACGGAGATATTACACAATTCGGCAAAGTCCGAAGGCTCGTCGATATCCAGGTTGGCCGAAGGTACGAGAATTCTTGAAGTTCGATTCAGGTTTCCGGAGATCACACGCTTCGCCCCTTCGGACGGGTCGAGTCCGAGGAGTTCTTCGAAGAATTCAGCCGAAAAGACCGCCGGGACGCCGACGGTTCCCGCGTATTCGGCGGCGGCGATCCCTGAATCAGCGGCGCTCGCGAAAAGCCGATCGATGACCGACGCGTCGATCAAGGGCTGATCGGCGAGAATGATGGCGACCGATTCGACATCCGGAACTTGTTGAATCAAGATCTCAAGTCCGCTCTTGATGGACGAACCGATCCCGTCGGCCCAGCTTTCGTTGACCACGATCAAGACAGGCAAATCGTCGATATGGGGTTTGATGCGTTCGGCGTATGCCCCGAGAACGACGCAAACGAAATCGGCCGTTGAATCCAGTGCCGTCTCAACGGCGCGCCGAACGAGCGATCTGCCCTCAAATTCGAGCAGTTGTTTTGGAAAATAATCAAACCGCCGCGCCTCGCCGGCAGCAAGAATCAGGACCGATCTTGGATTTTGGATTTCGGATTTTGGATTCACTGCTGCGTTTGATGCCCTTCCAAAGGCTGGCTGATCTTTGGTCGGCAATCTTTCGCCTTCGGGAATCTTGAATATCTTGAATCTCTCGGGGAATCAATCGCAAATCCCCAAATCGCAAATCGCAAATCCCAAATCCCCAGATCGCAAATCGCAAATCGCAAATCGCAAATCGCAAATTCCTAATGGATTCCCGCATTGCGGTCGCGAAGGAACCCGGCGCTGCGCTTTTTGAGGACGCTTTGGATCTCGGCGACAATCGCGAGTGCGATCTCTTCGGGCGACTCCGATCCGATATCGAGACCTATCGGACCGTAGAGATTCGCCGGCCAGGATTCGCCGATCTCAGCAAGCAGTTTTTCGGTACGTTTTTTCGGTCCGAGCGCGCCGATGTACGCGGCATTCGACGGCAATATGAATTTCTGGATCAGTTTGTCCTTTTCGTAGTTATGAGTCATCACGACAGCGACCGAATTCGCGTCGATCTTCAGATTGCCCGCAAAATTTTCGGGCGCGAGCAATTGAATCGAATCTGCATCCGGAAATCGCTCGCGAGTCGCAAAGGCGGGACGGTGATCGACGATCGAAACACGCCATCCGAGGGTTTTCGCGATCGTGCAAACGGGAATTGCATCCGTACCGCCGCCGAAAATGAGAATCGAAATAGGCGGGTCGATGATCTCGACAAATCGCTCGCCGATCAGTTGTGAGCGGTCGATCTGCACCGTGCCCGTTTCGTCGTAATCCCGGAGACCGATCGAATCGGGAGCGATCGATACCGAACTGACAAAACGCCTTCGCTCTTTGTTGGCGGCCGCGATCCGTTCAAAATAATCCCGGTCGAACGGCTCGAACAAGATCCGAATGACGCCGCGGCAGCCCATATTGAGCGAGAAAACCGAGTCCTCGTGCTTCGTCGTGTCGTAAACGAAGACCTGAGCCGCGCCCGAATCCACGACCCGTTTTGCGCGCTCGAGAACATCGGCTTCAAGACATCCGCCGGAAACGGTTCCGACGGCATCGCCGTTGGCGCGGATCAGCATCTTCGCGCCGGCGCCCCGATACGCCGAACCCTGCACGTTGATGACCGTTGCGACAACTGCGGTTTCATCGGCGTCGAGGCGCGGAATCGTCTTTAGGATTTCTTCGATTTCTTTCATTGGGAACAAAAAGGGCGAACCAAACAATTGAATATTGAAGGTTCTTGAGCCAGATCATACGCCAGTGACTTCGCGTTCTTTCGCGTCGTTTGGCGGTCGAATCCAACTTGCGATTGGAGAGGATGGTTTCGGCCAATCCAGGACATTATCGACAGCGAAATGACGCCAAAATCCGCCAACCCAACGAAAAATAATCATTAAAAGCAGACAGACGTTTCTGAATCTTAGTTCGCGTTTGATCGGGACGTCGCCTCTCTCAATTAGCAGCTTACAACAATTTATCCAACGTGATCGGAAGATCGCGAACGCGTTTGCCGGTCGCGTGAAAGATCGCGTTGGCGATCGCCGCCGGGATCCCGACGAGGCACAGTTCGCCCATTCCCTTCACGCCCAGGGGATTGACGATCTTGTCGTCTTCCTCGACGAACGCCGTCTCCACCTCGCGCACATCGGCGTTCACCGGAATGTGATATGTCGCCAAATTCGTCGTCATCATCCGGCCGAATCGGTGGTCGATCGCGGTTTCTTCCTGAAGCGCCATTCCGATCCCCCAAACAACGCCGCCCATTTCCTGCGAATGCGATGTCTTCGGGTTCATAATCCGGCCGACTGCCGTCGCTTCGACGACCCGCGTGACGTTTACGATTCCGAGTTCTTCATCGACCTTGACCTCAACGAACTGCGCGCCGTGAGCCTGCGTCGTATATTTCTGGCGCTCGGCGTCCGGCCGCGAGGTATGCGTCTCGACGAGTTCCGTCATCACGTTTGCCTTCATCACGTCGGCGATCGAAACCCGTTTGGAGGCGTCCGCCTTCAAGCTGATGAAACCGTCGGCCATCGACGCGTCGTCAACGTTCGCGCCCGCGAACGGCGAGTTTTCGGTCTTTGCCGCGAGATCGAACAGTTTCTTTTTGATCGCCATCGCCGCGCCGTACGCCGCCGTGCCGACAGACGCGGTCGTAAATGACCCGCCCTGAACCGGCGCCGGCGGGAGGTCGCTGTCGCCGAGTTCGAACTTCACTTTCTCGGCCGCGATCCCAAGATACTCTGCGGCGATCATCGTGATCACCGTGTAGGTGCCGGGACCGATGTCGGCCGACGCGCTGGCGACGTTGGCCGTTCCATCGTTGCGGAGCGTGATCCTAACCGTCGCCGGAATTTGAAACGCGCCCCAGATACCGGTCGCGACGCCCCAGCCGACGAGCCACTTGCCGTCGCGCATAGAACGCGGTTCGAGTTTGCGTTTGTCCCAGCCGAACTTCGCCGCGCCTTGCTTGAAAGCTTCGCGCAACGCTTTGCTGGAAAACGGTTTGCCGGTTTCCGGATCCTTTTCGGCGTAGTTGATCAAACGCAGTTCCATCGGATCGATCTTCAGTTCGAATGCCAATTCATCGATCGCCGATTCGAGCGCAAAAGCGCCCGATACCATTCCCGGCGCACGCATCCAGGTCGGCGTCGGAAGATCCGTTTTGGCGAGTTTGTAGGGTGTGTCGTAATTCGGGCATTCGTAGAGCGTGCGTCCGAATCCGTTCGGACTTTCGGCGAATGACTGATAAGTAGAAGTGTTTCCGATCGCTTCGTGAACGATCGAATTGAGTTTTCCGTTTTTTTCGGCGCCGATCGCGACCTTCTGCCAGGTGTACGGCCGATAGCCGTGGCCGGTGAACATCTGGCGGCGCGTGTAGTTGACCTTCAGCGGCCGTTTGATGTCACGCGCGACGGATGCCGTCAGGAACGTGTAGTAATGCGGATCGAGGGCCGCACCGAATGCGCCGCCGACGAAAGGCGAAATGACGCGGACGTTTTCGGGTTTGAGCCCGAAGCACTGCGCAAGATGGTTCTGGACGTCCTTCACTCCTTGGGTTTTGGTGAACATCGTCAATTTGTCGCCTTCCCAAAAGGCTATCCCGCCGTGCGGTTCCATCGGATTGTGATGCTCGATCGGGATCGTGTACTCGGCCTCGATCCTGACGGGCGAGTTCTTAAACGCGCCGGGCGCATCACCGCGCATTTTGGGACCACGCGACGTTTCCGCCGGCGCTTTTACGGTCTCGGTCTTCGATTCTTCCTCGGAGTATGTCGATCTGACAAGCCGGGCCGCAAACCGCGCTTGCTCGAACGATTCGGCGACGACGAACGCGATCGGTTGGTCGCTGAAAACGATTCGGTCCGACTGCATCGCGAAAAAGTCCGGATCTTTCGACTGCGACTTCGGAGCGTTAAGATGCGTGTAAACCTTGATCACGCCCGGTTGTTTCTCGGCCTCGGATACGTCGATCGATGTAATTCGCCCCTTCGCGATCCGGCTTTGCGCGATATAGCCGAACGCGATGTTCTTGACGTCGAATTCCGAGGCGTATTTAGCTTTGCCGGTCACTTTCGCAACGCCGTCGACGCGGCTCATTTCTTTTCCGATGTACTTCATACGATTTTAGATTTTCGATTTTCGATTTTCGATTTTGGATTGATCAGCGGCTCAATCCGTATCGAGTATCGTTCAGCACACTCAACTAATATCGTTCAGCGTCGGGCTCCCGCCCGACGAAACGATCCGAATTTCCGATTTTGGGCTACCGCCCAAAATCCCCGAAGTCTTCACTTCCCGGCCAATGCTTTTTCGAGTGCGCGAACGATCGATCGCTTTCCCAACTCGACCTTGTACTCGTTGTGTTCGAGCGGTTTCGCGTTCTTCATTTCAAGCTCCGCGGCCTGTTTGAAAACCTCGCGCGACGCGGTCTTGCCGGCGAGAAACTTCTCCGCTTCGAGCGCCCGCCACGGTTTGTTCGCAACGCCGCCGAGCGCGATCCGTGCAAGCTTGATCTTCTTGCCGGTGAGTTCGAGTCCGGCGGCGACCGAAACGAGCGCAAATGAATAACTCGCGCGATCGCGAACCTTCAGGTAATAGGAATTCGCCGCGAAATTGTTCTTCGGCAGATCGATCGAAGTGATCATCTCGCCGTGCGCGAGCGCTTTGTCATCGTGCGGCGCGTCGCCCGGCAGCCGATGAAGTTCGGTAAAAGGTATCGAACGCATTTTGCCTTCAGCGTTTTGAATGTTGACCTTAGCGTCGAGCGCCGCAAGCGCGACCGCCATATCCGAGGGGTTGACCGCGACGCAATTCTCCGACCAACCGAGAATTGCATAAGTTCGATTCAACCCACCGATGGCGCTGCAGCCCGAACCGGGCTCGCGGCGATTGCACGGCACGGCGATGTCATAGAAGTAAAGACATCGCACCTGCTGCAAAACGTTGCCGCCGTTTGTCGCCATATTTCGAATCTGCTCCGACGCGCCGGCGAGGATCGCCCGCGCCAGCATCGGATAGCTTTGACGGACGAGCGGATGATTCGCCGTTTCCGTGTTTTTGGCAAGCGCGCCGAGCGACAAACCTGTCGCCGTCGGTTTGATCTCGGACAGTTTCAAGGAATTGATGTCGACGAGTTCGTCGGGGCGCGAGATATCTTCCTTCATCAGATCGAGGATATTGGTTCCCCCGGAAAGATAACGCGCGTTCTTGTTTGACGACACCGACTTAACCGCGCCGGCGGCGTCACTCGCCTTGGTGTACTTAAACGGTCGCATCGGTCTTGTCCTCCTTCACGAATTCCCACGTCTGCGCGACCGCGGCGCCGGTATGAACCTCGCGGATCGCCTTGACGATGTTCGGATACGCGCCGCACCGGCATAAATTTCCCGACATTCGTTCGCGGATCTCATCGTCGGAGAGCGTCAACGGCCGGGCCTTTGCGCGGATTTCGTCCGAGACGAAACTGATCTGACCGCGCTTTGCCTCTTCGAGCATCGCGACCGCCGAACAGATCTGACCCGGCGTGCAATATCCACACTGAAAGCCGTCGTGTTTGATGAACGCAGCCTGAAGCGGATGAAGTTCGTCGCCGTTTGCGAGTCCTTCGATCGTTGTTACGGTCTTGCCTTCGCACGTCGCCGCGAGCGTCAGGCAAGAAAGCACTCGGCGGCCATCGACGATCACCGTGCACGCGCCGCACTGGCCGTGGTCGCAGCCTTTTTTCGATCCGGTCAATCCCAATTTCTCGCGCAGTGCATCGAGCAGTGTGACGCGCGAATCCAGGCTTAGGGACTTTTGCGCTCCATTGACGCTTAGCGTGACTTTCACGGCGTTTTCCTCCGCGACCGGTGCGAACAGCGCGTCTTCCGGAACGTTGAAATTCGCAAGAATCTCCTGTTCGGCAAGGATTTGCGCGGCAAGAACGCCGAACGTCGTCGCCGAGACCTTGCCGAGGAACTTTCGGCGCGATTCGCCCAAATCGGTCAACAGCGCCTGCTCGTCGTCAGACAGCTGCACCGCGCCGTTGCTTTCAACTTTATCGGTCATAGTTTCTTCGTCTCCGAAACGTCTCCGAAGCCATCAAAGACGCTTCGGATCAAATCCGTGTTTAGTTTTGTTACTCTACCAAAATCTCGTTTGTTTCGAAAGAAAATTACCGGCATTTTCGCTCCTAAAAACCGCGCCGTCGGCTGAAAAGAAGAATTCCGCGTGATATATTGAGCATTGACGGATATTACCTTTACGGAGTTTTCCAGATGAATCGCCTGAAATTGCTTTCCTGTTTTGCATTTGCCACATTCGCCGCTTTGTTTTTCGGTAATCAGATTCTGACCCTGACCGCGAGCGGTCAGGGTTCGCTCTCCGCTCCGACCGCTGTTTTGGCGTCGGACAATAACTATGCCGATAAGGTCGGCGTTTATTGGGACACGATCCGCGGTGCAACGCTCTATCGGATCTTTCGAAACACGACCAACAACTCGGCGACCGCGACCGACGTCGGTACGACCGCTGCGAATTTCTTTTTCGACCTGACGCCGACCGCCGGTCAACCGTATTTCTATTGGGTCAAGGCCGAAAACGGCGCGATCGTCAGTCCGTTCAGCAATTCCGATCAGGGAACGCGTGCCGTTGGCGGTTTTTCAGGCGGATTGTTTCCGCCGCTGGATCCACCTGCGATACCCGCGGAAAATCCGGTCACGGCGGCGAAGGCCTATCTCGGCAAAGCGCTGTTTTGGGACGAGCAGCTTTCCTCAACCAGGACCGTTTCCTGCGGGACCTGTCACCGCGCCGGAGCGGGCGGATCCGATCCGCGAACTATTTTTGGCGACAGCCGCTCGCGAAATCCCGGTTTCGACAATACGTTCAACACCGCCGACGATCCCTTCGGTTCGCCCGGGGTGCCGCAGAACAACGCGGACGGAAGTTACGTCTTGAACAACTTTTTCAAGTTCAACGAACAGGTCACCGGTCGCAAGTCGCCTTCGTATTTGAACGCCGGATACTCGCCGAACGGAATCTTCTGGGACGGTCGCGCGACGAGCCAGTTTCGGGATCCGCTAACGAATGCGGTCGTGATTCCAAGTGGCGGCGCACTCGAAAGCCAGGTCCTTGGACCGCCGCTTTCTTCGGCGGAGATGGCCCACGGCGGCCGTAATTGGACACAGGTCGCGGCGCGCGTCGCGGTTTCGAAACCGCTCGCTTTGGCAACGAATATCCCGACCGCGCTTCAAACCTGGATCAACGGCCGAAACTATCCGCAACTATTCGAAGAAGCTTTCGGTACGGCGGACGTGACGCCGGTGCGAATCGCGCTGGCGATCGGAACGCACGAACGCATTCTATTTTCGGACCAAACGCCGCTCGACAAGGACTCCGCGAATATCGAAACACTGACCAGCGAGGAGGAGTTGGGCAAGAGCCTTTTCGTTAACCTGCAATGCGCGATTTGCCACTCCGACGCGCTGATGTCCGACCAGCAGTTCCACAACATCGGCGTTCGACCGCCGGCCGAAGACCTCGGGCGCGGCGCGATCACCGGACTTCCCGACGATAACGGCCGTTTCCGGACTCCGACGCTTCGCAATATCGAACTCCGCGGCCCCTTTATGCATAACGGACGGTTCGCAACGCTTGAGGACGTCGTTGAATTCTACAATCGCGGCGGTGATTTTGACGCGCCCAACATCGACCACAATTTGATTCGTCCGCTCAATCTGACACCCGGACAGAAAGCGGCGCTCGTCTCGTTTCTGAAACGGCCGTTGACCGATTTACGGGTCAAGAACGAACTTCCGCCGTTTGACCGGCCGACACTTTACACCGAGACGAATCGGGTCCCGGTCGTTTCTGGCACCGGCCGCGCCGGTTCCGGTGCGATCACGCCGAAGGTGACGGCGATCGAACCGCCGCTTGTCGGAAATCCGAGTTTCACGGTCGGCGTCTCCGATTCGCTCGGCGGTGCGCAAGCCGTGCTTGTGATCGATTCTGCCGATCCGGGAGTCGGCTCATCGATTCCCGCCGCGGGATCCTTTGCGCGACAGACGATCAGTCTTCAGGGCTCTGGAAACGGCAATGGTTGGGGTTCGATAAGTCTCGCGATTCCGAATCAGCAGTCGCTTGTCGGCCAGACGTTTTACGGTCGTTGGTACGTCACCGACGCCGGCGCGGTGAACGGTTTTTCGGTCTCACAGGTTTTCAGTTTCACCGTCTTCGGAACAGCGGCGGTCACGCCGGCGACATTTGCAGATTTCGACGGCGACGGTAAGACCGATATTTCGATCTTTCGTCCATCGAACGGTCAGTGGTGGCTCGCGCGGACGACGCTCGGTGTCATCACGCATACATTCGGAAACTCGTCCGACAAACTCGCTCCGGCCGATTTCACGGGCGACGGCAAAACGGACGTCGCGATCTATCGTCCGTCATCCGGATCTTGGTTTGTCTTGAGGAGCGAGAACTTCTCGTTCTACTCGTTCCCGTTCGGCGCGTCGGGCGATATTCCGGCGCCGGGCGATTTCGATGCCGACGGCAAGGCCGACGCGGCGGTGTTCAGGCCTTCGAACGCGACGTGGTACGTGCAGCGTTCGTCGGATAACGGGACGACGATCCAGCAGTTCGGCGCCAACGGCGACGTTCCGCAGGTCGGCGATTACGACGGCGACGGCCGCGCCGATATGGCGATCTATCGTCCGAGCGTCGGCCAATGGTGGCTGAACCGTTCGACGGCGGGCGTCATCGCGGCGACGTTCGGGATTTCGTCCGACAAGCCGATGGCACGCGACTTCACCGGCGACGGCAAGACGGACCTTGCGTTCTGGCGGCCTTCGTCGGGCGAGTGGTTCGTGTTGAGATCGGAAGATTCGACGTATTACTCGGCGCCGTTCGGAATCTCGACCGACATTCCGGTGGCGGGCGACTATGACGGCGACGGCAAGGCCGACACGGCGGTGTTCCGTCCGTCGGCGGCGACTTGGTACGTCAACCGCTCGACTCAAGGATTGCTGATCCAGTCGTTCGGCGCGGCGACGGACATTCCGGTTCCGTCGGCATACTAAGAAATGAGAAGTGAGAACTGAGAAATGAGAAATGAGAAGTGAGAACTGAGAAATGAGAAATATGAGAAATGAGAAATGAGAAGTGAGAACCGAAAACTGAGAAGTGAGAAGTGAGAAGTGATAAGTGATAAGTGATAAGTGATAAGTGAAACTATCAGCTAATCACCATCAACTATCAGCTATTTGTCAGTTCTCAGTTCTCAGTTCTCAGTTCTCACTTCTCAGCTCTCACTTCTCAGATCTCACTTCTCAGTTCTCAGATCTCACTTCTCAGTCCCCACTTCTCAGTTCTCAGTTCTCAGTTCTCAGTTCCCACTTCTCAGTTCCCGCTTCTCACTTCTCAGTTCTCACTTCTCAGCTCTCAGTTCCCACTTCTCAGCTCTCAGTTCCCACTTCTCAGCTCTCACTTCTCAGTTTTCAGTTCTCCCTTCTCAGTTCTCACTTCTCAGTTCTCGCAGACGATCAGATTTACTGCTCCGAGCGCTTTTCTTCTCAGTTCGACGATTTTCAGGCCTGAGTTTTCGGCCAATTCGGATGTACGCTGATTGAAGCGATCTTCGATGAGCGCCATCGAAACGATGTTGAAGAGATCAAAAAGATACCCCAAAAGGCCGTTCGGACGAACGTGTTCCAACAGCACGATCCTTCCGCCTGGCCGGACCACTCGCCTAAGCTCGTTGAATCCGTCCGTGGGATTTGCGACCGAGCAAAAAACCAAAGTCGCAAATGCGGCATCAAATGAACCGGATGAAAACGGCAGACTTTCGACGTTCGCACGAATCAGGCTGATGCCGGCGGATCTGGATCGCGCTTTTCCGATCATCTCCGCGGAGATCTCGGATGCCACGGCACAAGCGGCCGGCGGATAGTACGCGAAGTTGGCTCCGGTCCCGGCGCCGATCTCCAGAATCCGGGAGTTCAGCGGCAGCAGCGACAAAGTCTCTTCGCGCCAACGCTTCAGAAAATTCCGTTCGAGCGGCGCCATCAGGCGGTCATAGCGTTCGGCGATCTTGTCGTAAACCATTCCAGCTTATTGTTAATCGTTGGTCGGCACATTTTCAATTAGCAATTAACCATTTACAATTAACAACCTGAGTTATGGCGAAAAAAGGTTCAGTTCTGATCTGTGACGACGAAGAGATCATGCGCGACGTGCTCGAGACGATCGTCTCGGGTGCGGGCTATAAGGTCGATCTCGCGCGCAACGGCGAAGAGGCGATCGAAGCCTATTCCGAGCGGCCGTACGATGTCGTTTTGATGGATGTCTCGATGCCCGGAATGGGTGGACTGACCGCGCTGCAGGAAATAATCAAGCTCGACGCCGATGCGTTCGTGCTGATGATCACTGCCTACGCGACTTTTGACACGGCGATCTCCGCCTGGGAAAAAGGCGCCGAAGGCTGTATCCGAAAGCCGTTTCAGAATGAACAGATCATTGCGATGGTGGCGAAAGGAATCAAGACGCGCCGGAAGGAAGAGGAGCGCGTCGTGCTTCGCCAGGCGATGACGCGTTCGGTTCGCCGCGAGGGGTTCATCGGCCGCTCGGAAGTAATGGAGAACGTTTTTCGGTTGGTTGACCGCGTCGCCCCGGCGCGTTCGACGGTCCTGATCACGGGCGAGTCGGGAACCGGAAAAGAACTTGTCGCCAAGGCGATCCACGAGGCGAGTCCGCGGGCCGAGCGACAGTTCGTCGTTGTGAACTGTTCGAACATTCCCTCGGAGTTGCTTGAATCCGAATTGTTCGGTCACACGAAAGGGGCGTTCACGGGTGCCGTCGCGGCCAAGAAAGGGCTCTTCGATGTCGCCGACGGAGGTTCGATCTTTCTCGACGAGATCGGCGACTTGCGGCCCGAAACTCAGGTTCGTCTGCTCCGCGTCATTCAGGAACGCGAATTCACGCCGCTCGGCGACACGACGCCGACGAAAGTTGACGTGCGCATCATCGCCGCGACGAACGTCGACCTCAAGGAGGCAGTCAAGAACGGGACCTTCCGCGAGGATCTTTATTATCGGCTTTCGGTCGTGCCGCTCGAACTTCCGCCGCTTCGCGACCGACGCGATGACATTCTCCCGCTGACCCAGTTTTTTATCCGCAAATACAACGACGAGAACGCACGTCAGGTGAGCGAGAATCTGGCGCCGGAGGTTTTGTCGCTGCTTGAGGCTTATTATTATCCCGGCAATGTGCGTGAACTCGAGAACATCATTGAAAGAGCCGTGGTGATCGCGCCGACCGATGAGATCACGATCGAGTGCCTGCGTCCTGAAGTTCGCGACCCGGACCTTGCGTTCGAGATGATGAAGGACACCGAAGGGTTTTCGGCCGATATCGATATCTCGCGCGGCGTGAATTTCTATGACGAGGTAAAGAAATTCGAGATCGATCTGATCCGGCGCGCACTTGAACAAACCGGCGGCCATCAATCACGCGCCGCGCGCCTTCTCGGACTGAATGCGACAACGCTCAATTCGAAGATCAAAACCTACAATATTCAGGCTCGGGCCTGATCATTTTATCTGCGTCGGAAATTCAATTTTTCATATTAAAATCCGAACTTAAAGATGGCTGCCCTTTTGGTCTTGCGGCTAAAACCAGCGTTTTATCGAGCAAACAAGGGGTTTCGGCCAAGTAATACAGTAATCAATTACTTTTTAGTAAAGATTCGCTCCTCGGACCTTCGTTTGGTACGCAGGTTGCATATATTTTAGCGGCTATCAATCTTGAAAGTGATCCGATGACGTCAGATTTCTCTGTAGATCTTGAGTTTTCGACAACGTCAGATTTTTTCTGGAAAATAAAATCAAGGAGTAGGTATGAAAAGGACATTTCTTTTAGTTATCACTTTCCTTACCCTTTCCGTCAGCATGTTCGCGCAGACGGTTACCGGCAGGCTTGTCGGAACCATCTCCGGACCGGACGGCGTCCTTCCGGGCGCGACGGTCGTTGTTACGGATGACAAGACGGGTAAAGAATACACGGTTACGACCGATTCACAGGGCGGATTTGTTGTCCCGCAGTTGAATTCGGGAACTTATACCGTCAAGACCACGGCGAACGGTTTTAAGACCAGCGTCGTCAAGAACGTTATCATCAACGTTGGCACGGACTACGGATTTGCGGCGACACTCGAAGTCGGCGACGTTTCCGCAACGGTTACGGTCACTTCGGGTGAAGATCTAGTTAACTCGACGAACGCCGAGCTTAACCGCACGATCAACGAGCGCCAGATCAAAGAGCTTCCGCTCAACGGACGCAATCCGCTGCAGCTGATTCTTCTTCAGGCCGGAGCCGCGTCGAATCCGAACCAGAATACGACCATCAACGGTTTCCGCACTTCGTCGACCAACATCATCCAGGACGGCGTCAACGTCCAGGACAACTTCATCCGCTCGAACGCGACGGACTTCAGTCCCGGCCGCGCTTCGGTGGGTAACGTCGAGCAGTTCACGATCACGACCCAGGCCGGCGCCGACCGAGGATTCGGCGGTCCGCAGATCGAACTCGTGACCCCGCGCGGTCAGAATTCGTTCCGCGGAGAACTGTTCATCTTCAACCGCAACTCCAAGTTCGCGGCAAACAACTTCTTCAACAACGCTGCCGGCAGTTTGACGGCCACGTCGCCGCGCGTTATCAGCGGCCTCGCGAGCGTCGGCGACCCGGTCGCTCCGCGCCCGTTCCTGAATCGTAACCAGTTCGGCGGCAGCGTCGGCGGACCGATTATCAAGAACAAGCTTTTCTTCTTCGGTTATTACGAAGGACTTCGCCTCCGCACGCAGGTCGCGAAGGTGACGACGACCTTGACGGCCGCCGCGAAACAAGGCCTCCTGACGTACATCGACAATGCCGGTGTGACGCGTCAGGTCAACCTGTTCACCCTTCCGAACACCGGCACCAACCCGCCGGTCGCGATCAACGGCACGGTCACCAGCCGCTTTCTTTCGAGACTGCCGGTCGGGAACACGACGGAAGCGGGCGACGGTCTGAACACCACCGGATATCGCTTCAATCAAAAGTCTGATACCGACCGCGACCAATTCACCGGCCGTATCGACTACCAATTGAACGATGCGAACAACGTCAACGGCGTCTTCGACTACTCGAAGGAAAATAACCTGCGGTCTGACATCGACGGTTCGTTCAACACGATCCCGGCGGTTGTGCAGCCAGCGATCAACAAGCGCGTCGCGCTTTCGTGGACGACCACTCCGTGGGCGACCTTCACGAACCAGATCCGCGGCGGAGTCTTGTTCAGCCGACCGGATTTCATCCGTGAAGAGGCGACCCCGACGCAGTTCGTCGTTCCGACGCTGATCACCAATCCGGAAGTCACGTTCCTGAACCAGGGACGCCAGACGGACAACTACAACCTGTCGAACACGTCGGACTACATCTGGAAGAATCACTCGTTCCGTTTCGGTGTTCAGTTCCAACGCGTCGGCATCAATGCCTATAACGATGCCGGTATCGTTTCTACGTACAACATCGGCACCAACGTCAACACCCCGGCAACGCCGGCGGTCGGAAACGCCGCTTACATCGGCGGTATCAGCGCCACTCAACGCAACACCGGCAACGCGCTCTACGCGCTGCTCGGCGGCATTATTTCGTCCGGCTCGCAGAGCTTCAACGTTGAAACGCAGACCTCGGGCTTCGTCCCGGGAGCGACTCAGCGACGCAAATTCGGTATGGACACGCTCGCCTTCTTCGGACAGGACAGTTGGCGCGTTCAACCGAACTTCACGCTCACGCTCGGACTTCGTTACGAGCGTCACGCCGGCCTCAAAACGAAAAACGGTCTCGCGTTCGAACCGATCATCGCCCCCGGCCGTGATCCGGTCGAAGCGATTCTCGATCCGACAGGCGCTTATCAGTTCGTTGGCGGCAACGCCGGTAAAGAAGGTCTCTTTTTCAAAGATGACAACAACAACTTCGCGCCGGTCGTCAACGCTTCGTATTCGCCGAGCTTCAAGAGCGGCTTCGGCAAATGGCTTTTCGGCGGCGAAGGCAAGAGCGTCTTCCGCGGCGGTTTCCGCTTCAGCTACGTCAACGACGAAGCGGTTCGCGCTCCGGACAACGCGTTGCTCGGCAACCAGGGCCTGAACTTCGGTGCCAGCGCCATCAACACTGCAACCGGCACGACGGCGCTTAACGACCGTCTCGGCGGCACGATCACGGCGGTCATCCCGCCGACGTTCCTCGCGAGCAGAACGTACGCGCAGAACAACACTGCCGCGTTCTCGAACTTCGGAACGGTTTTCGCCATCGATCCCAACATCCAGATCCCGCGCGTCGCCGAATGGAACTTCGGTTACCAGCGTGAATTTGGAAACTACGCTGTCGAAGTTCGTTACGTCGGAAGCTGGAGCGACAACCTGTGGCGTTCGATCGACTACAACCAGATCGACATTCGCGACAATGGCTTTGCCGCTGACTTCAATCGTGCCAGATCAAATCTGTTGATCTGCCGCACGACCGCAGGCTGCACCACCGGCGGAGCCTACAACGCCGCCGTCCCGGGCAGCCAGGTCCTAACCGTCTTCCCGAGTTTGGGAAGCGGCGGTTTGCTGACGAACTCGACGATCACGGCACAGCTCGATGCCGGTACGCCGGCCGATCTGGCGCTCGTGTACGTCCAGAACGCGTTGGCAGGTTCGGTTCGGTTCCTGCCGAACCCGGCCACGGGTGTCGCGAACGTGTTCCAGAACGGAGCGTTTTCGAAGTATCATTCGCTTCAGACGGAAGTTCGGCGTCGGTTCTCGAACGGACTGGAAATGCAGGCGAACTACTCGTTCGGCAAGACCATCACCGACGGACAGGGAACGGCGCAGACCCGTGTCGAAGCTTTCCTTGACAACCGCAATCGGGATCTCGATGTTTCGCGAGCTGACTTCGATCAGACGCACATCCTGAACCTGAACGTGATCTATCAACTGCCGTTCGGCAAAGGCAAGCAGTTCCTGAACAAGGGCGGCTGGCTTGACGTACTCGTCGGCGGCTGGCAGGCAACAAGCATCGTTCGCTGGGCGAGCGGTTCGCCGATCACCATCACGGATGCTCGCGGAACGCTTAATCGTGCGGGTCGTGCGGGTCGCCAGACGGCGCTTACGAGCCTGTCGAAGAGTGAGTTGAAGCAGCTTTTCGGTGTTTTCCGCACCGCGAACGGCATCTTCTTCATCAATCCGACGGCGATCGGCCGCAATGCTGACGGAACGGTCAACACCGCCGGCGGCGGAACCGGTCGCGGCGCTAACGGCTTCGGAACCCCGACGTTTACCGGTCAGGTCTTCTTTAACAACCTGCCGGGTCAGACGAGCGGTCTTGAACGAGCATTCCTGAACGGTCCTTCGACCTTCAACTGGGATGCTTCGCTGGTCAAGAACTTCTCGATCACCGAAACGATGCGTGTACAGATCAGAGCCGAGGCTTTCAACGTTCTGAACAACGTCAACTTCGTCCCGGCGCAGTTCCTCGACATCAACAGCACCAACTTTGGTCGCATTTCGTCGACGACTGCTCCGCGTGTAATGCAGTTTGGCGCGCGCTTCTTGTTCTAATTGACGACCGGCATCAAGAGAGCCAACTTCTCTTGACGCCGGATCACTTCTAGTCCGCCGGGTTTCGATCCGGCGGACTTTTTTGTTTGAAGCAACTTGAAAACGCGATATACTGAGGCCAATCTTAATGAACGGCTCTCTGTTGTCCACTTCCCAACTTTCTCTCAAACCACTCGGCGCGGGTGACCTCATCGACCGGGCGATTCGCCTGTACCGCAAGAACTTTTGGACCTTTCTTTGGATCGCGGCGCCGCCGATTCTCGCCGGAACTTTGATCTCAGTCGTTTGGACGGTGATCGGACGATCGCTTTTCACGCTCGACTCGGTCAACAATCCCGGCGAAACGTTCATTTACTACGTGTTCCTTTGGCTCGGGAATCTCTTCATCTGGATGATCGAGATCATTGCCGCGATGACGGTGATGGGCGGCGCGGCGCGGGTCTTCGTCAGGCATTTGCTGTTCGAGGAACCGATCACTTTTCGCGAGACCTACAAGACGGTGAAAGGCCGCATTCCGGGCTTGATCGCGGCTTCGACGATCATCACGGTCGTTCTTGGAATGTTCGGGTTGTTTCTTTTCTACGTCGCGCTCATTTTGGTCTTTCTGGCGATCGCCGTGACGTTCGCGGCTTTCAGTTTTTCACCTTTTCTGACGACGATCGTCTCGATTGCATTATCGATCGTCCTTATCGGTCTGACGCTTTGGGTCTTTTTTCTTCTCGCGTCGCGCTTCGCATATGTGCCGCAAGTGATGCTCGTTGAAGGCCAGCCGCTGATGTCGGCCATCGGCCGGAGCGCGTCGCTTGCAAGCGGAAACGTCAAACGGCTCGCCGGACTCGTGATCTTTACGCTGCTTGCGATCTACTCGGCGCTGGCGTTGTTGTACGTTCCGCTCGGCTGGTACGCGTGGGTAAACGGCGTCGAGATCTTGCGCTTTGCGGTCGATCCGGACGCGGTTCCGGCGTGGTACGAGATCGCCAATCAGTTCATCTGGCAAGCGAGTATGATCTTGCTTTTGCCGGTCTGGATGATCGGTCTGTGTTTGCTTTACGTTGATGAACGCGTCCGCCACGAAGGCTACGACATTGAATTGATGGCGGCCCGCCGGCTCGGCGAGATCCCGGCGGTTCCGGAGGATTTCGTGAATCCCCTGCAGCCGGCGCTCGCTCACGGCATTGTCACGAATCCGGAATACACGCCGGAAAGGAAATCGTCTTTTACGACTCTCGGTCTGAAATGAAGTTCGTCCTTTCATCGCTGGTCCTTTTGATCGCTGCCGCTTCGGCGTTCGGCGGGACGCTGACCGATTACAGGAACGCGATCGGCGATGCGCGAATCAAGATCGATAAACTTATCGTGATGGCCGAAGATGGCGTGGACGAAGTGTCTCTCCGCGGACATCAAGCCGAAATTCGGGATCTGTTTGCAAAGCCCGAATCCAAACTCAGGCGCATCGACTTTGACGGAACGAGCGTCGAGATCGACAACCGTTGGGTACTCGAAAAACTCGCGCAGATCGAACAGTCTCCGGCGAAGCGGATCGACGTTCTCAACGAGATCGACGAAAGACTCGCCGCGGTCGTTGGGAAGATCGGCGAGCTCGAGAGTTCCGTCGCCGGCGGCAATTCAAAAGACGCCGACAAACAGAAGCTCGCCGAAATCCTCAAGCGCATCGAGTTTCAGAAGCCTGAACCGCCGAAAGAAAGCTGGCTCGACCGCATCCGCAAGGCGATCGATCGCTGGCTCAACGACAATTTTCCGGAAATGCAGGTGCCCGAGGGCGCAAGTGAAGGAATGCGCTCGACGTCCCTCGTGCTGCAGATCCTGCTTTACGCGGTGATCATCGGCGCGGTCGGTTTTATGCTCTACAAGTTCGCGCCGTTTCTCGCCTCGAAGCTGCGCCGGTTCGAACGCGAGGAAAAGGAAGATCGAGTCATCCTCGGCGAACGCATCGCCGGAAATGAGGATGCCGGAACGCTCTTTGGCGAAGCCGAAAGGCTTGCGCGCGAAGGCAATCTGCGCGGCGCCGTCCGCAAAGGCTACGTCGCGCTGCTCTGCGATCTGAGCGATCGGAAGCTGATCGGACTCGCGCGTCACAAAACCAACCGAGACTATCTGCGCGACGTCCGGAAACACGCCCCGCTTCATCAGAATATGAACGGAATGACCAACAGCTTCGAGCGTCACTGGTACGGATTCGAGGAGGTCACGCCGGTCGAATGGGAGGAGTTCCGCAACGGATACAAGCGGACGATAGAAACGGCGAAACAGTAGCGTTGGGCAATGTTCTGAGTTCCGCCCTCAGGCGGTGACAGTCAATCGTCCGAACCTGCGATTCGAAGATCCGGCTGGCCGGCGAAACTCCGGGGCCACGCGAAATATGCGTCAACGACTTTTCATTCTTGTCGGATTGTTCATCCTGATCGCGGTGCTGATCGGGTTGAACGCCGCGTCGTATACGCAAAAAGAGAAGTTGCCCGACAGCGAAATGCTGCCGAATCGTTCGACTTTCAACGGCGGTGCGACCGGATCACGTGCGTTTTTCGATCTTCTCAACGAAACCGGCCGCAAGCCTGTGCGCTGGATCGAGCCGCCGGCTGAGCTGGACAACAGGAGTTCGCCATCGACGTTCGTCGTCATCGGGAGTTTGCGTCAGGAATACAGCGATAAGGAGATCGAGGATCTTCTCCGTTGGGTCTCGCAAGGCCGCCGGTTGGTGATAATTGACCGAAATCCACCCGTTTCGCTGGCGAAGACGACCGCAAATTACGAGATCACGCTTGAGGGTTTCGAAAAGCCGTTCTTTGACACCGATGCTTACAACCAGCCGGAAATGACTCTCGGCACGAAGGCCGCGAAGCCGTCGCAGCCGACCGTATACACGCGCGGCGTTAACGCCATTCAGCCGTCTCGTTTCGCGACCTCGATCGAGGTCAGGCGAATTGATAATCCGGAAGTTCAGGAAATGATGTACGGCCGCGGCAACGCTCCGGTCGATTTTGATCCGACGCCGCCGACTGATGACGAAGAAGACTTCAGCGGAATGCCGACGCCGAAACCGTTGAAGACCGTCAAAGACAAGCTCGGAGCACCGGCCGCAACAACGCCTGATCGGAGCAATCCTCAAAATGAAGACTACTCGGTTCAAACGGAAGATTCGACGACGACCGTCGCGCTGACCGCGCCGGTCGTGCATTTCGCCAATGACCGGAAGAACATCGTCGTCGACGTTCCGTTCGGTTCCGGACGGATAGTTTTTCTCAGTGACCCGTATATCGTTTCAAATGCCGGGATCAGCATCGCCGACAATGCTGCTTTGGCCGTGAATCTGGTCGGATCGGACGGAACGATCGCATTCGACGAGTATCATCAGGGCTACGGGTCGAACCGCAACCGTTTTTTCGAGTTCTTTGACGGTACGCCCGTGATCGCGATGTTCTTGCAGATCGCGCTACTGATCGGTCTTGTGTTCTTTTCCCAAAGCCGGCGTTTCGCGCGGCCAGTTCCTGAGCCCGAACCGAACCGGCTTTCGAAACTGGAGTACGTTTCGGCAATGGCCGAACTCCAGCAACGAACAAACGGTTATGACATTGCCGTCGAGAACATATACACGGATTTCCGGCGTCGCGTCGCGCGCCTTGTCGGCGTCGATAATTTTACGGCTAGCCGGAGGAACCTGGCGCTTCTGATCGTCGAACGCCTGCCGGATGAGAACGCCGACGAAGTTGAATCGGTGATGAAGCGCTGCGAGGATGTGATGCACGGCGACCGCACCGGAAAGAAAGAAGTTTTGAGACTGACCAAGCGCTTGCGCGAAATCGAAGAGAACCTGGGGCTGCAACGGAGGAAAAAGAATGCGGGTGAAAGGTAGCGGCTGGCGGGAGCTTGGGGCGTTCCTCCCGCACAAAGTCGGATACCGTCGTCAACTGAATGAGCACATTTGAGTTAATCACCTTGATCTTGCTCTTTTTCGCGACGAGCATCGTCGGCGTCGTCACGGGCAGCAATTCGCTCGTCACGGTGCCGGTGATGTTTCAGTTCGGCATCGATCCAAGGGTCGCGGTCGCGACGAATATGTTCGGACTGACGTTTATGAGCATCGGCGCGACGATTCCGTTTTTGCGGAGCGGTACGATCGAACGCAAAACCGTGACGCCGCTGATCCTGATCACGGTCGTCGCTTCGGCGATCGGAGCGGCACTTGTTTCGTTGATCGCGCCCGGCGGGCTGAAACTGATCGTTTCGATCGCGATGATCGTGGTCACGGTCTTTACTTTGCTGAACCGGAACGCCGGCGTCAAAAAGTTCGAAGCCTCATCGTCGCGGACCGCGTTGGTCTATGTTCTGACGTTTGCGCTCGGAGTTTATGGCGGTCTCTACAGCGGCGGCTATGTGACGATGCTGACGGCTGTTTTCGTTGGATTATTCGGAATGAAGTTCAGCGAATCGGTCGCCGCGACGAAGGTCATCAACGTCTTTTCATCGGCGATTGCCACCGCCGTTTTTATGTGGCAAGGTTTAGTAGATTACAGGCTCGGACTGATTCTCGGAGCCTCGATGTTCGCCGGCGCGTACATCGGCGCGCACACGGTCACGAAGATGAGCGACGTCTGGCTCAAACGGATCTTCGTCATCGTCGTTCTCGCGCTCGCGCTTAAGACGATTTTGGATTTTGGATTTTAGATTTTGGATTGATCGAGATCCAAGCTTACTTCCCGGCACAACTTTGCCCGGCAAATCCGAAATCCCAAATCCCAAATCCCAAATATGCTGACTTACACACCGCAAACCGTCGCTCATATCCTGAACGAACTCCGCAAGGTCATCGTCGGACAGGATGATCCGATCGAACAGATTCTCGTCGCGCTCCTGGCCGAGGGCCACGCGCTCGTCGAAGGCGTTCCGGGAACCGCGAAAACGCTCACGATCAAGACGCTTGCGCGGATCATCGGCGCACATTTTTCACGCATCCAGTTCACGCCGGACCTGATGCCGTCGGACGTTACCGGCACCAACGTTTTCAATATGCAGACGTCGCAATTCAGCCTGCGACACGGGCCGATCTTCACCGACATTCTGCTGGCCGACGAAATAAACCGCACCCCGCCGAAAACTCAGGCGGCGCTGCTCGAGGCGATGGAGGAACGCCAGGTGACGATCGACGGCGAACGATTCCAGCTTTCTCCTCTGTTTACCGTGCTCGCGACCGAGAATCCGATCGAGTATGAAGGAACATACCCGCTGCCCGAGGCGCAGCTTGATCGATTCCTGCTAAAGATAAACATCGATTATCCGCCGGTCGAGGCCGAACTCGAGATCGTCGCCCGCTGGGATCAGGGTTTCAACTCGCGCCGGCTCGAGGACGTGGATGTCGTGCCGCTTTCGGATGTCGCCGCGATTCAACATTGCCGCGCCGAGGTTCGCGCGATGCGCCTCGAACCCGGCGTGCAGAAATACATTGTCGACATCATCCGCAAGACCCGCAGTCACCCGACGATTCTTTATGGTGCGAGTCCGCGCGCGGCAGTCGCTCTGCTGCTTTGTTCAAAAGCACTGGCGGCGATCCGCGGTCGCGATTTCGTGACTCCGGATGACATTCGCGACGTCTCGGCTCCGGTTTTGCGCCATCGACTCGCGCTTCGCGCCGAAGCCGAACTCGACGGTGCGACGACCGATGCCGTGATCGCGGACATCATCAAAGGCGTTGAAGTTCCGCGATAGCGTTTGATTAGGACAACTGCTGAATTTGCAGTAAATTCTGAGTGTAATTACCTGGGAGCTTGGTTTGCCGGACAAGGAACATCGATGTGTCCGGAACAGATTCTCCAATGCCCCCTGGGCGATCCGAAATCCGAAATACCACGATTCCGAGGATTATAACGTTACGATGAACGATCTTTCGCGCCGTCATTTTCTGAAACAACTCGGAGCGTTGCCGGCTGTTTTTCTTGCGGCACGCGGCACTTTTGCCGGTTTTGAGACTCAGACCGAGACAACGCCGTTCGAGTTTCTCGTCGTCGGAGATTCGCTCGTCTGGGGACAGGGACTTGAGGAAAAGGACAAGTTTTACACGTTGACCAAGAATTGGCTCGAAACCGAGGCTTTCGGCGAACGGGTTCCCGTCAATTTGAAGGTCAAGGCGCACTCGGGAGCAACGTTGACTCCGCACGAAAACGAGCTGAAGGCGTTGCAAGCCGCCGGAAAGGACGAAACCAAATATTACAACTCGGAGATAAACGTTGGTTTTCCGAGCATCAAAACGCAACTCGATCTGGCCGCCAAAGAATACGCGGCGGCGAACACGCCAAACGAATCGATCCGACTGATTATGCTTTCGGGCGGTATAACCGACATTTCAGTCGCCGCTTTGCTTAATCCTTTCGGCGACAACGATCAGTTGCGCCGCGATATCGACAAGTATTGCTCCGGTTCGATGACCGAGGTTCTCGGACACGCGGCGACGCTCTTCCCCAACGCGCTGATCGCTGTAATCGGCTATTATCCGATGATCTCGCCAAAGACGCCGGCGCACGATCTGTTCAATTTCACGCTCGAAGCTTACGGGGTTCCGCGGCCGCTGAAGCCGGTCGTCAATAACCTGCTGACAAAGCAATTCTTCAAGATCATCAAGAAAAAGGCGATCAAGCGTTCGCGGATATGGATGGAACTCTCAGAAGCCAAACTGCGTGACTCCGTCGATAAACTCAACGCGCGGCAAACCGCGGCGCGGGCAGTTTACATCAACTCGCCGATCAATGAAGGAAACACCTTCGGAACCAATGACCTGCTGGTTTTCCGGATGCTCAAGAAAGGCCGTATAGAGGATCCGCAGTATGACGAGCGAAAAGAGTTTTGCGGACCGACTCTCAACGAACTCAAGAAATCCACGGGCCTCAAATATCCGATCCGTTTCTGCGATATGGCCGCCATCGGCCACCCGAATCCAGCCGGTTCGAGACTGTTCTCCGAATCGATCAAATCAGTTCTGGGTCCGCTGGTGAATGCCGGAAGAAAGTAGAAGTTCTTCAATATAGATTAACCTTTCAGCTTTTCTTATCGCTCACATCCTCCCCCGGCAGGGACTACAATCAACTTGGAGGATGTCGTCATGACCGCCTGTTCACGTCGCCTCTTTCTCAAACAGCTCGGAGCCGTCGCGGGTTTCACATTCACCGCCGGATCGATCGCACCGCTCTCGATCTTTGCCCAAAGCAATTCGGAATTCGAGGTCTTGGTCGGTGGCGACTCGTTCATCTGGGGTCAAGGACTACAGGAAAAAGACAAGTTCTACTCGCTGATCCGCGACTGGCTGGCGAACGATGTCTTCGGCGATTCGCAGCGCATCAATCTCACCGTCAAGGCGCACTCGGGCGCGCGCATTCGGTTGCACGACAAGCAGGTCGAAAAAATGAAAAGGGCCGGCCAGCCGACCGACAAGTTCTACTATCCCGAGGCCGATATCTCATTTCCGTCGATCACGACACAGATCGACACCGCATTGCGCGAGTACGCCGATCCGCGCAAAGTGAAACTCGTGATGCTGTCGGGCGGGATCACCGATCTCGTCGTCGGTAACGCGATCAATCCGTTTATGAAGAAGAGCAAATTCCTGCGGCTTGTTCATACTTATTGCCACGAGGAAATGGGGCGGCTCCTCGCGCACGTGACGGATGTTTTTCCCGAAGCGGTCGTTGCCGTATTCGCGTATTTCCCGATCGTTTCAACGAAGAGCGATATGAACAAGATCACGAAATACCTGATGAAGATGGTCAGGTTTCCGCACCAACTCCAATGGCTTTTGACCAACGGATTCAGCAAGCAGTTTATGAAGATCGTCCGCAAAGCGACTTCCGACCGGTCGCGTTTGTGGTTCAACGAATCAAACAAAGAACTGGCGGACGCGGTCGCGAAAACCAATGAACGGCTGGCGCGTCCGCGAGTCGTCTTCGTACCGTCTCCCGTGACGGAAGAGACTTGTTTTGCGACGCCGAACAGTCTCCTGTGGTCGCTCGACAAGGACAATCGGCCCGAGGACGACATATATGCAGAGCGCCTGGTGAAATGTCCGGAAGTCTTCAACGAGATCAAATACAAGCCGTTTGGGCCGCTTTCCGTCCGATTGTGCGAGCTCGCATCGGTCGCCCACGTGAACAAGGCGGGTTCGATCGCGTATGCGGAAGCGGCAAAGCCGATTCTGCGCCCGTTTTTCGCGGCCGGTTAATGTTGTAGAATGCTCGCGATGGAAGAAACGAAACCGCAACAACCTGGTTGGCGCGAGATGGTTCTGATCGCGATCATCGTTTTGTCTTTTGCCGCGATCTTCTTCATCCCGAAATTCGGCCAAGATCCGGCCTATCACGATTTCGCCGATCAACGTCCATTTCTCGGAATCCCGAACTTCCTTGACGTCGCGTCGAATTTAGCGTTTCTGATCGTCGGAATTCTTGGCCTGCGGGCTTGTTTCAGAACCCGCGCCGGGATCGAATGGACCGTTCTGTTCGTCGGCGTCGCTCTTGTCAGTGTCGGATCAGGCTGGTATCACTGGAATCCAAACAATGGGACGCTCGTTTGGGATCGTCTGCCGATGACCATCGGTTTTATGGGACTCTTCGTGGCGCTTCTGTCCGAACACGTCGGCGAGCGACTGCGTATGCTTTTGATACCGGCACTCTTGACTGGCGCGGCAAGCGTTTTTTATTGGTACCATTTCGACGATCTGCGTTTCTACGCCTGGGTCCAGGTCGTTCCGCTACTGACGGTTCCGCTCGTGCTGATCATCTTTCCGGGCCGTTTTTCACATCGCTGGCTGTTGCTGGTTGCGCTGGTTTTCTATGTCGCCGCGAAACTTACCGAAACGTGGGATGATCAGGTCTTCGCCGCGACCGGCTCGATCGTCAGCGGCCACACGATCAAGCACCTTCTATCGGCGATCGGGGTTCTCGCCATCTGGCAGATGATTCGTGAAAGACGAGCATCGCCAATGTAAATGCGTTTCCGGACCGCCGATCTCGCATTTTCGTTTCTCAGCGCGCCCGCGTTCGGTTCGCCCTACGGATTTCGGCTGCGTGCGCAATCCTGATTTCAATTTGTTATCATAAAATCTATGAAGATCGCGGTCGCAATGAGCGGCGGCGTCGATTCGTCGGCGGCCGCCGCGCTGTTGAAGGAACAGGGACACGAACTCGTCGGATTTACGATGCAGCTGTGGAATCAGCGTCGTCAGATCAACACCGACGAGAACGGCGAGCCTTTGCCGTCGCGATGCTGCTCGCTTGACGATGTTTACGACGCGCGGCGCGTGGCCGAAAGCCTCGGGTTTCCGTTCTACGTGCTGAACCTCGAAAAGGACTTCGAGCGCGACGTCGTCGAACCTTTCGTACAGAGTTATCTGAGCGGCCAAACGCCGATCCCCTGCGTCGCCTGCAACTCGCGCCTGAAATTCGCGTCGCTCGACAAGATGGCGCTCAGTCTCGGCTGCGAAAAGGTAGCGACCGGGCATTACGCGCGTGTCGAATACGATGAGGCGGCAAACCGCTACCGATTGTTTCGCGGAAAGAACCACTGGAAAGACCAGAGCTATTTCCTCTGGGAGCTCAATCAGGAACAGCTTTCTCGATCGCTGTTTCCGCTCGGCGAGATGTTGAAATCCGAGGTCCGCGACATCGCTCGGGAATCCAATCTTTATACGGCCGAAAAGCAGGAGTCGCAGGAGATCTGCTTCGTGCCGGACGGCAATTACTCCGGATTTATCGATCGATATCTCGAACACGAAGATCGGCGCGAAGAACTTCCGGCACCCGGCGACATCGTCAACACTCGAGGCGAGAAGATAGGCGAGCACACCGGCATTCACCGTTACACCATCGGTCAGCGTCGCGGACTCGGGATCGCGCACGAGAAACCGCTCTATGTCGTCCAGATCGAGCGTTTGAAGAATCAGATCATCGCCGGCGAAAAAGAAGAACTCGACGCGTACGAATTCATCGCAAAAGGCGTCAACTGGGTTGCGTTCGACACACCGTCGGCAGCAGTTCGCGCGCAGGTGAAGATCCGCTACCGCCACGAACCCGCGTCGGCGACGATTCACGCGCTTCCCGGCGACCGCGCAAGAATTGTTTTCGACGAACCACAGGCGGCGATAACTCCGGGCCAGGCGACGGTCTGGTACGACGGCGAAGAAACGGTCGGCGGCGGATGGATTGAAAAGAACTAGTTAAACGAGGAGAAAACAAATGGCACAAACAAAAAAGCGACCGAGCAAGGCCGCACGCGCGGCACAGAAGATTTTGGAAGACTCGAAGCTTCTCGCGACCTCAAAATCGATCATCGATACAAAGGCGGATCAGGAATTCAAGCCGGCGGAATCGTCGGTCAAAACGAGCGGAGCGATCAAACCGCGTCCGAATAAGAAACGCGGATAGGATTCTGACGGCGTCTTCGCGACCAAATAGGGGCAATGCCTCGCGTGTTTCTTGAATCGCAACAACTTTTTTCGTAATCATACGTAATCAAAACATTATGAAAAAACTGATCGTACTTTTCGTCTTGATTGGAATCGGCGGACTTTCATTTGGCTACAAAGCCTTCGCCGATGAGAAGGAGAAGGTTCGCGTACCGCTGGAGAGTTACATCAAGGGCCACGCGACCGGAAACCCCGATTTCATCCGGGCTGCATTTCATAAGGACGCTCGCATCAACGCCTTTCGCGATGGAAAGCTGCTTAACTTGAGCGCCGAGGAATTCGCAGTTCGTTTCAATGGCAAGGCTGCTGATGACGAAGCGAAACGCAAGCGTTCGATCGATACGATCGAGATCAGCGGAAATTCTGCAATCGCGCGAATCACGCTCGATTATCCGGCTGTGAAATTTACCGATTATATGTCGTTGCTCAAGATCGACGGCGAATGGAAGATCATCAATAAAACGTTCTACGCCGAGCCGAAGGAAGCGGGCAAATAGTTCGGAATGAACAAACGCGAACTTCGGAAGAGTCGACTTTCGAATCTGAAAGCGCTGAACTCGTCCAAACGAAGCAATCTATCCCACCGGATCGCCGGACGTTTCTTCGGTCATTTTCAATTGGACGAGATCAGATACCTTCACCTGTTTTTGTCGATTGAGGCCAAAAACGAGGTTGACACGCGACCCTTGATAGCCAGAATCCGGCGTGAGCACCCACGCATCTCGATCGCCGTTCCGCGCGTCAACGGCGATCGCCTCGATACACTCCTTTACGATTCCGACAGTACGCTGCGGTTGAGCAATTGGAACGTTCCGGAACCAATCGACGATCGATTTGTCGATCCAAGATCGATCGACCTCGTCATCGTTCCGCTACTTGCTTTCGATCTTCGCGGACACCGCGTCGGTTACGGAAAGGGTTTCTATGATCGATTCCTGACAGCTTGCCGCGACGATTGTGTGAAGGTCGGCATCAGTTTTTTTCCACCTGTGGAAAACATCGATGATGTAACTGAAAACGACGTCAGGCTTGATTTCTGCCTGACGCCGTTCGAGCTATTCGAATTCTGACGATTACTTCTTTTCTTTCAGCAGATCGCGGATCTCCGCAAGGAGCGCTTCCTGCGGAGGTTTCGGTGTATCGGCCGCGAGTTTCGCAAAGTAACCCATCGCCCATTTGGCGAGCAGGAACATTACGAATCCGACGATCACGAAATTGAGAACATCGCTGATCAGTTGACCGTATCGAAGCAACGGTTCGCCCTTTTTGACGGCGGCGTCGATCTGCTCGGCGGTAGCTCCGGCCGCGAGCTTGCCGCTGAGGTCAATGAACTTCGTTTTCAAGTCCGTTCCGCCGAAGATCGCGCCGATGACGGGCATAATGATCCCTTCGGTGAATGTCGAGACGATCCTGCCGAACGCCACGCCCATAATGACCGCGATTGCCAGATCGAGAATGTTTCCCCGACCGAGAAAAGCCTTAAATTCCTTCCACATAATCATTTCCTCTCTTTTGATTTCTAATTACGGGGCATGCGAGAAACTTAGAACATCTCGGCCGCAAGGTCAACATCTAAGAGGTTTTGGATGGTCTGTTGGAAAAGTCGACCAAAAACAAAGAAGTTTTTTTCTTGATTTAAGGCCACGAATGGCGAAAATGCTGGCCCCGAAAAACCGCGAAACGACACGAAACAAAAACAGATCGAAGTTCGTGTGATTCGTGATATTCGCTGCTAAACCAACTTCCGAGCCTGTGACTGCACCGCCGTGATCGCAACGGCATCGACGATGTCTTCGGCTTTGCAGCCGCGGGAAAGGTCGTTGCACGGGCGGTCGAGGCCTTGGAGAATCGGGCCGATCGCCGTTCCGCCGGTCAGGCGTTCGGTGAGTTTGTAAGCGATGTTTCCGGAATTAAGGTCTGGAAAGATCAAGACGTTCGCGCGACCGGCGACGGCAGAGCCTTCGGCCTTCGATTCGGCGACCGACGGCACGAGTGCCGCGTCGGCCTGAAGTTCGCCGTCGATCACGAGTTCCGGCATCCGCGCTTTGATCGTCTTTACGGCTTCGAGTATCTTGTCGAGCGATTTATGCTTCGCGCTTCCCTTCGTCGAAAATGAAAGCATCGCAACGCGCGGTTCGACGCCGAGAAGCGCCCGGCACGAATCGGCGGAAGCGACCGCGATCTCGGCAAGTTCCGCTGCGTCCGGGTCGATGACGACGCCGCAGTCGGCGTAGATCATCGCGCCATCCGCACCGAATCTCTTGTCCGGAACGACCATCAAAAAGAACGAAGATACGGTCCGAAATCCAGCGCGGACGCCGATGCATCTGAGCGCGGACGCGACCGTCTGGGCCGTCGTGTTTGTCGCACCCGCGACCGAACCGTCTGCTTTGCCGAGCCGGACGAGCAGATTGCCGTAGTAAAGCGGATCCTTGACGGCGGTTTCAGCCTCCTCGAGCGTCACGCCCTTGGCGCGACGGATCTCGTGATAGAGGTGCGCGATCTTCACACGTTCGTGCGCCTTTCGATGATCGACGATCTCAACCCCGGCGAGATTCGATCCCGTTTCGGCCGCCGTTTCGCGGATCTTTTCTTCGCTTCCGATCAGCGTGATCTTCGCGATCCGTTCGCGAACGCAGATCTCGGCGGCTTTGATTGTTCGCGCGTCCTCGCCTTCCGGCAAGATGATATGCTGAATGTCGGAAGCGGCTTTTGCGCGGATCTTTTCGAGAATCATAATTGCTGAAAAGCCACGCTTCACACGGATCACACGATCGACGCTGTTCGTGTTGTTTCGTGCAACTGCGTGGCTTCGGAAAAAGTGTGGCGGAGAGGACAGGAGTCGAACCTGCATGCCCTCACGGGCGACGGTTTTCAAGACCGCTGCACTACCATTATGCGACCTCTCCAAGTAACCTGGTGGCCTTCAATTCCCAACACGTCCTGTACGTAATGAAGCGCATTGCAAATTCGGCACAGGACATTATATTCACTCAGATCTATTTTGTCATTCATTCTCGCCCGATACAGCTGGCGATTTTGTGTAGTCTTCAGCGCCTGACGCCCGCCGCCATTGATATGGTTTATTTCAAGAATCGGGAACTCGTCACAACCACAATTTACGCACACCGTGCCGCCCAAGCGCTCCATTGCCTTTTCGCGCACTTTTCGATGTTGTTCACGCCATTTTCTACGCTCGTGCTCGATATCGTAGTTTGCACTATTTTTTCTCCGTCTACGCCAAGCTCTCATATATTGGCGCATGAACTCCCGTTGTTTCTCTTTTGGATCATTACGATGACCTTCCTTTTCCTTTTCATCGTTCATTTCTTGAGGCCCCCAGAATGTGATTTAGCGAAGCTTGTGAGTCAATTGGTCGAAACTTCGTTGGATTTAGATTTTAACGCGAACTTCTGGCGAAATGAACATGACGTGACAAATGGACGAAAAAAATCCGCGAGCGAAGTGAAACGGCTTCGCCCGCGGAAAGCATTGAGGAGGTCGGAATTCCTATTCGACTTTAGCCTGGCCCGTGGCCAACAAACGATTGACCTGAGAACTAACCGCGTTGGTCTTGTCCCAACCGCTCGCTTTCAGCTCGATCTCGCCGGTTTGATTGATGACAAAGTACGCCGGGAAGCCCATATTCAAGTTCCCCGCGCGATCGCGGTCGGCATATTTCAGGAGCACGCCGAAACTTCCCGGCATAAGATTGAAATTGAAGGGGCGATTTTTGACAAAACTCTCGACGAGCGTCGGATTGTCGGTCGTCAACCCAAGAAAGACAACGTCCTTTTCCTTGTAGTTTGCGGCG
The DNA here is from genome assembly GCA_016715115.1 of Acidobacteriota bacterium. Taxonomy (NCBI): domain Bacteria; kingdom Pseudomonadati; phylum Acidobacteriota; species Acidobacteriota bacterium. The sequence continues at coordinate 1,633,421 of JADKBM010000016.1, forward strand.
ATCTGATTGAGTTTCGGAATCTCCGAAACGCAGATCGCGCATTTCGTCGACCAGAAAGTCATCACCACGACTTTGCCTCGCAGCGCTTCAAGTTCTACCGTCTGCCCGTCCAGGGTTGCGCCGCTGAAGTTCTCCGCCAACGGTTTGTTCTGCTGTGCAAAGATCCCCGCCGCCGCGGCCAGGATCAGACAAGAAACTTGTAAACTTCGGGTGAATTTCATTGCGACTATCGTGTTTGATATATGTTGAACATTGTTCAACTCTATTATTTATAAACTTCTAATCAAACACGATTCCTGAAAACGGGAAATAATCTTCATCCGTCGTTTATGTTAAGATTTGCCTATGTTGCTTGAATCGCTCGAAGCGCAGAACTTCCGCAACCTCAACGGGCGGATCGAATGCGGGAAGGGACTTAACATCATCTTCGGCGAAAACGGTCAAGGCAAAACGAACTGGCTCGAGGCTATTTACTTGCTGGCAACGGCCAAATCGTTCAGAACTCAAAAACTTACGGAATCGATCTGCTTCGGCGAAGAACTCGCCATCGTTCGGGGGGTCGTCAAGAAGAGTGCCGAAATCCGCCACAATTTGCAAGTCGCGCTTCAGGGAAACGCAAAGATCCTCTCCGTTAACGGCAAGAAAGAGACGATCCAACGCTATCTCGGCGAATTGCACGCAGTCGTCTTCAACTCCGACGAACTCGAGATCGTCCGCGGAACGCCCGAGGCACGCCGCAAGTTTCTGGACGGCGGAATCGTCTCGATCTTCCCGCCGTTCGTCCAGACCCTGACCGATTACAACCGCGTCATTCGCCAGAAGAACTCGCTGCTTCAAACCGCTCAGGACCGAGGCTACCCAGTTGAGAAGACCGGCGAGCTTCTCGAACCGTGGAACGAGCAGCTCGTCGCCCTCGCGACCCGCATCCACAAGGCGCGCGTGCGGTTTGTCGAACGGCTCAACGCCGTGCTCGAGAAAAAGCTGTTCGGCCGCGAGGAGATCTCGATCCGTTACGCATCGTCGCTTGAAGGCAAAGGCGATCTCAGCGATTACGCCGCGCTCATCGATGAACGCCTGAAACTCCGCGTTCAGGCCGAACTCGCGAGCGGCCACGCTCTCGTCGGCACCCACCGCGACGATCTTGAGGTCACGTTCGACGGACTCGATCTTCGGAAATTCGGTTCGAGCGGCCAGCAGCGAAGCGCGCTTTTGATCCTGCTTATCGCCACCGTTTCGGTTTATTTCGAACAAAATCAGGAATATCCGTTGTTCCTGCTCGACGATATCGACGCCGAACTCGACTATGGCCGGATCGGTCAATTGCTCGAATTCCTGAACGACAAAACACAGACTTTCGTGACGACGTCCAAAGACAGTTTTGTCGATCGATTCGGCGCGGGTTCGAAGGTTTTTCAAGTATCAGGAGGCGTTGCCAAGGATTTCCAAAGATGAATCTTTTCGAAATGTCGACAGCGGAACTTATCGAAAGCGCGCGATCGGAAGAAGATTTTGACGTTCGCTGGTCATACGTTGCACAACTTCATAACCGAGGAAATAGTGAGGTTTTCGACGCGGCGCGACGACTTATCGAAAGCTTCGATCCAAACGCGATCGAGTTGGCGGCGGACATTCTGGGACAACTTGGAGGTGAAGAAAAGCCGTATTGTGCTGAATCGGTTCAATTGTTGATCAAGGTCCTGGATTCGACATTAAGGGTCGCGCAGGCGGAGGATGAAATACTGGCCATGTCGGCAGCCCTAAATGCGTTAGGCCGAATGAATACGGCTGAATCGCGAGAGAAAGTCCTCGAATTCGTTAAACACCCAAGTGAAATCGTTCGCTTTAACGTAACCCATGGGCTTCTCTGCATTGACGATGACGAAGAAATCAAAGCACTTATAGAATTATCAGCTGATCCTGACGTCGACGTCCGAAATTGGGCGACGTTCGGCCTCGGTTCGATGACCGCGTTGGACAGTTCAGCGATTCGTGACGCTCTCTTTGCACGAATCAGTGAGCTTGGGAGCGAGACGCACGATGAAACTCGCGGCGAAGCGCTCGTCGGCCTTGCGCTCCGCCGCGACCCACGGGTCCTCGAGCCCCTCATCGAAGAATTACGAAGCGGCGAGGTCGGTACTCTAGCGATTGAAGCTGCGGCGGAACTTGGGGATCCGCGAATATGTGCGCCGTTGCGTTCGATCGAAACATGGTGGGACATAGATCGAGAATTGCTGCATACTGCCTTGGAGAATTGTTGTTCCCTGTCGTCGGAATGCGATTGATCGATTGCCCGCCTTTCTAGCTCGATCGGTGGTAAAATCAGAACTATGTTCCGGTTGAGAATTTTCGCATTTTGCATAATCCTGATGGGCTTGTTCTTCATTTCGGCTTCGGGTCAAGATGAAGTGCGGGGCGCCTTTCCGGAACGTCGGAAAGGCGGATCAAACCCGGAAGTGACGGTTGAGGTCTTTATCGATCTTCAGTGTCCGTCGTGCGCAACGTTTTTCACTTCGGAGTTGCTAACCGGAATTGAGCGGAGATTCGGTCAGCGAGTTGCCGTAATCTACCGAAATTGGCCATTGATGCAAATTCACCGAGATGCATTTCTTGCGGCCTGTGCCGTCGAGGCAGCTGGGCTCCAAGGAAAGTTCTGGGAGATGATTCAAGTTTTGCTTGGTCGCCAATCGGAATGGGTGCGGAGACGGAACTTAAGAAAAAGGGATGTTTTACCGATGTCAATGCTGGACCCGAAGCCAGAGTACAATGCGATGGTAGTCGAGAGATTTGTACTATATGCAAAGGACCTCGGGCTGGATGCGGATATGTTCCGGGACGATCTCAAAGGAAATTTCGTCAAGAACCGAGTAACCGCTGATGTTAGACGCGCGACCGAGCTCAGAATCTATTCGACGCCCACGGTGATAGTTAACGGAGAGATTCTGAGTTTTGAAGATCATCAGAATCTACCGGATTTCATCGAAAGGAAGTTGAAGAAACAAAGATAGCACCCGCGTACGACTTCGTGCCAATTTCAAAAAACCCCAAGCGGCTCGTAGCTCAGTTCGAAAGCGATCGCATCGGTCAATTGCTCGAATTCCTGAACGACAAAACGCAGACTTTCGTGACCACTTCCAAGGACAGTTTTATCGATCGGTTCGGCTCCGGCGCGAGCATTTTTGAGATCGAGAACGGGACCCCGAAAACTCGCTGACGATCAGATATTTATTGCCTTTTCCCGTTTTTTTTATTGACTCAAAAATGGTAAAATACCGTTTTTCGTTACTCAACCTTAATACTGACCAAGAGGTACAAACTTGACTACACCAAAATCAGAATACGGAGCTGATTCAATCACAGTTTTAGAAGGCCGCGACGCCGTCCGAAAGCGTCCGGCGATGTACATCGGCTCGACCAGCGAGATCGGGCTCCATCACCTTGTTTACGAGGTCGTCGATAACTCGGTCGACGAAGCGCTTGCCGGATATTGCGATACGATCGACGTTACCATTCACATCGACAATTCGATCACGGTCATCGATAACGGCCGCGGAATTCCGACGGACATTCACACGCAGGAAGGCCGGTCGGCGGCGGAGGTCGTCCTGACGATTCTTCACGCCGGAGGAAAGTTCGACTCAAACTCGTACAAAGTCTCCGGCGGACTTCACGGCGTCGGCGTCAGCTGCGTCAACTTTCTTTCCGAATGGCTGAAGCTCGAGATCTGGCGCGACGGCAAGACTCACGAGCAGGAATACAAGGTCGGAATTCCCGTGGCGCCGCTCGCAGAAACCGGAAAAACGTCGCGCCGGGGCACGAAGATCACGTTCCGACCCGACGGCGATATTTTCGAGACCACCGAATACAGCTTCGACAAGCTCTCCGAGCGCCTTCGCGAAAAGGCGTTCCTGAACAAGGGCATCCGCATCCACATCAAAGACGAGCGCGAAGTCCCAGAGAAGACCCACGAATTCTATTACAAGGGCGGAATCGCCGAATTCGTGAAGCATTTGAACAAGAACAAATCGCCGCTCCACGATGAACCGCTTTATTTTGAAATGATCTCGGACGAATTGTCGGTCGAGGTCTCGATGCAATACAACGACAGCTACGACGAAAAGATCTTCTCGTTCGCGAACAACATCAACACGGTCGACGGCGGAACGCATCTTTCCGGATTCCGCGGCGCGATCACTCGAACCATCAACGCCTACGCCGAGAGTTCGGGCCTGCTCAAGAATTCGAAAACAACGCTTTCCGGAGACGATGTCCGCGAAGGACTGGTCGCGGTGATCTCGGTCAAGATCCCGCAGCCGCAGTTCGAAGGACAGACGAAAGGCAAGCTCAACTCGCCGGTAAAAGGGCCGGTCGAGTCGTTCCTCAATGAAAAGCTCGGCGAGTTCTTCGAACAGAATCCGGTCGTTGCCAAAAAGATCGTCGGCAAAGCCGTCGATGCCGCCCGCGCCCGCGAAGCCGCGCGCAAGGCCCGCGAGATCGTCCGCAAATCCGCGCTCGGCACCTCGACGCTTCCCGGAAAACTCGCCGATTGTCAGGAAAAGGATCCTGCGCTTTCAGAGATTTACCTCGTCGAAGGCGACAGTGCCGGCGGTTGTTTTTCCGGCGACACGAAAGTGGCGCTTGTTGACGGGCGAAGGCTCAGTTTCCTCGAGTTGATCGAGGAACAAGAGTCGGGCAAACAGAACTACTGCTACACAATTCGCTCGAACGGAACCGTCGGCGTCGAAACTATCACGAATGTTAGACGAACGAAACAAAACGCCGAAGTTGTTAAGGTCACGCTTGATAACGGGGAGGAATTGATTTGTACGCCGGATCACAAATTCATGTTGCGCGATGGTACGTACAAGGAAGCATTAGAGTTATCGCCGGACGATTCACTTATGCCGCTTTATCGGCGTTTATCTGACACTAGTGAGAAGGGGATAACAATCAACGGATACGAAATGGTTTGGGATCCTCGGTCGAATTCGTGGTTTTTCACCCATCTGCTGTCTGATTGGTACAACAGATGGAAGGGCGTCTATCGAAAATCCGACGGCGAACATTGTCATCATGTCGATTTCAACAAATCAAATAACAACCCGAATAACTTGATTCGTTTATCAAAAGACGACCACCTTGAACTGCATCGGCGAAACGTTAAGGTAACGCTCCACCGTCCGGAAGTCATCGAGAAGTGCCGCGAACTGAAAACAACGCCTGGTTTTCGTTTGAAAATGAGTGAGCGGATGAAACAACCGGAAACCCGGGAAGTTTTGGCGAGACAGGCGCGAGAACAGTGGGCGGATGAATCATACAAACAATTCATGGCGGATAAATGGCGAGAGTTTTATTTGTCCGATGGAGAGTATCGGAAAGCGAACGCTGAACAGCTGAATCGCGCCCAGAAGGAGTATTGGTCAACGAAAGCAAATCGTGAAGCGCAGTCGACCAGAACCCGTGAGTTTTTCGAATTGAATCCTGAGCGAAAACAATGGCTGTCTGAACTTGCAAATGAGCAATGGAAAGATGAAAGCTTGCGCGATTGGAGAAGAGCCGAAACCTCTAAACAATGGACCGGAGAATTTCGGCAACGCAGAAAGGAAGCGCTCAACAGAACTTATTTCAACAAAACGATTGCTTTACTGAAACAGGTTGAAATTGACGCTGGAGTACTTGATGTAGCTGAATTTCAAAATCGCCGTCTTGCAATTCGAGACAAGTCAGTGTTGCGATTCGACAAGTTCTGTCAGCGATATTTTGACGGAGATGTCGCTCGCGCTCTGGAAGCTGTTTCCAATTACAATCATCGTGTTCTGAAGGTCGAGAAATTGAACGAAACGATTGACGTCTACGACCTCGAGGTGCCTATAACTCACAATTTTGCCCTTGCATCCGGTGTTTTCGTTCATAATTCGGCCAAACAAGGCCGCGACCGCAAAAACCAGGCCGTTTTGCCGCTCAAGGGAAAGATCCTGAACGTCGAAAAGGCGCGTTTCGACAAGATGCTCGGGCACGGAGAAATCAAGGCGCTGATCACGGCGCTCGGCACAGGAATCGGCAAAGAAGATTTCGATGTCGGAAAGCTTCGTTATCATAAAATTTGCTTGATGAGTGTTGCTTCGGACGAGCCGACAATCGTTCTGAACGAACGCGGCGAGACCGAATTCGTGAGGATCGGCGAATTTATCGACCGGTGCATCGATGGTACGCGCGACGCGGAAAACTATCAGGTTGCGGCGTTCGATCTTGAGACGAAAGATCTGGCGTTCCGTCCGCTAAAAGCTGTGATCCGCCACAAGCTCGACGAAGATCTCATCAAGATTCGAACCCGGTACAACCGAAGTGTGAAAGTTACGCGCGGACATAGTGTCTTTGTTTATGAAAACGGAGAAACAGTATTGAAGGCCGGCAACAAGATCGAGGTTGGTGATTACGTCGTCGCCACCAAGAAATTGCCGCGGCCGGTTTTCGAAGTGAATGAGATCGATTTGGTCGATCTGTTTTATGCATCGGGTCAAACCCAAAATCTGTATCTTGAAGGCGAATCAGTCCGCGATGTCGCCAAGAATCGGGTTTTGTCAAACGTTTTAAGGCCGGAACTCTGGAGCGAGCCGAGAATCGAACTCAGCGCGAACGAGTGGACCCGATTGTCACAGAGGCGTCAGGCGCTCGGCATATCGCAAAAACAGGTTGCGGAAATGACGGGAGTCAAACAGCCGATCACGATTTCGCATTGGGAACGCGCCATTAATCGCCCGATCCAGAGCCACTTCGAAAATTATCTCGAGGCGATCCGGTGGACCGACAAACTCGAATTTGACGTAGTTCCTTCGAGGTTGGAGTCATTTGCCGGCCACACGACCGTAACGAAGAACGCCAAGTGGCGCAAGATCAGCGATTACAAGTGCTTCAGCGAGTTTTCGAAAAATGAGATCAGGCAGTTGGACGACCACGTCAGGATTGTTCCCAAGGCCCACTCGAACAAGTCCTTCGGTCGATTTTTGCCGGTTACCAAGGAGTTTGCCTGGTTTCTCGGATGGTTCATCGCCGAAGGGACTCTGAGCAAGAATCAGGTAAGCCTCAATATCGGCTCTAAAGATCTAGCTTTTGTTGACGAGCTAACCGAATCGATCAGAGCCGTTTTTGGAGAAACTCCGCGTCTTTTCCAAAAAGGACACTCCATCAAGTTGTACTTTCAAAGCGTTCTCGCTTCGAAACTCCTCAAATCGCTGGGCGTTGCGGCGCGCGCTCACAAAAAACGTTTGCCCGACCTTGCCTTCAACCTATCCGAGGAATTGCAGCTTGTCTTGCTCGAGGGGTATTTTTTGGGCGACGGGACACTCTCCGGGAACCGCGTTTCAATGACTACGAACTCTGCGGACTTAAAGGACGGAATTCTGTACCTCCTAGGTCAGCTTGGACTATTCGGTTCGGTTAGTGATCTGCCCGCCGGTTCCAATGATTTTATCCAAACGAAACACGATTACTTCACGATCAACATCGGAGGAAAGTCTCAGCTCGAGAAATCCCGGGCAGTCTGGAAGCGACACGCCAACGCCGCGCGAGCCGACAGCCATATCGCAAAGCCGGCGCGAAAATCCTCCGATTTGATCGAAATCAGTGAGGACTTGATCGCCTTGAGAGTGCTGGAGACAAAGTCAGTTCCCAACGATGGCGAATATGTTTACGACTTTTCGGTTCGGGATGATGAGAACTTCGTGGCCGGCGTCGGCGGCTTGCTTTGTCACAACACTGACGCTGACGTTGACGGGTCGCATATCAGAACGCTTTTGCTCACGTTTTTCTACCGGCAAATGCCGGAACTCGTCGAAAAAGGACATATCTACATCGCCCAGCCGCCGTTGTACAAGGTCAAGAAAGGCAAGAAGGAAGAGTACATCAAGGACGAACCGCAGATGTTCCGGTATTTGATGCGAGTGGCGACCACCGACGTCCAGATCTCCGCCAACGGCAGGCCCGTCGAGGGGCGTGAACTCTCTAAGGCGCTCGAACAAACCGTCGAATTTCAAAACTATTCGGGCCGTTTCGTTCGCCGAATCGGCAACGATATGAAGCTCCTGAACGCGATTCTCGATGCTTTCGCCGGCCGTGACGGGATTTTGCTCCGCCAGAACATACGCCTGCGGAAGATTTTTCAGTCGGAAGAATTGATCGCTGAGATCGAAGGCAAGATCGCCGCCGCCGGGTATCGCACGGAACTGCTTTCGGACGAGGAACACGGGCTCGGGGAAATTCAAGTGACGATGCCGAACGGCACGAAGGTTGTCTTTGACTGGAACCTTGCGAGTTATGTCGAATTCCAAAAATCGATCGAATTCAAACGCGCGCTTGAACTGAACTTCTGCGGACCGTTCGTGCTCGGCGAAAACGGCAAGTCGGAGACGATCGAAACCCGCGAAGAATTGCTGGAAAAGGTTATGGCGCTCGCGAAAAAGGACCTTAACATCCAGCGCTACAAAGGTTTGGGCGAAATGAACCCGGAACAGCTTTGGGAAACGACGATGGATCCCGAAAAACGAACGTTGCTTCAGGTCCGTATCGAGGACGCGATCGAAACCGATGAGATCTTTACGATCCTGATGGGCGATCAGGTCGAGCCGCGCCGGCGTTTCATCGAACAGAACGCGCTCGATGTGAAAAACCTCGATGTTTAGGATTTCGACCTTCCGAATTATTGGGCTATCTGAGAACGCGCGGTTCAAGATAGCCCTTCCCTTTTTCAATTCCGTTGTCGTTAGCATCGGAACTCTATGTTAAGCTACCGACGTTTGGTTCTGCATTCCAGGTCAAATTCTTCAGGAGAAACGATTGAAAATGAGAATACTTCGGATACCTATGCCGTTTCAGATCTTGCTGATGCTTTCGGTGCTGACCTTCGGAGGCGCCTACTTGTTGCTTGGCCAGCAAGCTCCGTCAGAGGAGTCTGATTGGCCCTGGAAGGTCGTTACCGAGAGCAAGGTCTTCCTGAACGGCGCGCCTGTCGGAAAACTGAGCAACCTGTTGCCCCTGACAAAGAAGATCGGCGCTGTAGTCGGTCAAGGCCGGCGAATCGGCAAGTTCGATCAGTACGAATACCCGCAAGTATTGATCGTCGCCGATCCGGATACCTCTATCGCCCGAATCGCACAATTGGCCGATTCAATAGTTGAGGCGACAGGCGAACCGATTCTCGTCAAGAGATCATCGTTGGACAATCCATCGACCGGTCCGAAACCGAACCCTCTTGCGTTGGTCGTGACGACCGAAAACATTGACGCAAACAAAGCCAAGCGATTGGGGAATTTGCCGGATTCGGAACTCGGTTCGGTCGGCCATCGTGTCAATATCTTTCGCAAAAACAGTCCAGAAGAGCTGCGTCTCGCTCGAACCTACGAGTCCAGCATCGAGATCGGCAGTGATGGAAAGTACTTTCTGAATGAGCCGACAGCTAAACTCGAAGTCCGGTCGTCGACCAACGTCGGTTCAAGACTACTCACCAATACCGTTCAAATGCCGCCGGTCGCACCGCTGAAACAGCGAATTCTGCCTCGTGCTGAACTGCCGTCTGCCATCGCCAAACTGGTCAGCACTGCCAATTCGGAAAGTCAGGAGATCTTCATCATTGCCAGCGAGAAGGCAAGATACGACAGCCTCCTGCAGATTCTGGAAGGAATCGATACCGAGGCGAGGATCGTCGTTATGGTCCGCCTGATCGAAGCAAAGTGACGCGCCGAAAGCGCCTGGTTTTTCGCCATCCGACTTGCCGGAGGCCGTCTGAATTTGATCTTCAAACGGCCTTTCTTAATGGGGCTCTGCCGCAAAGTAAGGTAAATAGATCAGCATCGCCTGCCAGGCGCGTTTTTCAAACTCCCGATTCTCGAATTTCTGGAATCTTGGATTTCTCGGAATCCCAAATGACAAATCCGAAATCCCAAATAGTGATCGCTTTCAACGGCTGACCGCCGCCAACGCCCATCCAATCGCTTGATAAAGCACTTTCAACGTGTAATTATTTTTCCAAATCGAATTCCACAATTCGCATCTTACAAACTTATGTCAGCCGTAATTGAAGCACTACGACCGTTGGAAGAATATCTTGTGATGAACGACTTCGAGCTGGACGAACGAATCATCGCGGCGAAGCGCGAACTCGGTTCACGGGTCGTCATTCTCGGTCATCACTATCAGCGCGACGACGTCGTTCGATACGCCGATCTGACTGGCGATTCTTACCAATTGTCCGTAATGGCATCAAAAACTGACGCCGAATTCATCGTCTTCTGCGGCGTCCATTTTATGGCCGAATCGGCCGATATTCTCGGAAAGCCGGCGCAGCGCGTGATCCTGCCCGACCTCGGCGCGGGATGTTCGATGGCCGATATGGCGACGATCGATCAGGTCGAAGACGCTTGGGAACAACTCCGCGAGATCGGCGTTTTGAATTCGAAGGTCGCGCCGATCACATATATGAACTCGTCGGCCGCGATCAAGGCGTTTTGTGGACGCAACGAAGGCGTCGTCTGCACATCGTCGAACGCCGTTCCGCTTTTCGACATCTATCTGAAGGAATTCGACAAAATGTTCTTCTTCCCGGATCAGCATCTCGGACGGAACACCGGCAAGAAATTCGGAATCCCGCTCGACAAGATGGCGCTATGGGACCCGCATAAGGAACTCGGCGGCAACACCGAGGAGCAACTCCGCGAGGCGAAGCTCATCCTCTGGCGCGGACACTGTTCCGTACACGGAAGATTCAAGCCTTGGCACGTTGATCAGATTCGCGCCGAGGTTCCGGGCGTCAAGGTTCTCGTCCATCCGGAATGCGTGCACGAAGTAGTCGACAAAAGCGATCTAAACGGATCGACTTCGTACATCATCAAAACGGTCGAGGAATCACCCGCAGGTTCGAAATGGGCGATCGGAACGGAAGTCAATCTCGTTAGCCGGCTTGCGGACCGATTCCCCGACAAAGAGGTCCATCTGCTCGCGCCGGACCTCTGTATGTGCGCTACGATGTATCGGATCTCGCCGCAAAGCCTCGCGTGGTCGCTCGAGAATCTGATCGGCGGAAACGTCGTCAACGAGATCGTCGTCGATGACGAAACAAAACATTTCGCGAACATCGCGCTGGAGCGGATGATCGAGATGACGGAACGACGGTGAGAAGTGAGAAGTGAGAAGTGAGAACTGAGATGTGAAAAGTGAGAAGTGAGAACTGAGATGTGAGAAGTGAGATGTGAGAACTGGGAACTGAGATGTGAGAAGTCAGAACTGAGATGTGAGGACTGAAAAGGTAATTGTTGACCGCGGACTGCAGAACGTCGATCTCGGAAATGGACGGCTTACGGCTCACGGCTCACTGCTTACCGCTCACTGCTCACCGCTCACCGCTCACCGCTCACCGCTCACCGCTCACCGCTCACTGCTCACCGCTCACTGCTCACTGCTTACCGCTCACCGCTCACCGCTCACTGCTCACTGCTCACTTTAGACAATGGCTGAAATTAAAGACAAACTTCCCGAAAACGCGCGTGGAGCCTTTTACGTCGACTCGCAGTGTATCGATTGCGATGTCTGTCGCGACACCTCGCCGAAGAACTTCGCTCGCAATGACGAGAACGGCTATTCGTTCGTCATCAAACAGCCCGGGACAAAAGAAGAGATCGAACTCTGCGAAGAAGCCCGCGACGCCTGCCCCGTCGAAGCTATCGGCGATGACGGAAGTTGAAATAAGGATCGCGACTCGGAACCGATAGCGGTAGCGACCGAGAAATCACGGCGCGTTCAAGTTCCGAATACGCGTCCATTTTGCGAAGAACATGTTCATAAACAGCCAGCCCGGATGAACCGCCGGCGAAGTCCGCGATTCGATTCCCCGTCCGGGTGTTCCTGTCGCGACCCGCCGTTTTTCAAACCCGTGGAACACCGAAGTTTCTGCTTGCTTTATGCGCGAAACTCAAACAAAATAGCCCTATGAACGAAACCGATTCCGAACCAAAATCGCGCGTTCGCTGCAGCGAGATTATGACGAAAAGCGTTTCGACAGTGACGCCTGAAATGTCGCTTTACGAAGTCGCGAAACGTATGAAAGATGGTGATATCGGCGTCTTGCCGGTGATCGAGGGCGAAACCGGAAAACTGGTCGGTATCATTACCGACCGCGACATCGTCGTGCGTGTCGTCGCCGAGGGAAAACTGGTTCGCGAGACGCTTGTCGGCGAAGTTATGTCGCGCGATGTGTACACCGCCAAACCGGATGATTACGCCTTCGAAGCGATTCGCACGATGGGCGAAAAGCAGGTCCGTCGCATACCGATCGTCGATGACGCACGGATCTTGCACGGAATCGTCTCGATCGCTGACATTGCACTCGAGATGGAAGACGAAATCGAGATCGCCGAAACCCTTGAAGAAATCTCGAGCGGCAAAGCGTTTTGGAGCAAATGAACCGATTTTGGACTTCGGATTTCGGATTTCGGATTGCCAATCGTCCGAAACAAGAATCCTGGCTCGGCGGACAGAAGCCGCGGAAATTCCGAAATCACAAATCCCCATTCCCGAATCGAAATGGCTAAATCGATAAATCGATACTTTCAGTTTCTCGGCTCATCGAAAGAGGTCCGGACTTCCGGGCGGCTCTGGTATCCGGCTGCGGATGTTTATCAAACTCCGGACGGCTGGCTCGTTAAGGTCGAACTCGCCGGGGTTTCCGCGGAGGATCTTGAGATCGAGATCGAAGGCAACACACTCTACATCGCCGGCACGCGTCGCGACACATTTTGCGGCAAAGGCATCCATTACCAGCAAATGGAGATCACCTACAGCCGATTCGAAAAAAACCTCAATTTCCCCGCTTCGATCGAAGGCGCGAAGATCGAACACAACTTCGAGAACGGGCTTCTGATGATCTATTTGAAGAAGAAGTAAGGAGACATCGAATGCCTGAATTATTGGAAACAACTCATAGTTCGGTTACCCGGGGAATCGTTCGTCCGCCTGAAGACGTTTATTATCCTGACCAACGAGAAGACGATATGGGCGAAACAAGTGCTCACTATTTGTTGATTGCCGAACTGATGCAGATGCTCCGGATGCACCTCAAATCGCGTTCCGACGTTTTCCTCACGGCAAATATGAATGTTTATTTTGTCGAGGGTGACCCGCACAAGTGGGTCGCTCCCGATATCTTAATCGCGTTCGGAGTTCCGAATCGAGACCGCAATGTTTACAAATGTTGGGCCGAAGGCGTTTTTCCGCAGGTGGTCATTGAGGTCGCTTCCGAACGTACGTGGAAGTCCGATTTGAACGATAAACTCAAGTTGTACGAGAAATTAGGCGTTGAAGAGTATTACGTTTTGGATGGCGAATCAGGCAGACACACGGGCGTTCCAATTACCTTCTTGCGTCGGAAGGAAGAATTGCTGACCCCGATGGACGCATCCGATGGAACCGCGTTTTCTGATCTGCTGGGGCTTCGCATAGTCTTTTCCGAAGGACGATTTCGTTTGTTTGAGCCTGAATCGAATTGCTTTTTACGTACGCTTGATGACGCGGAGGCCGAACTCGACCGTCTCAAAAAGGAGATTGAAGAACTAAGATCGCGGAAGTAAATTGTATGGACCCGGAAAATCAAAACACGCAGCCACTTGGCGAACCGGCGAAACCGCAGCGATTCGAGATCCCGATCTTGCCGCTGCAGAATACGACCCTTTTTCCCGATACCGTTGTGCCGCTCGCGGTCGGCCGCGAACGCTCGACAAAGGCGGTCGAAGCATCTCTCGGCACCGAAGAAAAGTTGATCGCGTGCGTCACCGTCCGCGTCCCCGATGTCCAGGGCAGCGATGCGAAGCCGGCCGATCTTTACACGGTCGGCACGATCGTCAACATTAAGCGGATGATGCGCACCGACGATGTTTTGCAGTTGATAGTGCAGGGCGTCGAGCGCTTCAAGATCCTTAATTGGGTTCACGAAGAACCGTTTCTGCGGGCGCAGGTCGAGGTCCTGGAGGATCTTAAGATCGTCGATGACGAGTCGATCGAGGCTTTGAAACGAAATATTCAGGGAATGATCCAAGAGGCGCTGGCGATGCTCCCGAACGTTCCGCCGGAAGTCCGAATGGCCGTGATGTCGCAGACCAATCCGGTCCAGCTCGCCTATTTCCTCGCTTCGGTTCTCGACCTCGGGGTCGAAACCGAGCAGAAGATGATCGAGGCGAGCACGACCGACGAACTTCTCACGTTGACGCACGCGGCGCTCGCGCGCGAACTCGAGATAATGCAGATCCGATCGAAGATCGCAAACGAAGCGCAGGGTGAAATGGACAAAGCGCAACGAGATTATGTTCTGCGTCAGCAGCTGAAAGCCATCCAAAAAGAACTCGGTGACGATGAAACCGGCGAAAAAGCCGAAGCCGCTCAACTCCGCGAACGGCTCGAGACGGCCGATCTGCCCGACGAGATCCGGAAAGAGGCCGAGCGTGAACTGCGCCGAATGGAACAACTCCCGCAGGCCGCACCGGACTACCACGTCATCCGAACCTATCTCGAGTACATACTCGAACTTCCGTGGAAGAAATCGAGCGAGGAAAAACTCGACCTCAACGAGGCGAAGAAGATACTCGACGAAGATCACTACGGACTCGAAGACATCAAGGAACGCATTCTCGAATCGCTCGCCGTCGTCAAACTCCGGCCCGATTCGAAAAGTCCGATCATCCTCTTCGTCGGTCCGCCGGGAGTCGGAAAAACGAGTCTCGGCCGGTCGATCGCCCGCGCGATGGGCCGCGAGTTCGACCGCATATCGCTCGGCGGCGTGCGCGATGAATCGGAGCTTCGCGGACATCGGCGGACGTATGTCGGCTCGATGCCGGGACGCATCATACAGACGCTGCGGCGCGTCGGCGTCAACAATCCGGTGCTGATGCTCGACGAGATCGACAAGATGGGGAACGATTTTCGCGGCGATCCGGCGTCGGCGCTGCTCGAGATCCTCGATCCGGCGCAGAATCACACTTTCCGTGATCACTATTTGGATCTTCCGTTCGATCTTTCGAAGGTCTTCTTTATCGCGACCGCGAACCAACTTGCGCCGATTCCGATGCCGCTTCGGGACCGGATGGAGATCATCGGTCTTTCCGGATATTCAGACGCCGAGAAGCTGAATATCGCGAAGCAGTATCTCATCCCGCGGCAGGTTACCGAAAACGGGCTGACTCCCGAGCAGATCGAGATTTCCGACGATGCCGTCAACTTGATAACGATGCGCTACACGCGCGAAGCGGGCGTCCGACAGTTGGAGCGAACCGTCGGGAATCTGTCACGCAAGGTGGCGTTGAAGGTCGCTCAAGGGCATCTCGGTAAGGTTCTGATCACGGCCAACGAGGTCAAGGGCTATCTCGGCGCGCCGCGGTTCTACCCTGAAGAAGCGCGCAAGGATCTGTCGCCGGGAGTGGCGACCGGAATGGCCTGGACCGAAATGGGCGGCGAGGTACTGTTTATCGAAGCGACCGCGCTGCCGGGCGGCGGCGGGCTGACACTGACAGGGCAGCTCGGTGAAGTTATGAAGGAATCGGCGATGGCCGCGCGTTCGTATCTTTGGTCGCACGCCGCCGAACTCGGGATCGATCCGGCAAAGCTCAAAGAAGGCGGCTTGCATATCCACGTTCCGGCCGGTGCCATCCCGAAAGACGGTCCGAGTGCGGGTGTCACGATGGCCGCCGCGATGGCTTCGCTCTACACCGGACGAAAGGTCCGAAGCGACACGGCGATGACCGGCGAGATCACGCTCTCGGGACTCGTTTTTCCGGTCGGCGGGATAAAGGAAAAAGTGCTCGCCGCGCACCGCGCCGGGATCCGAAGGATCATCCTTCCGGCCCGCAACGAAGCCGACACCGAAGAGATCCCCGAAGACGTCAGGAAGGAACTCGAGATCATACCGGCCGTTAAGATCGGAGATGTGCTCCAGGCCGCCCTTGAACCGGTGCCGGAGGATCAGCATAACTGATCTTCGCGCCGGCTGTGTCAGCGGCGTGGTGAATTTAAGCCGTGCTTCGAAAAGGGCCGCGCGTCGCGTCAGCATTCCACCGAGCGAATTCCTCTTCATTGTTCAAGGAGCTTATCGAATCGAAACCGTCATCGTAAAACCGATCGCTTGGTTCGTCGGGTTGGAAAGCCCGAACTCATTGTCGCCCGAATAGGTTTCAAAGCTCGAACTCCCGGATTCGCCTTTTGGAGCTTCTTCGCTGAAGATCTTCAGATTTCGGTTGTTTACCGAAACACGCGCCGTTTGTCCGCTACGGGCGCCAACGACGAACGTTCGGTTAGACCTCGCCGGAATCGTGCCGGAAATGGTCGCCGAACTGCGGCCTTTCGCAAATCGAATACGAGTTTGCGCAAAAAGCTCAACACTCGTCATCAATGAAATCGTCGTCAGTAAGACAAAATGAACAAGAAGTTTCCTTAACATATGTTTTTCTCCTTAATGGCGGCGAAATGCCGCTTAATCAACTTTCCGCAAACTCAAATTCGAGACGTTTTCACATCCTTCCTGGAATAAACCTCGGCTGGAACGGAACGTGCCGCGGGCGACTGGCGATTCGGTCTTCATACTGTTTCAACAACCTTTCGCCTTCCTTTTTTATGTTTCTGTCGAGCCACATTTTGTACAGAAATGCCATAACGGCCAGTCCGACGACAGCCAATAATACAGGCACCGCAACGCTGATCACCTCGCAGATCGCGGCGACGGACATTCCGCCTGCGGCAACCGCGCGAGCGGCGTTGAGAATCGGCGTCACCTCAGAAATAAGGGCCGGTGAAGCACCCGCCGCCGCTAACGAACTCGCCACCTGAGAGGGGTTCAGGCTCTGGAGAATCGGAACGATATTCTCTTGGATCAGTGCCTCGGCCCGTTGAAGGAAAACCTGACCTTGCTGCAACAAACCTTCATTCACGTTGCCTTTCCCGTCCTGACTTCGATACGCCATTTCGAGAAAACGTCCGGCCTGTCTCTGCAATCCTTCAATTTGTCGGATAACTTCCGTCAATTCAAATACTTCTTCCATTTTCATTACCTCGTTCTGCGATTGATGCTTGTAACTTCCAATGAGATAAGCGTAGAAAATTGAAAAACTCAGCCAAAATAATCCCGCCCCAGGAAAGGCCGTTGATCGCGGCGAAGGGCAAGCGCGTAATCGAGTTTTCACGAAAGTTGCTGCGACCCAAAGTCATAAGCACGTGAGTCCTTTTTGAATCAGGTTGATTTCAGGTCTTTTTGCGACGTACTCGGAAGCAATGGAAAGAGGCCGTCGAAATTGCTTCAAAAAGAGCCGCATCGTCGGTCGAATGTTCGCCGGATGATGCTTATCGTTCGTTTTTTTGTCAGTTCTGAAAAAAATGTTCTTTTTGCAGTGTTTTCGTTGGAAAATTGATGTGATTTCGGTGTACGCTATTAAGTTAATGTTTGGGTCGAAAGTCTTCTCTTTATCATTAGTTCCCCTGGTTTTTTAGAGAGTGAACTCTTCATTTTCAAACGCGCATTTGGGTCACAATTTTTTGGAATTCGTAGTAAAAAATGGCATTTAAATCACTATTCAGTTTATTTTCAAGCGATCTCGCGATCGATCTCGGAACCGCGAATACGCTCGTCTATGCGAAGGGGCGCGGGATCGTCGTTTCGGAACCCTCGATAGTCGCGATCAATAAAGTCACTAACCAGGTAGAAGCGGTCGGCCGCGATGCGAAGGAGATGCTCGGCCGCACACCCGGAAACATCGTCGCGATCCGTCCGATGAAAGACGGCGTGATCGCCAACTTCGAGGTCACGGAGAAGATGCTCCAGCATTTCATCCGCAAGGCCCATAACGGCAAATCGTGGGTCCGCCCCCGCGTCGTCATCGGCATTCCGTCAGAGATCACGCAGGTCGAACGCCGAGCCGTCGAAGATTCGGCCTATCGCGCCAAGGCCTCTGAAGTCTATCTCGTCGAAGAAGCGATGGCCGCCGCGATCGGCGCCGGGCTTCCGATCACCGAACCGCACGGCAATATGGTCGTCGATATCGGCGGTGGAACGACCGATATTGCCGTCATTTCGCTCTCGGGAATCGTTTACTCGCGCGCCGTTCGCATCGCCGGGAACGAAATGGACGAGGCGATCACGCAGTATATCAAGCGCAAATACAATCTGCTGATCGGCGAACGCACCTCCGAAGCGATCAAGATCGCGCTCGGCAGCGCGTTCCCCCTCGACGAACCGCTCTCGATGGAAGTTCGCGGCCGTAATTTGATCGAGGGAATCCCCAAAACCATCACCATCACCGACGAAGAGATCCGCGAGGCGCTCTCGGATGCGGTCTCGACGATCATCAACGCCGTGCGCGTCGCGCTCGAGCGTACGCCGCCGGAACTTTCGGCGGACATTGTCGAACGCGGCATCGTCCTGACGGGCGGCGGCGCGCTGCTCAAGAATCTCGACAAACGACTGATGATCGAGACCGGACTCCCGGTCGTCCTTGCGGACGATCCGCTTTCGTCCGTCGTGCTCGGAACCGGCAAGATGTTATCGGATTTCGAACTCCTGAAACGCGTCAAATGGGACAATTCATTGATGACGGGAAGCTAAAAGAGAAAGCAGTTAGCCGTGAGCGGTGAGCAGTGAAGTGCGAGCCGCGAACTGCTCGCTGCAAACTGCCGACCGATTACTGCTAGCTGCGAACTGATCAATGGTTGAGCGAAGTCAAAAGGAAGTTTGGAGACTGACGCCATGGCTGATGATTGCCCTTTTGTTGGGCAATTTCGTGCTTATGGCGTACGACGCGCGGACATCGTCGGACGAGCGTGTGATCCGGGTCTGGATGCTCGCCATCGCCAATTTTGTACAGTCTCCGGTGACCACCGTTTCGGCTTCGGTCACAAACTACTTCCAATCGATCTCGACCCTGCGTTCGGCCCAGACCGAAAATGACACGCTCAAACAGCGCGTTCAGGAACTTGAGGTCCAGGTTCAGAGAAGCGAGGAACTATCGAAAGAAAACGATCGCCTCAAGGGCCTTCTCGACCTGAAGTCCGAATCCAAGTACAAGATCCTTCCGGCGCAGATCATCGGCCGCGATCCCTCGGCCTGGTTCGACCATTCGGTGATCAACCGCGGCAGCCTCGATGGCGTCAAGCTGAATATGCCGATCGTCAACAACGGTGGTTTGATC
Source organism: Acidobacteriota bacterium (assembly GCA_016715115.1). Lineage (NCBI taxonomy): Bacteria > Pseudomonadati > Acidobacteriota > Acidobacteriota bacterium. The sequence goes on from JADKBM010000016.1 coordinate 1,652,623, forward strand.
GGGCGCGTCGTCGCGGTCAGTCCGTTGACCGCGCGGATCAACCTTGTAACCAAAGACAAGTCGGGTCTCGGCGGCGTCATCGGCGAACTCGGAACGTCGAACGCGATCGGCGTCGTCAGCGGCAACGGCCAGCGTGAACTTCTTGAAATGGGTTATGTTCCGGGAACGATCGAGGTGCAGGTCGGCGAGATCGTTTACACGACAGGTCAGGACGGGATCTATCCGCCCGGTTTGAAGCTGGGCGAAGTCGTTGAAGTGCGTCCCGGTTCGGCCACCGTGCCGCAACAGATCTTTATCCGGCCCTCGGCGAGGTTGTACTCGATGGAAGAGGTCGCGGTTCTGCTTTATGAACCGCCGCAAAGGCCCGAATACGAAAAGACGCTGCCGAACGCGGCCGCCGAGGACAAGAAAAGGAAACCGTAAGCGTTCAGAATAATGGAGCAAGTTAAGATAATCATCGCCTTGATAATCGCCATTGCCCTGCAATGGACGCTTCGGAACGTCGCCGAACCGCTTACCTTCATCGACTTTCCGCTGATCATCGTGGTCTATGCAGCGCTTCAGCGAAACGCGTTCAATGCGCTGATCTTCGGAGCGCTTTCGGGCATCGCCGTCGATGCTCTCAGCGGCGGACTTCTGGGTGCCAACGGCTTCTCGAAAACCCTTGTCGCATATGTCGTCTCCGAGCTCGCCCGGCGCGTCTATCTGGACAACCTTTTGCTTCAGATTCCCGTCATAGCCGGTGCTTGTTTGCTTGACGACCTGGTCTATTATGGGCTCCACCGTGTGCTGGGTCAGGAGCCGACCGCGCCGGTAACTGTAACGATCGTTAATACGCTGATCGGAACGACGATCGCGGGAACGTTCGTGTATCTGTTGATGCGCGGTCTTTCGACCGATAAGATCCGGCGGCAAAAGCGCGAGTTGTTTGCTCCGCGCCGCCAGACCCGGCGCCGAAACCCAATCCGGCTCGGAAGAAGATGATATTGATTTCGGATTGGTGATTCCGGATTTCGGATTTTCAGTACCGAGATCGTCAATCACAAATCCAAAATCCCAAATCGAGATGAAGATCTACGATCACACGCAAAACTTAAGCATCAGAGTCGGCACGATCCAGATCATTGCGTTCGTGCTGCTGACGATACTCGGCGCGCGGCTTTATTACCTTCAGGTCGTGAAGGGCGAGTATTACGATGAAAAGGCCGAGAACCAGCGCATACGCCTGATTCCGATACCGGCACCGCGCGGGGCGATCTTCGACCGCAACGGCAAGATCCTTGTCGATTCGCGTCCGACCTATAACGTCACTCTCTCGAACGAACCGATCAAGAAGATCGACGTGACCGATCGCATCGACGATTATGCGCGCGGGCTGAACGTCGATCGGCAATACGTTGTCGAGCGTCTCAATTTGATCAAGAAACAAAACGACTTCGAGACGATGGTTCTCAAGGAAAATGCGACCATCGCGGACATAACCTGGGTCGAGGCGCACTCGCTCGAGTACCCGGAACTTCGCATCGAACTGCAGCCGCAACGCGTTTATCCGCTCAAGGAGACTCTCTCGCACGTGCTCGGATACGTCGGTGAGATCAGTCCGAAGCAGCTTGAAAAACCCGAATATCGCGAGAAGGGTTTCCGGCCCGGCACGATCATCGGCAAAGGCGGACTCGAACAGTATTACGACGATTTTCTGCGTGGAAAAGACGGTTATCGAAAAGTAATCGTCGATAGCCGCGGTCGCGTCCAGTCTGAGATCGAGACGATCCCGCCGCAGGCCGGACAGGATCTTATCACCACCATCGATCTCGATCTCCAGATTACGGCGGAGGAGAAACTGGCAGCGACGCCGACGAAACGTGGGACCATCATCGCTCTCGACCCGAACAACGGCGAACTCTTCGCGATGGCTTCGCTGCCGGCGTTCGATCCAAATGTTTTCGTTCAGGGCAGCGCGACGCCTGAGGGCCGAAAACAGATCGCCGCGTACTGGCAGGATGAAAAGCGGCCTCTTTACAATCGCGCGATCCAGGGCCGCTATCCGGCTGGATCAACCTGGAAGATCCCCGAATCGGTCGCCGGACTGCAGCAAGGCGCGATCACCGTCGCACATTCGAACTTGGTGTGCGGCGGCGGCATCACCATCGGAAACAAGTTCACCCGTTGTATGGGAAGCCACGGTTCGCCGCCTCTTGCCTTTGCGATCACCAAATCCTGTGACGGCTATTACTATCGGCTCGGTCTGAAATTGGGGATCGAGGGACTGATCAAAATGGTCGAGACTTTTGATTACGACAAGCGTTCAGGAGTTGATCTGCCGAACGAGAAGATCAGTCAGACGCCCAAGAGCTGGCGGGCGGCGATCGAGAAACGCGAGGGAAAATGGAGCGATATTCGAACGGTTTACGCCTCGATCGGACAGGACACCGTGGTCGTTACCCCGATCTCTATGCTGCGTGCGATCTCAAGCATCGGCGTCCAGGGGCGAATGTATGAACCGCACTTCCTGAAGGAGTTCAAGCCGATCGGCGCGATCGGCAACGAGGACGAACGCGGCTACATTCCGGAACGCCCCGGATTCGGCTTTCAGCATCCTGATCCGAAGTTGATTGAAATGACGAAGGAGCAGGAAGATCTCGTGGTCAAGGGTATGTGGGGCGTAGTCAACGGCGGCGGTACGGCAGCGGCGATCCGTATTCCGGGTTTCGAGATCGCCGGCAAGACCGGGACGGCGCAGGTCGCGTCGCTCGGCAAGGACGTCGGAGGAAACAAGGACCACGCGTGGTTTATTAGTTTCGCACCGGCTTACAAGCCGGAGATCGCCGTTTTGGCGCTGATCGAGAACGTCGGTTTCGGCGGAAGTTTCGCGGCACCGGCGGCGAAAGGGATTTACGAATCGTATCTTGCTAAGCGCGGCGGTGCGACGCCGACGCCGGAGGATGTGAAGAAGTAGCTTCGGGGTTTCGCCTATTCGGCAATTCGCCCGCGGTTGGCCGACCGAAGACGCACTCCTGCCAACGAAGTTATGGTTGCGATAATAGAAAAAAGAAGTTTGCGGGATTTTGACCTGCTGACGTCGGTGCTGGCGGTCGCGATCGTCTGTTTCGGCGTTTGGCAGATCTACAACGCGCAGCCGGAAATGAACCTTTGGTCAAAACAGATCATCGGACTCGGGATCGCTTTGGTCGCCTTCTTTTTCGTCGGATTTAGCGATTACCGAAGAATCATCGATGCCGCCCCTGTCTTTTATGGGATCGGGCTGTTCCTTTTGCTCTTGGTTTTGATTCCCGGACTCGGGGTCAAGATCAACGGCCAGACGGCCTGGCTCAGGCTTCCCGTGATCGGCCAGTTTCAGCCTTCGGAGTTCGTCAAGATCCCGGTCGTGCTGATGCTCGCGAAGTATTTCGGAGCGCGAAAATCCGGCAGTCTCAAGTTCAAGGAATTCCTGATCGGGTGCGCGATACTCGCGGCGCCGGTCGCGCTGATCCTGCTCGAACCGGACGCCGGACAGGCGATGACCTATTTTCCTTTGCTCGCCGTTGTCTTGTTCTTGTCCGGCATAAAGGTGCGCTATGTCGTGATCACGATCGTCGCCGCCGTCGTACTCGCTCCCGCGGCATACTGGGCAGGCGTCAAAACCGGGAAGATAAAGGGTTATCAGCAGGAGCGCATCAATGTCATCCTCGATCCGGAGAGCGCCGATCCGCGCGGTTACGCATATCACACGATCCAATCGATGATCACCGTCGGCAAGGGTGGTCTGACGGGAATCAAAGGCGAGACCGAAACATCACAGGCGAAGCTGAAATTTCTGCCCGAACCGCATTCCGATTTTATTTTCGCGGTAACCGCGGAGAACACCGGATTCGTCGGGTGCATTTCGTTATTGCTGGCGTATATGATTTTGCTGTCCCGACTCGTGTCGGGCGCGCGCGAAGCGCCTGACCGTTCCGGTATGCTCGTGATTATGGCGATCGCCGGCGGAATGACGTTTCAGATTTTTATGAATATCGGGATGGTTCTCGGATTTCTGCCGGTGATCGGCGTTCCGCTCCCGCTGATGAGCGCCGGACTTTCGGCGATCCTTTCGACTTTTATCGCGATCGGCTTTGTGATCAGCGTAAAAATGCGTAGATTCGTTAACTAGATTTAAGTTGATTTGCGAATTTCGATTTGCGATTGAATGATCAAAATCCCAAATCCGAAATCGGCAGTCCCAAATAGTTCTATGGCAAGAGAAAAGAAAATCGTTGAGAACGAGATCAAATCGGTCGAAACAAAACGACGCGGCTTCTGGAGGTTTTTCTGGTTTCCGGCGGCAGTAATCCTGGCGCTGGCGGCGGGCGGTTTGACCGGCATTCTCACGTCGTATTACCTGAATAACTCGCGTTATTCGGTCGAAGTCTCCGCGCTCGCGACGTATCGACCGCCGCAGGTGACGACGATCTATGCCGATGACGGTGAAACGGTTCTCGCCGAGTTCGCGATCGAAAAACGCATCCCGATCAAGGAGTCGGATATTCCTCAGAACGTCGAGGACGCGCTCATCGCGATCGAAGATTACCGCTTTTACAATCACATCGGAATCGACCCGTACCGCATCGGCGGCGCGATCATCAAAAACGTCACGTCGGGAAAGACCGAAGGCGCGTCGACGATCACGCAACAGCTCGCGAAGAATCTCTTTCTTTACAAGGATCAGACCTATACCCGCAAGATCAACGAATGGATGGTCGCGCTTCAGATCGAGCGCTTTTACACAAAGCGCCAGATCCTCGAGATGTATATGAACTACGTCTTTCTGGGCGCCGGTTCTTATGGGTTTGAGGCAGGTTCGCGAACCTATTTCGGCAAATCGCTCAAGGAACTGAGCCTTGAGGAAGCGGCGTTGCTGGCGGCTATCCCGAAGTCTCCCGAGTATTCACCGACCCGAAATTCCGCCAAGGCCAAAGAACGGCGCAACATCGTGCTTGATCAGATGATCAAGTATTTTCCGGAGCGTTACACTCAAGCCCAGATCGATGCCGCCAAAGCGAAAGATGTCGAGTTGGCGCCGACTGCGTATTACCAGAATCAACCGAAATCGACGGCCTGGGACTATCCGATCGAAGAAGTACGGAAGTATCTCGAAGAAAAGTACACGACGCGCGTCGCGCAGGGCGGCTTAAAGGTCTACACGACCATCAACGTCGAAGCTCAGAAGCTTGCGACCAAAGCGGTTCGCGAGGGACTGCGACGTTACGATCGGGGCCGCGGATGGAGATCGGAGTACGTCAACATTTTGGTTGACGAAAACGACGCCCCGCTGACCGACGAAAAGGAAATCGAACGTAAACTGACAAACTACAAACATCCGGACTGGTTCGGCGATGAGTTCGATGAGGGTGAGTACATCAAAGGACTTATTACAAAGATCGACCGAACACGCGATGAGGCGACGGTCCGCTTCGGAAAATATACGGCGACCGTCACTCGCTCCGAAATGGGTCGCGCCGGCAAAGGACCGAATGCGGAGTTCAAGCCCGGATATCTTGCAGAGTTTGAAGTCAAAGCGGTCGATAACGCGAAAAAATCGCTCAAGGTCGAACTAAACCAGATTCCGGAAGTTCAGGCGGCAATCGTGTCGCTCAACTCAAAAACCGGGGAAATAGTCGCTCTCGTCGGTGGCTACGACTTTCAGTCCAGCAAGTTCAACAACGCGACGCAGGGACTGCGTCAAACCGGTTCGGCTTACAAGCCTTTCATTTACACGGCGGCGGTTGAAAACGGAATGACGCCGGATTCGACCGTCAGCGGGGCTCCGATAAAACGCGGCGGTTGGTCGCCCGGAAACTATGACGGATCAAAGAGCCATCCGAACGTTCCGATGAAGATCGCGCTCGCAAAATCGTACAACATTGCGGCGGTCCACCTTCTCGACCAGGTCGGCATCCAGACCGGGGCGCAGATGGTACGCCGGTTCGGCATCACCAACCCGATGGCTCCGAGTTTGCCGTCCGCCCTCGGCGCATCCGAGGCGTCGCTGCTCGAAATGGTTTCGGCGTATTCGGCTTTCCCGAACAAAGGAATTCGGGTTCAACCGCATTTGATCCGAAAGGTATACAGCCGTGACGGAAGCTTGCTCGAAGAATGGGACAACAAGTCGTTCAAAGTGACCAGCGAATACGTTGCGCTGACGATGGTCGATATGATGCGCGGCGTGACGCGTGGCGGCGGAACCGCGCCGGGCGCCAACGCGTCGGGGCATCAGTTGGCGGGAAAAACCGGCACGGTCAACGATCAAACGGACGTTTGGTTCATCGGCTACACGCCGACATACGTTACCGGGGTGTGGATGGGAAACCCTGAACGAAAAGAGAATCTCGGTGCCGGAATGACGGGCGGACATGGTGCGTTGCCTTACTTTAACGCGTTTATGATCCCGTTTATGAAGGACAAGAAACGCGATTCTTTCCCGAATGTTCCGCCGATGCCTTCCGAGATCAAGCGCGAAGCGGAGCGTCTGAAACGAGACCAACAGGAAATGCTTGAACGCGCAGATATGGACGGCAAGAAACTCGGAGCGACAACCAGCACGAAACTCGGGAAGACGGGCGACGAAACGACCACATCGACGACCGATGGTTCAACGACGACCACCAAACCCGCGAACGGCGGCGAACCGAGCGGCAACGATCGTCCGCCCCGCCCCGTGAACACGCCTCGAGTCGAATCGCCGCGCCCAAGTCAGCCGACCCCGCGGCCCGACGTCCCCGAAGGCTCAAAACGTAAAGGCAAGAAAGGCGACGGGAAGTAGAAGGGAAAAGGCAAAAGGCAAAAGGCAAAAAAGGCGAAAGGGAAAAAGGCGAAAGGCAAAAGGCAAAAGGAAAAAGGGAAAGCAACGAATTGCCGGACAAGCCGATAGTGCTTTTTTCGTTGCCTTTTGCCTTTCGCCTTTTCCCTTTTTCCCTTTGCCTTTTGCCTTTCGCCTTTTTCCCTTTTCCCTATGCCTTTTGCCTTTTTTCCCTTTATCCGACAAAGCGGCCGAGGAAGTGCGGCAGCATCTTGCGCCACCAGACCCAATCGTGGGCGACATCGTGACCCCAGACCTCGAGAAGATGCGGAATTCCTTTTGAGGACAAGATGCGCGAAAGATCGCGGCTGCGGTCGGGGGCTTCGTAATTCCCCTGTCCGGTCACGATAACTATCGAATCAGCTTGCCGGAGGCGCGGCAGATGGTAGTTGTCGTTCAGGTTCTTCAAATACATCATCGGGTTGTTGAAGTAAACGTTGTCGTCGTAATACTTCTCCAGATAATTGTGGATGTCATAACTTCCGCTCATCGCGATCGTACCGCGGTAAAGATCGGAATGTTTGAAATAAGTGTTCGCCGCGAGATATGCGCCGAGGCTTGCTCCGGTCGTCAGAGGACGCGCGTCCGGGCCGCATTCGTTGCGGATCAGCGGCAGAACCTCTTCGGTCAGATACCGGTCGTAACGCGAGAGCATCTCGACCTTCCAACCTGGATGCGATTCGCGATTGAGGAGACTGTACTTGTTGACCGAATTGATCGAGTAGGCGCGGATCAGACCGTTGTCGATAAAATACTTGATCGCGTCGATCAGATAAAATCGTTCGTATTCAAGATAGTCCGCCGCGGCCGTCGGGAACATCAAAAGCGGTTGTCCCGCGTGCCCGTACGACACGAGCGGCATATCCATTCCAAGATTGTGGCTGAACCACGAAGTTGTTTCACGTCTCATTAAGATTGCTCCAATAGTTATTTACGTTACGAGTTCAAAACGTCGAGATTAAAAGAAAAACGCGTCAAACTCAAGGAGAACGCTTCGATGACTTGTTTGCCGCGAGCAACTCGGAGGCGACTCGCCCAAGTTCGCGGTCCTCCTTGAACGCCTCGAACTTTGCAAAAGTCCCGGCTGTTGTTCCAGGTTCAAGCATTACGTCTGCCCCTGCGATCATCCGCGTGACGGCGCTTCGGACATACTTCGGCTGCTTGGAAAAGTATCTCAGGAACGGTTCCGTAGAGTTCCGCGCTTCTTCGACAAAGAATTTCGTCAGCGACTCCGCCACGAGTCCCTTGGAATCGGGCGCGGCTTCGAAAAGAACCGGCAGCAATTCCTTAATTCCGCTTTTGACGAGCGCAGCCAGCAATTCGAGCGCCCGGAATTTCAGCGCTCCATCCTTTGATCTGGCAGCGCGAAGCAGATACTCCTGATTTGCTTCGGCGTCAACTTTAAGCGTGACCAGAAAATACGCGGCTTTCAAACGCAATAGCTCGTCTGCGCGTTCCCCGCCGAAATTCATATCGCCTTCGCGGATGCCCTGTTCCTTGATCTCTCTGACGACCTCGGCGACGCGCTCAGTCGGCAGCTTTTTGAGTTCTTTCAGGTTTTCGTCGCCCTCGCCGAGGCCGCTTTCGATAAACATCTCGCGTATCGCAAAATCGGACGGGTCCGCTTGTTCTTCGAGGTTGTTGATCGATCGATCCGAGATAGCATCGTTAACGGACGAGCAGGACACGCCGATCGCGATCGCAAAAGCGACTAAAAGAACAAGAATTGGGCGCATATTTTGATTCATTCCGAGAACTGTATCCGTAAGCCGACGGCGTTTAAGCCCAAGCGCGGCCCTAATCGCTTCGCCCTACACTATTTTGCTTGTCATCGTTGGCGAGGTCAGCGAGTCGAATTCAAAAACCTGACAAAAATGCTCGACGATCCGATCCTCGACCTCCGGGAGCGCAACCTCGCGCCCCAACAGTCTCTCCATCGAAGTCACCGGCTCGCCCTCGCAGGCGATTATCCAGTTGAAGTAGCTGAGATCGGTATTCACATTCAGCGCGAAACCGTGCGTCGTAACCCAGCGTTTGAGATGGACGCCGATCGCCGCGACCTTGCCCTCTTTCGTGTGGACGCCCGTCAATCCTTCGATCCGAAAGCCCTCAATGCCATAATCGGCGAGCGTCCGAAGCAGCACTTCTTCGAGGTTTCGGACATACAAGTGAACGTCTTCGTTCAACGAGCTGAGATTGATGATCGGATATCCGACAAGCTGACCGAGACCGTGATACGTTACTTTGCCGCCGCGGTTGATCTCGAAAACCTCGGCACCGATCACCTTCAAGATCTCTGGGCTTGCGAGCACCCCGTTTTCTTTCGCGCGGCGGCCGATCGTAAAAACGTGTGGATGCTCAAGCAAGAGAAGATAATCCCGCGAACGGTCGGCGATGACCTTCGACTCAAGCTCTCGCTGCAATTCGAGCGCCTCCGCGTAAGCGAATCGACCAAGACGGCGAACCTCTAAAACCCTTTTCGGCATCTTTCTTATGATAGAATTTTGGGAGCAAAAACTCTATCCGGTTAAGAATATGAAAATTAAGACTTTGTTCGCAGTTTTGTGCGTCGTCTCGGCGCTGACGATTTCCGTTTCGGCCCAAAGAAAAAAAACGACGCCGACGCCGACCAAGAAACCGGCCGTTACGGTGACGAACGCGCTTGAGATAAAACAGAGTGCGGAAAAGGTCGCGACGCAGCTGAAGAATGTCACCAGTTTCATATACAAGCTCGGCGGCATCGCGACCGGACTCGAAGACGCTGAAAAGGAAGCCCGGGCAGGCAAGCTTTCAAAGGCGGCGGTCGACAGAAACAACGATTTCAAGCAGGCAGTCGTGATCAGCATCCGCAACCTCAAGGCCGGCCTCGCCGCACTCGAGATCGAATTCCGCACAAAGAATTCGATCAAACCGTATCTTGCTCAGATCAACGGCGTCACCGATCTCGCGACACAGTCGGAGGATCTCGCGTCGGCCGGACAGTTTACGAATTCGGGGAGAAGTCTCATCTTGGTCATTGAGAAACTCGCCGACACGCTAGTCGCGATGCCATAGGGAATTTCGGAGTTGGGATTTCGGATTTGGGATTTGGGATTTCGGATTTGGGATTTGGGATTTGGGATTTGGGATTTGGGATTTGGAATATTTGGAATCTGGAATCCGGAATCCGGCATCTGGAATCTGGAATCTGGAATCTGGAATCTGGAATCCGGAAATTGGAATCCGGAATCTGGAATCTGGAATCTGGAATCTGGAATCTGGAATCTGGAATCTGGAATCAGTCTTGTCCCAAACGTTTGATTGCAAGCCCGGATCGGCCGGAAACGATAGCATAAATCAACTACATCACCGGCTTCTTCAAAACGGTCGCGTTCGGATCGCAGACTTCGGCAGGTTTCTTTGTCGCCGCTTCGTTCGTCTTTTCCACTTTCGGCATACCTAGTTTTTCACGTATGAACGCTTCAGCTTCGGTTTCGATCAGTTCGCCGGCGGCCACCTTGAGTTTTCTCGCGATCGTGTCGCCGTCCTTGATCAGATCCGCGGGAATCAGAAAGACGTTGAAGGGCGAGCCCCAGTTGCGATTGTCGCCGACCTTTTTGCGGTATTCGTAATGCGTGGTCTTCATCTTCGATTCGCGCGAGTCCGATTCGTAAACGACCGGAAATGTCAGCTTTTTGAAAGCGATGTCGCCTTTGACCGCTTCGACCGTATCGTATTCGCCAACGCCGATGACCTCGAAACCGTCCGCTTTGTATTTTTCGTAGAGGCGCTGGACGATCGGGGCTTCGAATCGCCAATTGCCGCACCACGGAGCGAAATAGACGACGAGGACCAGCTTTTTCCCGGCGACGAACTTACGCAGATCGATCTCGCCGCCGCCGTCGATCTTCTTGAACGTCCAGTTTTTGTATTCGAATTCCTTCTCGACGATCGGCGTCTGTTCGCCCTGCGCGTGCGCGAAAACGGAAGTCATCAGAACAATTGCGGTAAAAAGAAAAGTTTTCATCGGTCGGAACTCCATTTACAAAAGACTAATCGGTCAGATGCCGAAAAACAAGTGTTTTATGCCCGTCTTCTCGACGTTTTCCTGTGTCGTTGTTTTGGTCTATAATTTTTGGGGTCAAAGTTATGAGCAATCAATCAAGTGTTTCCGATATTTTCCGCCGCGCACTGGAGATCAGAAAGTCGAATCCGGATGGATCGATCAAAGACCTAAAGGCGCGTATCGTCAGCGAATTCAGCGGCCAGCCGTTCCCTTCGCCGGCCTTCTTGACGATTCCCGAACTCGACAACATCGCGCCGGAAGAAGACTGGACTGCGGGGTTGCCGGTGGTTCTGCGCGGAATCCAGACCGAGGACTGGAACGAGGTCGCGCACGGCATAATCATCAGCCTCGAACAGGTCGAGAATTATCCGAAGCAGTCCGGCCGCGAAGACGATCCGTCGAAGGACTGGCGCAACCGACACAAAGGCATCGAAGAAGCGAACGCGAAAAATATGTCGAAGTGGATGCCGGAAGACCTGATGAATCTGGCGAAGCGTTCGGCGAAACAGTAAGTAAGAGTCACGCGTTTACGCGTGATTCCCGTAAGAGTTACGCGTTTACGCGTGATCGCCCCACAGTCGCAAGCCAATTCAGCGCTCGTATGGCCGCGTTGAATCACGCGTAAACGCGTAACTCTTACGGCGCGTAAACGCGTAACTCTTACGGCGCGTAAACGCGTAACTCTTACGGCGCGTAAACGCGTAACTCTTACGGTACCTCGGACTAAGAAGTGAAGGCAGTATTCATCAACGAATTTGGCGGCGCCGAAAATCTTGAGTTTCGTGTTGTCGACGATCCCTCGCCGCCGGCAGCCGGCAAAGTCCTGGTTTCGGTTAAGGCTGCGGCATTGAATCGGGCGGACCTGCTCCAGCGGCAGGGATTTTATCCGGCGCCGGCGGGTTATCCCGAACGAATTCCGGGACTTGAATTCGCCGGCGTCATCGCCGAAATCGGGGCCGACGTGACGGACTTCAAAGCCGGTGACCGCGTCTTCGGCATCACCGCCGGCGGCGCCCAAGCGGAATTTCTGTTGATCGATCAGACGCATCTCGCGAAAATCCCGGCAAATTTGAACTTGGTTGAAGCGGCAGCCGTTCCCGAAGCGTTTATCACAGCGCACGATGCGGTCTTCACGCAGGCCAAATTGCAGCCGGGCGAGACTCTGCTGATTCACGCCGTCGGTTCCGGAGTCGGACTGGCCGCGCTTCAGCTGGCAAAGGCGCGCAACGCAACCGTTTTCGGGACCTCGCGAACGCCGGAAAAACTTGAAAGGTGCCGGGAATTCGGACTGGACGGCGCGTTTTCGACCGCGGATTTTGCCGAAAACCTGCGTGGCAAAGCCAACGTCATTCTCGACCTGGTCGGCGCCGGCGTTTTTGCCCGAAACCTCGAATGTCTCGCATTGAAAGGGCGTTTGATCTTGGTCGGACTCGTCGGCGGGCGAAAAACGGAATTCGATCTCGGACTCGCGTTGACCAAGCGACTGACTATCATCGGAACGGTTTTGCGGTCTCGATCAGCCGCGGAAAAGGCCGCCGCGACGTCAGAATTCATCGAAAAGGTCGCCCCGCTGCTCGTTGCCGGAACCGTCAGGCCGAACCTCGACCGTGTCTTCCCTGCGGAAGAGGTTTCGGACGCGCACCGGTATCTTGAATCAAATCAAAGCTTTGGAAAGGTCGTTCTGGAGTTCTAGGCGGGCTTTAGCCGATCGGCGACCGCGTTGGAAACGATGCAGAGTCCGGCGACTTTCCGGGCTTTGAGTTCGGCTAATTTCTGCTCAGCTTCGGGATAGGTGAGATCCCGGGCCGCACACTGCTCAAACGTGATCACGGCCCATATTTGTTCGCGAAGTTCGTTCACCGGTTCGTTCTCTGTCTGTTCTGCCTTATTCTTCATCTCCGCCTTCATCTTAACCACCTTTTGGATAAAAATCCCAATCAGTCCTGAAATCCGATAAACCGCATCGAAAATATGATTGCCGAAATTGTGAAAACGTTGCTCACGGGTGTGCGCGTTACTCGTGCGGGTGCTTCAAAATGAATGGCGATTCAGTTATACTTAAACATAATGAGTTTCGCGGAAACGATATTTATGACGGGATTCCCCGGTTTCATCGCCGGAAGACTCGTTGAGCGTCTTGCAACGCCTGAAACGCAGTTTTTTCTGCTTGTTCAGCCGGCCTTCGTTGACAAGGCAAAACAGGATGTCGACCGCATCGCCTCGAAAATGGGCGTCGCGCTTGAGAACTTCGTTCTTTTTGAAGGCGACATCACGGCCGAGAACCTGGGAATCTCCGGCGAAGATCTCGAAATCGTCCAGAGGGAAACGACGGATGTCTTTCATCTCGCGGCGATCTACGATCTTGCGGTCAAGAAAGAACCGGCGTTTCGAGTGAACGTCGACGGCACGAAGCACGTCAACGACCTTGTGCGCTCGCTTCCTAATCTTCGCCGGTATAACTACATTTCTACGTGCTACGTTGCAGGCAAGCGACGCGGAGAGATCCTTGAATCCGAACTTGCTCACGATGCCGGATTCAGAAACTACTACGAAGAAACCAAATACCTTGCCGAACTCGAAGTCGAAAGTTTGAAAGAAGAACTTCCGGTGACTGTTTTTCGGCCATCGGTCGTCGTCGGAGACTCAAAGACCGGTGAGACCGCCAAGTACGACGGGATCTATTACGTCATCTTCTACTACAAAAAGGCGGCGTCGTTGCTGCGGTTCGTGAATGTCGGTAACAAGAACGTCAGACTCAACCTTGTGCCGGTAGATTTCGTTGTCGAGGGAATCGCGGCGCTGTCCAAGGATCCGAAGGCGATCGGGAAGACGATCGCGCTTGCCGATCCGAATCCGCTATCGACCGCTGGGATCTGCGACTCGATCGCCGAAGCGCTGACCGGAAAGAAGACGGTTATGACACCGCCCGCATCGTTGATCGAATGGTCGCTCAATCTCAGCATTTCGCCGGCGATCACCGGACTTCCCCATTACGGCGTGCCGTATTTCTTTCTTGAGCAAACATACGATACGCGCGAGTCCGAAGCGTTGCTCGCCGCCCACGGCGTGCGTTGCCCCGGTTTTGGAGAGTACGCCCGCAACCTCGTCAAGTTCACCGACGAGCATCCGAAACTCGACTAGGCCCGGCGATCGTGCAAATTTTCCGGCGTCGAGCGCATCATAACCACAGACGTTACTGAGATTCCCGAGGTCGATGCTTTTGCAAATTCCAAAACTGGCGATTCTATTGATTGCGCTTGCGGTGTCTTTCGCTTCGAGCGCAGGTGCGCAGTCGGGTCGATTCGTGGAGCGTCCGACACCGACGCCGACGCCCGTTGCGACGCCGACACCGCCGGACGACCAAAACCTGCGTGTTGAAACTGAAGAGATCAAGGTCAACATTTCTGCGTTTGACGAACGCGGCCGATTTTACGCCGGAGTCGGGAACGACGACGTCGTGATCAGCGAAGACAACGTCCTTCATCAGCCGACCAGCATTCGCCGAATGCCGGCTAGCGTTTTGATTCTGCTCGACACCGGTGGCGAGGACCGCGTCGCCAAAGACTACAAAACGACGCGCAACACCGCCAAAATGTTGATCGAGAATCTTGCGCCCGACGATTCGGTGGCCCTGCTCGAAGTCAACGACGCGGCGCGGATAATCGCCGAATGGACAAACGACAAGAAGCAACTTTATACGGTACTCGATAAGGAACTCAAATTCGGCAAACAGTCGAAATTCGTCGAAGCGCTGCAACTCGCGGTCGATTTTTTCCAGAAGTCGGGGTCGGAAAACTGCCACCTCGTTTTGATAACGGACGGCCTCGACAGTTCAACCACCGACGCCGAGCGCAACGCCGCCATCCTTCGTGTCCTGACGACCGACATCAACGTTCACGTCTTCAGTTACACCCGCCTCGAACTCGATGTCGTCAAGGAACGCAAGAGTTCAATGGTCCGCCGCGGCGGCGCGCCGCGAACCCAGCTGCCGCCGGGGGCAGACATCCCTGTCAACGGAACGACAAAAACTTACCCGACGGTGACGATCAACACCGACCGCGAGATGATGAAAAAGATCAAACAGCGCGGCGAGCAGCTCGAAAAGAGCGAAAAGGCTCTGAACGAGCTTTCGGAAAACACGAACGGAATTTTCTTTTTGCCGGTCTCGATCGACGAAATGCTCTCCAAAACCGCATACCTTGCTCGCAACATCGACGCGCAATATGTGGTCACATACACGCCAAAACGTCCGCTCGCCCAGGCTGGCGCCGGAGAGGTCCGCGTCATCACCATCACGTCGAAGCGAAGCGGTCTTGAAATCCTCGGACGCCGCAAGTTGGCTATCATCAAAAATCCCTGAAGCGTTTCCCTACCCAAACGGGTGGCGATTTAACTGATTTTCTCAGGTAATATCGACGGTATTGCGTAATCAATAAGCGTAATCGACTAATAACCAAGGAGATATTTTCAATGAGATCAATCGTTAAACTGATGCTTGTCAGTGTTTTTGCGCTTTCTCTTGCATTTGGGTTTTCAGCGTGCGGTGGAACGGCGACAACGGATAAGAAGCCGACCGACACCAAACCCGCGGATGTCGCTGCGACCGACTCGGTCGGCGTTCCGGAATGCGACGAATACATCAAGAAGTACGAAATGTGCTTGAACAACAAGGTGCCTGAAGCGGCGCGTGCGAGTTTGAAGACATCGTTCGAGACGACCCGCAAAGCTTGGAAAGACGCTGCCGCTACGCCGCAAGGAAAGAGCGCGCTTGCGACCGGCTGCAAAACCGCCCTTGAAACCGCGAAGAGCTCGATGACGGCCTACGGCTGCGAGTGGTAATCGATCCTACCCCCGACTTCGAAACGGCCGTGTGGTCGAAAGATGAATGCTCACTGCAGTCCTGATATGTCCGCCGTCGGCGGCCGTTTCGAATCCCGATTCAACCCTTAATAATATTGAACAGAATCGCGTAGCCGGTCTTCGCGCCAACGTGGCTTCGATAGCCGCGGTTGGGATTTCTCGGAATTCGCCTCTACTGCGCAATTCGGGTTCACGCGTTCAGCGTTAGAGGCAACTATTTTCCATCACGAACCTGATCCTTGCTCCGGACCGACCCAAACATTCCCTCGCGTCGGCCGTTCCTGACCGACCATTTGCAGACCAGCAAAAATTTCCATTGAATCCGAATTTCAATAAGACAACTTGACAGCTCTTAGAATTAGAATTATTCTAAATCTAACTTTTGATCGAAATGATTATGGTAATGAACATCCAAGAGTTAGGTTTGACCAAACAACGCGAAGTTGTTTTGCAGGTTATTCGCGACGCTGACGAGCATTTGACGGCGAACGATGTTTTCGAGCGTTCGAAGGGGCTTTTGCCGACGATCAGTTTCGCGACTGTTTACAACTCGCTGCGGTTTTTGAAGGACGCGGGGCATATCGCGGAAATACAGTTTGGAAACGGCGCAAGCCGGTTCGACAAAAAGATCACGAGGCACGATCACGCGATCTGCAACAAATGCGGAAAGCTCGTCGACCTCGATCTCGATTTTCCATCGGACCTTGTCCGGACTGCGGCGGAGGCTTCGCATTTCAAGCCGGAATCTTTGGAGTTCACGCTCCGCGGGATTTGTCCCGACTGCGTTCTTGCTTCATAGATCATTTCCGACGAAAAGTTAGCAAAAAGATAATTAGAACAATAGGGAGATAAAGAAATTATGTCATCAGCAACTGGTACTGCAACGGAAAATGTAAATGAAGTGGCGTTTGCCAAAGTCGGAAAGCCGGCGCCGGATTTCAATCTGCCGTCGACGAAGAACCTCGAAACGTTGAAGGAAAACGTCAAGCTTTCGGATTACAAGGGGAAATGGTTGATCCTGATGTTTTATCCGCTTGATTTCACCTTCGTGTGTCCGACCGAACTGACGGCGTTCTCGGATCGCCTCGATGAGATCAACGGCGTCGGCGCCGAAGTCATCGGCATCTCGACGGACTCGGTCCACTCGCACCGCGCCTGGATCAAGACGCCGCGCGACCAGAACGGTATCGAGGGACTTCGTTATCCGCTCGCATCGGACGTCGCCGGCCGCCTCGCCGCGAAGTACAACATTCTCGTCGAAGAAGCGAATATCGCGCTTCGCGGACTGTTCATCATCAATCCGGACGGCGTTCTTCAGTATTCGGTCGTTCACGATCTGAACATCGGACGCTCGGTCGACGAAACGCTCCGCGTTCTGCAGGGTCTTCAGACGGGCGGACTGTGCGCCGCCAACTGGTCGCCGGGACAAGCGAATTTGAAAGTCTGATTGTTGAGGTGATTTGGGATTGGCGATTTGGGATTTCGGATTTCTTTCGACCGGAGAAATCCGAAATCACAAATCCCAAATCCGAAAACAAAAGTTATGCCAATGAGAATCGGAGACGCGCTGCCGAATTTTGAGGGCGCGACGGATTGGATCGGCGGAACGCAAAGCGATGCCGAAATTCTTGTGAACGGACAGCCGACGCTGGTTTACTTCTGGGCGACGAGCTGCGGCATCTGCAAGGAAAATATGCCGAAGCTCAAAGAATTGAAAGCCAAGTACGCGGACAATGGCCTGCGCGCCGTCGCGATCCATATGCCGCGTTACGAAGCCGACACGAATTTGGAAACCGTAAAATCAACGATCGCCGAACATTCGATCGACGATATCTGCGCGGTCGATAATCTGCACAAGTTGAAGGATGTTTTCCAGAACGAGCAAGGGTGGGTTCCGGTCTATTATCTCTTCGACTCCGAAGGAAAACTCAAGTCCCGCGCCGCGGGCGAGTTCGGAGTCGGAGTGCTGACCGGTGCGCTTGAGAAGATGTTCCCAAGCGCGCGGGAAGCCGGAGCTTAGGATCAAGCCGAATGAAACGCAGTTTCGCCCCGAAACCTGATTCAGGTTCCGGGGCGAACGCCGTTTATGTGTCTAACGGATGGCATCTGCGATGGCCATTAACCGAGGGCACGATTCGCTCGCTATTTCGAACGGAAAGCGATTTGAGATGAGTGTCCGGAGGTTGTCGACTTGGTAATTCGCCCCTTTTGCAGCAGGTAAGCGAAAAACTCATCTCGCTCGGCGAAGGCGTGACGCAGAAACAGGTCGACGACTTCAAATATCAGATCAATCAGGTCAAGGACAAACTCGCCGTGCTCGGCGGAACCAAGGATCCGCGCGTTCTCAATCTTTCGGGCACGGCGGACGAACTGAAGATCCTTGACGGATGCGAGTGGTTTGTCCGGCAGGTCGCGGCCGTCTTCAATATGTCGACCGCGAAACTGAAACTGGCGGTCGACACCTCGCGCGCGAATACCGAGTCGATGATGAACGACGATCTTGAGTCGCTCGAAGGAGACCTTGTTCGGATCATCGAAGCCGAGAACGCGGCGTTTCTCGATCGCTATTCGTATCTCGGCGAAGTCAATATCGAGTTCTCGTACCCGATCATGCACCGCAAGGACGAAAAGCAGCAGGCGCTGATCGCCAAGCAGCAGACCGGAAACCAACCCTGGGCGTCGATCAACGAAGCCCGTACCCGCACGGGAGAGAAACCGCTCGACACAAACAAGTTCCCGTTCGCCGACGAACCTATCATCAACACGAAGGACGGTCCGCTTCCGATGAGCATCTGGCAAACCCGCGTTTCAGCCGAAGACAATCAGCCGGACCAAACATCCGTCGCATCCGACTGAGTATGGCGGCAAAATTACGATGACGCAAGAAAGTTGTTGACACGCGGAACCGGCTTGTGATAGTTTTCACTTAATTCAGACTGAAACAGAATCGTCGTCGGGAAACGACGGTTCGCCGGATTCGAAACAGTTGTTGCCGAATCCGAAAAGAAGATCCAAAGGCGCATAGCGCGAAGGATCGGTCACTTTGCGAGGTGTTTGGTGTTCAGTCGCTCCTACAACCCATTGAAGTATTGCGAACCTTCCACGGTTTCAGCCATCGGCCCGCAAGCCAGTCACAACGAGTTTCAGAAAAGCGGCAGGACGCCAATCGCGTCGGGCCGCTTTTTTCATTGATCTTTGCAATACATGAAATAGAAAATCCCGGACGGTAGCGCTAACTACCGTCCGGGATTTCAGGTTTATCAGTGAAACGGAACGTCCCAAAGATGCACCACTACAACCCGCATTTTAGGACATTCCGTTTCCCGAATCAAATAGTCAAGACCAACAGAAAGTTGGTGAACGGATGATTGACCTTTCGCAAACACCGCGTCGATCTCTCCGATCCCCCGTTGGTCACACATCACACGGTGACGATTATGAAAAAGAAACATATTTCCCGGCGAAATACCTGTCGCACAAACGGCCGAGGCCCGACCGGTTCGGACAAACCGAAAACAAGCCAAATCGAGATGCGAAACGCAAAGCGGGCATTGATCGTACTTGCCTTGCTGGTCGTTTCGACATTCGGCATCGGCTCGATCGCGACATGGCGCAGTGCGCGATCCGTCACGGCGGCGATGCCGACCGGCACGCCCCCCTCGATGCCCGCAAACAGACCGGCCCGCGAATACGTTTATGCCGGGAGCGCGCTTCTTTCGACCGTTGAACCGTTTTACGAAGCGCCGTCCGACCTCGCTGTCTGGCGACCGTCCAGCGGCACCTGGTATATCCTCAATTCCGTCTCGCAACAGACAACGTCCCAACAGTGGGGAGTCTCTACCGACAAGGAGGCGCCGGGCGATTACGACGGAGACGGCAAGACGGATTTTTGCGTCTTTCGCGGATCGACCGGCACCTGGTACATCATCTACAGCTCAAACGGAGCAAGCGCCTATCCCGCCTACGGAACCAACGGCGACCTTCCCGCAATCGGCGATTATGACGGTGACGGCAAATCGGATATCGCGGTCTGGCGTCCTTCGAATCAGACATGGTATGTCCTGAAATCCTCAAACGGCGCCTCGATCTCGCAGCAGTTTGGAACCGCAAACGACGTTCCGGTTCCGGCCGACTTTGACGGCGACGGAAAAGCCGATTACGCGATCTGGCGTAAATCGAGCGCGACTTTCTGGGTTCTGCAATCAAGCAACGGGCAAAACGCCTCCTATTCGATCGGCGCGAACGGCGACACGCCCGTCGTCGCGGATTACGACGGCGACGGGAAGGCTGATTGTGCAACTTGGCGTTCAAGCGATACGGTTTGGCGCATTCGGTACAGTTCGGACGGCAGCATCGCGACGCCGCAGTGGGGCGTCGGCAGCGATGTCGTCGTTCCCGCCCGTTACGTCGACTCGTTCGACACCGATTCAAAGGCGGACATCGCGGTCTGGAGGCCGTCAACCGGCGTCTGGTACATAAAACGCTCGTCGGACGGAACAATGCGCGCTCAGACCTTCGGGCTGAGCGGCGACATCCCCGTCCCGGCAAACTGGCGTTAGACAGGAATCGATCGATCTCACGACCAATTCCAAATCGGTACTGGCTCAGGACTTACGAGGTTAAGAAAATGCGTTCACAAAATATAAGTCGTCTCCGCAATATCGCCCGGACGGGTCGCAAATTTATCGCAAAAACAAAGAGAATCATCACTCTCGGTATCACCGCGCGGCAATGGATGGCATCGATTATGATCTGCGCGATGCTTTCGCCGATGTTCACGATCTCAACCTACGGTTGGAATCGGGTTGAAACCGGTATTCCGGGAATCGGACCGGTCAACGAAGAACTGCCGGTCTGGGCCGAGGCCTATCGTTCGGCAAGCGCGGGGATTGAAGCGTGGTTAACGCCCTATCGTGCGGCAAATCGGGTTCAGGAAGCGCAAGCCGAAATCGGATCCAAACCGGATGATCGATTCGCCGAACCGCTATCGGCCGGACCGGAGGTCAAGCCGCCCGATTCGGCGCCGCTTTTGAGAAAGGTGAAGCGGATTCAAACGAAACTCAAGCCAAAGGTTCAGATCGCCGTCGGGGACTTGCTGGAATTGGCCGCGATGCCCGTTGACAAAAAGGGAGAGGCGGTTCAGGGATTGACGCCCCAGTGGAAATCGTCGAGTCCCGACATTCTCAAGATCGACGCCTCACAGGCGATTGCCGTCAAGCTGGGCAAATCAAAGCTTACGGTCTCCGCCGGAAGCGTCACGCAATCGTTTGACGTATCAATCGTCGAGCGGCCGGTTTCAAATGGCGCAAGTTCGTCACCGCTTTTCAGTCAGATTCCCGATAACGAACAGGGCTATCTGTTCACGCCTGAAAACAACCTCGGGAACCCGCTCGGGCAGGTGGAGCCGAGCGCCAAAACGCCGGCCGCGGCGATCCGCTCGCGCGAACGCGCAGGCATCGCCGATTATAGTTTTTCGCTGCCGGTCGCCGGAATATCGGGTCGCGGAATCGACGCCTCGATCGGCGCGACCTACAACAGCCGAATCTGGACGAAATCTTACAATTCGAACGGTAGCCATTACATTTACGATGTCGAGGGCAGTTGGCTCGCGCCGGGATTCAATCTCAGCTTCGGATATCTCGATGTCAATTATCCGGCGAATCAGACCGTAGTCCCGTACTCGCTGACCGATCCAGACGGGACCCGGCACCAGCTGAATCCGGTTACGGTAAACGGACAAACGCACTACGAGACCGCCGACGGCTCGTTTATCCGCGTGGACGGGTACACCGCGACTTTCCCCGGCGGCACCAAGGTCCGTTACTGGACCGAAGGAACTTCGGGGTCGAGTTCGCGCCACTTTCCGACATCGATCACCGACCGTCACGGCAACTTCATTTCGACGGTTTACAAGGACACGTCCGGACGCCTCGATTATGTTCGCGACACTCTCAGCCGATATATCCGTTTTCACTACGACTCCTCGAACAAACTCGTCGCGGTTACCGTTCCGGGCTACGGAAGCGGACCGAACTCGCAGACGAGCGATCCGGCGCTTGACCGTCAAACGATTCGCTTTTATTACGAATCGCTCAGTCTTCAGTACGAAAACCGATTTGACGGCACGATTACGGTTCCCTACGGCGGAGAGCTTCAGGTGTTGAAGTATGTCTATTTTCCGGCGACGAATACCGGTTACAAATACGATTACTCAAGCTCGTACGGAATGATCTACCGCATCACGAGCTTTCGTGGAATGGTCGCGAGCACGAACAGCCTGACAACGACCGGAACGATAACGAGCGACGGTCAATGGGCCGCGTGGACGAAATACAACTATCCCGGGACCGATACCGAACCGCCGTCGTCAACGCTGAGCGACATGCCGAAATACAACAAGCGGATCGACGAGTGGCGGGGACGGACCAGCGACGGCAACCCGCCCGAGACGTACTTCAACGTTGTTGACGAAACCTCGACCCGAACGACGACGATCACGACTCCGGACGGAGCGGTCTCCGAAACCATCGCGAACAGAAATACGGCGGCATGGAATGACGGCCTGATCACGCAAACTTCCCTCAAGGATTCCTCTGGAAATGTCTTTTCGAAAACGGCTTACACCTGGGAAGAAGGTTCGACAGTTTGGGGGCGCCACAATCCGCGGGTCAAGCGAACCGAGGTAACCAACGACGCCGGGCTGACAAAGGCGATCGTCCTCGAATACGTCGATCTCAACAATGTCGCCTGCGCTTACAACAACGTCTGCCAGGTAAAGGAACACGACTACGCTGCGGCCGGCAGCAACGGTACGCTTCTTCGAAACACTGTTACGACGTACGAGACCGGCGCGTCCTACATCAACAACGGTCACCTTAATCTCCCGAAATCCGTTCGCGTCATCGCCGGCGGCGCGACCGTTGCGCGAACCGACTATAACTACGACACGCAGTCGCTTTTCACCTATTCGAACGCCGATGTCGGCGAAATGTACAACATCTCCTACAACCCGGCAACCGGATCGAGCCAGACGTATTGCGAACCGGGATGTTCCGGAACGCGTCAGAATTGCTGTTTCTCGATTCCGGGCTACAATTCGACGACCGGATATCGCGGCAACGTGACCGAGGTCAAGCAATTCGCGGACGCGACGAACGAGAACGATCCATTGGCGAAAACCGACGTCATGAAATACGACAATGTCGGCAACCTTAGAGAAGCGCCGGTAAGTTGCTGTCAGCTCAAGAAATGGACTTATTCGAGCACGAACAAATACGCCTGGCCGGTCGAGGTCATCAACGGCGACGCCTCGCAGCTTACGACGCAGGCGACCTACGACTACAATACCGGCCTGACCGAAACGACCGTCGATGAGAACAACCAGACCACCGATTACCAGTATGAGTCCGACACGCTCCGGCAGAAAAAGACCGTCTATCCGAACGGCGGCTACGTTCTCACCGAGTACAGCGACAAACTCGTCTCGAATCCGAGCGATCTCGTTCCCGGATTCGTGCGCACGACGACGACGCTCGACGCGAACAAGTCCGTCCAGAGCTACAGCTATTTCGACGGCCGCGGGTTCGGTTTCCGAAGCGCTTCGGAAACTCCGGACGGCTGGAGCATTTCGGCAAGTGAATTCGACAATTCAGGACGACCGGTCAAGAGCTTCAATCCGTTTTTCGCTTCGACGCCAACCGGTTCTCCCGGCGGCACCGCGTACACGAAGATCCTGAACTACGATACGCTCGGCAGAGCAACCAGCGTCCAGCTTCAGGACACGACAACGGTTTCGACCGAATTCAGCACGATATCAACCACGCCTTCCGGCTTCAACAAGACGTTTGTGACGGTCACCGATCAGGCGGGGAAGAAACGTAGGCAAGTGGCGGACTCGCTCGGCCGGACCGTTCGCGTCGATGAACCTGACGCAAACGGCAGTCTCGGTGCGGTCGCGTCGCCCAACCAGCCGACCTATTATGAATACGACGCGAATGACAATCTTTCGAAGGTTACCCAGTCGGACGGAACCGTCACGCAGGAACGCCTGTTCAAATACGATTCGCTCTCGCGCCTGACGCACGAGCGGCAGGTCGAGGCGAATGCGACGCTCAACGACGCCGGGACGAAGGTCACCACGGGCGGTCTGTGGACGAAAGTCCTCACTTACAACGAAGACGGTCTTCTGACCGACGCGTACGACGCCAACGGAGTCCATACCGCGATGCAGTACGACGGTCTGAACAGGCTGAAGAAAGTGACTTACGAGGGAGAATCGGGCTACGAAACGCCCGACGTCGATTACTACTACGATCAGGCGCGATCCGGATTCCACAATATCGGCGCGCTGACGAAGGTTACCACGGCCGCCGTCACGGGAACGCAGGCGACGCCCGCGACCGAAACGCTCTACGATTACGATCTGATGGGGCGGCTGGTGAAGCATCAGCAGAAGATCGGCGATCAGAGTTATCAGCTCGAATACGGTTACAATCTCGCGGGACAGCTCACGTCCGAGAGATATCCATCGGGCCGGATCGTGACCAACGGGTTCGACGCCAAGGGCCGGATGTCATCGGTCGCCGACGCCGATCGGACGTATTTGAGCGGCGTCACGTTCGGCGCCAAAACGCTGCCGACCCAGATCGCGCTCGGCAACGGGACGGTTCAGAACTTCGATTTCAACGAACGGCTTCAGATGAAGTCGCAGGATCTGAAACGCGGGACCGAGGTCCTGCAGAAATACGAATACGGATTCGGCGAACTCAATCCGCAGAGCCAGTTGAAAAACAACGGCAAACTCGAGAGCGTAGTCAGTTACATCGGCAGCCAAAAACAGTGGACGCAGAAGTTCAGTTACGATTCGGTCGGGCGTTTGAAGGAAGCGAGGGAAACGCGCGGCGACAACGAAGCGTTGTCCTACAAACAGGTCTTCGAATTCGACCGTTTCGGCAACCTTTTCAGAAAGGCGACGTCGAACCCGACGACCGGACAGGACACGCCGATCGTCTTCACGCCGATCGAACCCGGCGACATCGACCCGGCGAAAAACCGCTTCACAAGCGCGTCGGGGACGGCGTACAATGACAATGGACAGGTCGTTACCGACGGCAAGTTCCGCAATCTCGGCTACGGGTACGATGCCAACGGACGCACTGTCCGGGCGTCGGAAGCAAACAGGCCCGACGCGGTTTCGGTTTACGACGCGCTCGGGAACCGCGTGGCCGAGAAGGTCAATGATGTTTGGCAATTCGTGATCTATGACGCTTTCGGGAAGCTCGTCGCCGAGTACGGCGGGACCGTCCCGCAAGACGAGGGCGGGGTCAAGTATTACTTGCAGGACTGGCAGGGCTCGGTCCGCGCGGGTGTGAATGCCGCGGGATATGTTAAGTCGAGAACCGATCATCAGGCGTTCGGCGAGGACATCGGATCCGGCATCGGACTGAGAACGACGGCCCAGGGCTTCGGCGCACCGCAAGCGAACCGGCAAGGTTACGGCCTGACCGAAAAGGACTCGACGGGGCTCAACCACACGTGGTTCCGCAAAAACGAAAACCGTGCCGGACGCTGGACATCGCCCGACCCCTACAACGGCTCGGCCTCGGTCGGCAATCCGCAAAGCTGGAATCGGTATTCGTATGTCGAAAGCCAGCCGACGATTTTCGTCGATCCGAGTGGTCTGCGGATGGCGATTCCAATGTACACTTGCGAACCAGTCCTATATATCGATTGGTTTGTTACTGTCTGCACACTGACCGGCTGGTGGATAGTCAACGATGATCCTGGCATCGGCACCTCAGGCGGCGAGCTAGGGGGCGGCGTCGATTCGGCTGGACCGGCGTCGAATGACCCGTCATCAACTGGGGGTTGCAAAAGTGATTGGTGCAATCTTGATTGCCTTAAGAGAGAGGAGCGTGAATGTGAAAACAGCGCACGAAAGTATTTCAATGAAAATGTGTCCTGGAATGTTGTGAAGGACACTCTTGGACTACCAGGCACTCTCCTTACGCTTGACTCCCTGAGAGGCCTGAGTGTCAAGAAGATATTGAAATTTGTAGTTACGAAAGCATTCTGGGGAGCCGCGGTATTGGGTGCGGTTTACGCGTTGTACGATACTACCCAACAAGCAGTCGCTATTGAAAACGAATGCAGAAAGCACATACCGAATAAGTGTGGCAAAGAATGCAGCGAATATCTACCGAAGGTGGGGCGAGCATGAACAGACACGGTGAGTTCAAAGCGACGATGGTTTGGGCTTTTGTAATCTTCTCTGCGCTTTTTATTGGTTTGCCGCTTTGGTCTGAGCTAGGAACAGAGCAGCTCCAATCAATGGAGTTTTACGCCAACACGCTCTTAACATTCTCTTTATTGGCATTAGCATTTGTGATGTTTCGCCGACTGAGATATTGGTTTACATGGATGTTGGTTTTGGTAGTGTTGGCGGTGCTTGGCACAGGAATCGA
Organism: Acidobacteriota bacterium; assembly: GCA_016715115.1. NCBI lineage: Bacteria > Pseudomonadati > Acidobacteriota > Acidobacteriota bacterium. The sequence goes on from JADKBM010000016.1 coordinate 1,678,826, forward strand.
TCTACCCCATCGGTTTGTGGTTTATCCGGGTAAGCACTCGATCGTCGATGCCTTCTTAACGTTGATCGCAATATTGGCATTCTGGGTTCTCGAGAAGCTGGACGAAACTTATGTTGGATCGAATGTCTCCCAAGCCGGAAAATCTAATGCACTTGTCGATGAAGATGAGATTATCGCTCTGAACCTCAACGATGAGAATTGCGAGGTAAAGACTGCACCGAACGATTAGCTTTTAAGCTGACACTGACCGCACCGTGCGACCACGGCGAATTCGCCCGATGCGGTTTCGGTTTACGACGCGCTGGGGAACAGGGTCGCCGAGAAGGTGAATGATGTTTGGCAATTCGTGATCTATGACGCTTTCGGGAAACTCGTCGCCGAATACGGCGGGAATCCGCAGCAGGACGAGGGCGGCATCAAGTATTATTTGCAGGACTGGCAAGGCTCGGTCCGCGCGGGAGTCAATGCCGGCGGTTTCGTCAAATCGAGAACGGACCATCAAGCGTTCGGCGAGGACATCGCATCCGGTGTCGGCCTGAGAACGACGGCCCAGGGCTTCGGCGCGCCGCAAGCGAACCGGCAAGGCTACGGCCTGACCGAAAAGGACTCGACGGGGCTCAATCACACCTGGTTCCGCAAAAACGAAAACCGCGCCGGAAGATGGACATCGCCCGACCCGTACAACGGCTCGGCCTCGGTCGGCAATCCGCAAAGCTGGAACCGTTATTCTTATGTCGAAAGCCAGCCGACGAATTTCGTCGATCCGAGCGGTTTGCTGACGATGCATTGTGAGTTGCGTTTTGTTGTTCCGGTTACTTGCTCTCTTGGCGAGGGCGGAGAATGCGGATTTGACTGGGCGCGTGCCGGTTACGTCTACGTGTGTACGTTTGAGAATAGCCGGGTTGGCACTCGGGATCCTCGAAGTGTGAACCCTGGGAGCGGAGGAGGCTTTAATCAATTAGGTAGGGATCGGCCCTACCCTACCGGAAGCGATGCCGACCGCAAGTATGAGAAATGTATGAAAGAGCGAGTCCGAAAGGATTATGAAAGATGGAAGGGGACGATTATCGATCTCGTTGGGAAAGTCGTGATCAAAGGTGCCTTTACCGCTGTGATAGGTTTGCTTTCGGGCGCGCTGGGCGGCGCTTTGACGCGGAGTGCCTATGTTGCTCTTATCACCGGAGGAATCGGAGTTCTGACAACGGCGGCTGTGTCTGGTTTGATTGACAATGTCTTCGACATCAAGAAAGCCGGCGACGACTTTGTCAAAGACGTCGAGGATTCTCACGATAAGTGTTCATTGGATGCTTATGGCGAGCTAAAGCCGTTTCCGGGAGTTAGCCGCTTTCGATCGTGGTAGTGTTTAGCGCTTTCATGAAGAAGTTGTGGATGGATTCTTAGCGCTTTCGATACCATTTGGCTTCGTTCGCATATTCTTGATTGAGGTATGAGTCAATGGATCTTCTAGTTTATTCAATCTTGGTACTGTTTTACCCTTTAATTCCGATCGTCGCTTTTGTCATTTTCGGTAAACAGTTCATATTTAGATCTCTTTGCCTTGCTTTCTTGATTGGGACCTGTTTGGCAGGCTGCGTCTTGTTGTTCGGTATGTCATATATGTGGAATTTGGGGCCGAACGAGGAAGTTGGTTCTTTCTTTGGTAATGGTCCGGCTGAAGCTATCCGGAGCATATTCGGATGCTATATGCTTGCGCCAGCTTACTTCTCGCTTTGGGCACTTTTCGGAGGTGCCTGGATTGTGAGAAGTACGTCAACTCCGCGCTACTGAAGAGTCCAGAAGACTTGGCATCAACCATCGGAATTGATCCGGTTTCGGTTTACGACGCGCTCGGGAACCGTGTGGCCGAGAAGGTCGATGATGTTTGGCAATTCGTGATCTATGACGCGTTCGGGAAACTCGTCGCCGAATACGGCGGGACTGTTCCGCAAGACGAGGGCAGCGTCAGGTTCTATCTGCAGGACTGGCAAGGCTCGGTCCGCGCGGGTGTCAACGCCGGCGGGTTTGTGAAATCGAGAACCGATCATCAGGCGTTCGGCGAGGAGATCGAATCAGGCATCGGACTCAGAACCGGAACCCAAGGCTATGGCGCTCCGGCCTCGAACCGGCAGGGCTACGGCCTGACCGAGAAGGACTCGACCGGGCTCAACCACACCTGGTTCCGCAAAACGAAAACCGCGCCGGACGCTGGACATCGCCCGACCCATACAACGGATCGGCCTCGGTCGGCAATCCGCAAAGCTGGAACCGGTATTCGTATGTCGAAAACCAGCCGACGAACTTTGTTGATCCGAGTGGGTTGAGTTTTTATGTCTGTTTTGACATTGTGACCTACGGAGGTTATGACAATCAACCAGGACATACGTACGCTCATACCGAGACCGTTTGCTTCGTATTTGGTGGCGGAGTTCCGGGAGGAGGAACGTTCGATACCGCCGGCAATCCCGGAAGCGGCGGAGGAGGAGATGAGTGTCCTCCATGGCCGACAGTCTGTCAGGCTCAAAAGGATCGGGAGGCGGCTCGCAACTTCGGACGGAAGCTTGCTTTACGTGAGCGAGAACAGAAAAAGAAGTTTCTCGAATGTTTCGAGCGTGAAATGAAGGAGGTCAGGCGACAGCTAAGTAACCTTATGGACAAGCACTTTGGAAAGTGGAAAGTAAAGGTTGGTCTTGGTGCAGGTTTGGGATTACTTTCCGCCGCCGGTCCGGGAATAGGAGCTTTGGGTGGAAGTGCCGTTGCACTTTGGGACTGGAAAGTAGAACTTGACGAATTCAACCGCGACAGTTTCGAGCCGACTAGGCGCGCTGCAATCGAGACGTGCCGGGCAGAATCGGGATATCGAGGCAGAATATGAACTCTTTTCGGCTCAGTGATTTGTTGTTGATCCCATTTGTCTTTGGCATAGCGATGTTTTTCTCGTCTATGTTTTCGGAGCAGAAGTGCGACGATCCGCATACGGCTTGGATAATAATTGCGATGATTCTGGCGTATCCTTTCTTCGGTTACGGCAGGCAGAGCACTCTCGTCGGAAACGTGACTTTTTGGAAATGGATCGGCGTTGTGGCGATCTTGGCCGTCTTCATCTGGATCGTACAACGCGGCGTGATTTGAACAACGACCCGGCGACAGGCCTCAACCACACGTGGTTCCGCAAGAACGAAAACCGCGCCGGCCGCTGGACATCTCCCGACCCCTACAACGGTTCGGCCTCGGTCGGCAATCCGCAAAGCTGGAACCGGTATTCGTATGTCGAAAGCCAACCGACGAATTTCGTCGATCCGAGCGGACTTGACGAGGAAGCTCCGATTTTCAGGATGGAAGTCCACACATGGGCTTCTACTTTCGCAAGTTGGTGGTGGATATTCTTTGGAGTTTCTCGAGTTCGCAATGGCGGCCATGTTGGGGAAGGAGGGGGCGGTGGTGATCCGAAGTTCGAACAGTGTGTTTCGCTGGCCCAAAAGACTTGGTCCTGTTCGGAACCTGATAAGCCAACTGAGGAAGAAATGAAGGCGTTTCTAACTGCGCTTGGTGAGGCAGTTGAAGATCTTAGTAAAGCAATCAAGCGGGCAAAAGAAGACTTCTGGCGCAAAAACGAAACACGTCGCCGTTTCTGTATTCGTCACTGCTGGCATCGCAGCTTATGCTGCTTATAAGGCAGGCCGGGCCGGTGCTTTGGTGGGTTCACTTGGCGGACCAGAAGGAGCGGTGTTAGGCGCAACTGCAGGTACTGATTGGCGGGGGCGGTTGCAATTTGGGCCGAAAGCGATAAACAGTGGTGTCGATGTTACCTGCGAAAAGAAGACTTTTGGACAGAGTATAAACGAATCCGACGCAACAATCCGGTGGCTTCCGATTGGGCAGACTGGTACGAAGGGTACCGACAGGCGCTCGGAGATTGTTATGGGCAAATGCGGTGCGAAGTCAATCACGAATGAGAGTGCCGAGGTGAAATATGAGGAACGTCTAAACAGTTGTTTTGGTTTGGTACTATCCATCGTTATGTTCGCAACGCTCGTATTCGTGTTGTTTTGGCGGACATTGCTGCGTGTCAACGTGGATCTTGTGAGTATGGTTAAAGTGACTGCGCCTGCAAGTGCATTTTGGCACTGTCGCAATGTCCACTGCTGGTGGGTGCTTGACAAGCTTGTTAATTGATTGACCGACAGAGATACGAGAACCAGGTGAAAATAAGCCGAATTCCCCGGGTCAATTATGGCAACTGAAGCTTGGCGTGCATATCAGCCGGCTCCGACTGATTGTGAGAGATAATCTCAATAAATGAAAGACGTTTGAAAAGGCCATACATGGGATTCCGAGGCAGTTCGTCGGACAGCTTAAAAGCTATGAAGACGAGGTCTTGGATCCCTTATTAAC